>DASQDT010000147.1:0-24771 GCA_035634035.1 Pyrinomonadaceae bacterium | reverse complement strand
AACCAATGCCGGCGGGCGAACAGGCGACACCCGCCGGTGAACAGACGACGGCCGACGACGACGGCGCCGTGCGTGGTCGTCGTCGGCCGCGGGCGAATCGAACTGCGTCGTTGAAATTTCGTGCGGGTCGGCCGGTGCCGGCAGGTTAGTCAGCGGCCTTCCGCCCCGTCGCCTCTGTCCGTGTCGCCTCTCCGAGTCCTCAGGCTTGAGCCGATGAGCACGCCGGCGGCGAAACTGATTGCCGAGACGATAAGCGAGCCGACGCCCGGCATGGACGTGTGCGGCGGGGTGGTGTGGCCCCCGCCCCCGTAGCCTCCCCCCTCCGCCCGCAGGCGCGCGATCTCGCCTTCGTAGTACGTGACGTTGTGCTCGGCCTCCGACAGGTCTTCCGCGTAGTGCTCCGGCTCCGTGCCGTGCTCGGCAACCCTGGCCTTCAGCTCTCTGATGAATGATTTAAGCTCCGCCAGCTCGCTCTCGTACCTCGACAACAGTTCCCCGTGTATCTTGCGGATGGGTTTCATTGGCTCTACTCCCTTCAAGAAGTCGGATGACCGGGCGAGGGCTTAACCTCTAAGGTTGTGAAGACGCGCCAATCGTCCTTGCGCGCACGCTGATAACACGAAACACCTGCTTTGGCAATAAGAACTCATCTCATAGATATTAAGAAAGTCGTCCGCGAGGCCACACGAAGAGACACTAAACAGACTTAGTTATTTTCGTGTCGCTTCGCGTGGCCTCGCGGATAAATCCGCCGCTTTAAGAAATCTGAAGCTCGTCCGGGGTCGGCGGCTCGAACAGGCTCCACCACAGGTCGAGCTGCGCGTCGGTGACGCGGAAGGTGTAGGGGGGCAGGTCGGCGTTGCGGGCCGCGAGGCGGGCCGCGAGCACCGCGCGCGGCACGTCGAGGAAGTGCACCTCGGCGCCGGCCCCGAGGCGGGCGGCGCGGGCGCGAAAGTCGTCGCGCTCGACGCGCGACCAGAAGCCGAAGTCGAGGACGACGTTGACGCCGAGCGTCAGCGCCCGCTCGGCCACTCCCCACTGCAACGCCTCGACGGGGTCGCGGCACCAGTCGAGCGCCGGCGGCGTCAGGCCCGTCCCGAAGAGTCTGACGATCCACTCGTCGGGGGTCAGGCGCAGCGCGTGGCGCTCGCGCTCGATCTGCCGGGCCAGTGTGGTCTTGCCCGAGCCCGGCAGGCCGCACATCAAAAAGAGCGTGGCCATCACACCTCCCGCGCCGCCCCGGGGCCGACGGCCGTCGGCGGCGGCTCAAACGCGTCAGCCGAATATCAGCTTCAGGCCGGCGACGACGAGCACCACGGACAGGAGGCGGCGCAGGGTCAGCGTCGCCAGGCGGCGCCGGCCCAGCTCCGAGCCGATGACGCCGCCGACGACGGCCGCCGCCCCCCATGCGAAAATCGCTCCCGGCAGACGCCGCACGCCGGCGACGTTGCCCGCCAGCCCGGCGACCGAGTTGACGAGCACGAAGGCGGCCGACACCGCCGCCGCCCGCCGCACGTCGGCCCAGTTCATCAACAACAAAAGCGGGCTGAGAAAGATGCCGCCGCCCACACCCGTCAGGCCGGACAACAGGCCGATGCCCGCGCCGACGGAAAGGGCGACGGGCGTCGGCGGCATGCGGGGCGGGGCAGAAGTCTTCGCGCTCGCGTCCAGCCACAGCCTGTAGGCCGCGAACAGCAGCACCAGCCCGACGAGCGGCTTGTAGACGGAGGTCGATAAGTGAATCATCCCGCCGACGTAGGCGAGCGGAATCGAGGCGACGGCGAAGGGCAGAAACGTGCGCCACGAGAAATAACCCGCGCGGTAAAACTGCACCGTCGCGATGCCGGCGACGAGGACGTTCAAGGTCAGGGCCGTCGGCCTCATCACCTCCGGGGCGACGCCGAGCAGCGCCATCGCCGCCAGGTAGCCGGAGCCGCCCCCGTGGCCGACCGAGGAATAGAGCAGGGCCATCACCAGAATGGCGGCGGTGAGAATGAAGACTTCGGGCATGGGCCGCTCATTATAGCGACTCACAATCGCGCCCGACCACACCGACATCGGAACCCGTCTCGTAAATATCAAAACGGCATCATCCACGAAGCCACACTAAACGACACGAAACGGATTCAACTGTTTACAGCTTCAATTCTTATTCGTGTCGCTTCGTGTGGCTTCGTGGATCATTCTTCCGCACCCTGCATCGACGAGGCCGCCTCCGTTTCGGGGGCGGGCGGCGCGCGCCGGGCGGCTCGGTTGCCGGGGCGCGTGCGGCTCGGTTAAGATGCGGGCGGCGAGTAATCAAGGAGTAACTCAGACATGTCCGTGACCGACGCGACGCTTCCCGAAGTCAACCGGCAGGGCCTCGACATCCGCCCGACGCCGCGCGAGGAGATGAACCTCTACCCGCTCGACACCTTCCCCTACGACTACGCGGGCCGCGAGATTCACGTCAAGTTCGACATCCCCGAGTTCACCTGCGTCTGCCCCTTCTCGGACTTCCCCGACTTCGCCACCATCCGCCTCGACTACGTGCCCAATGAGCGCTGCGTCGAGCTCAAGAGCCTGAAGCTCTACGTCAACTCGTTCCGCGAGGTGAAGGTCTTCCACGAGCACGTCATCAACGTCATCCTCGAAGACTTCGTCGCGGCCTGCGACCCGCTCGAAGTCGACGTGGAGGGCGACTTCAACGTGCGCGGCAACATCAAGACGGTCGTCCGCGCCGGTTACAAGAAACAGTAGCCGATGGAAATCACAGCCGTCCTCGTCGTCGTCCTTCTGGTCGCGGCCGGCGTCGCGTACTTCTTCGTGAAGAGCGCGGTGAAGTGGGCCGTGCGCCTCGTCCTCTTGGGCGTGCTCGCGCTGCTCCTGCTCGCGGGCGGGGCGGCCTACTGGTGGTACTCCCCGGGCGAACGGGACGCGCCCGCGCCGCGCAACGCGAACGCGCCGGGGCGCAGGCGTTAAGGCGCGGATGGGCGAGACGGGGACAGACGCCGCGGCCGCGTCGGGGCGGCCCGGCGGGCTCGCCGCCCGCTACCGCCGACTCCCTTCAAACGTTCTCGCCATCGGCGCCGTCAGCCTCCTCAACGACGCTTCCAGCGAAATCATCTACCCGTTCCTCTCCGTCTTCCTGACGACTCTGGGGGCGACGCCGCTCGCGATGGGACTCATCGAGGGCGCGGCCGAGTCCGTCTCAAGCTTCCTCAAACTCTTCGCCGGCTACTTCAGCGACCGGCGCGGGCGGCGCAAAGGTCTGGTCGTCGTGGGCTACGCGCTGGCCGGCGGGATGCGCACGCTGCTCGCGCTCGCGACGACGTGGCCGCAGGTGCTCGCGATACGTCTGGCCGACCGCGTCGGCAAGGGCGTCCGCAGCGCGCCGCGCGACGCGATGATCGCCGACGCGGCCGAGCCCTCGGAGCGCGGGCTCGCCTTCGGCTTCCACCGCGCGATGGATCACGCCGGGGCGGTCGTCGGCCCGCTCATAGGTTTTTTCGTCATCGCGCTCGTCGCCGAGAACAAGAACGCGCCGACGCTCTCAGACCTCCGCACGCTCTTCCTCGTCGCGGCGCTGCCGGCGCTGGCGGCCGTGCTCGTCGCCGCCTTCGCCGTCCGCGAGAAGCGGCGCGAGGAGCGGACTGACCTCGCGCGGGTCGCGCCGCCCGCGAAGTTTTCGCTGCGCGGGTTCGACTCGAACTTCAAGCGCTTCCTCGTCGTCCTCGCGCTGTTCACTCTGGCGAACTCGTCCGACCTCTTCGTCCTGCGGCGCGCGCAGGAGGCGGGCGTCGGCGCGGCCTCGATACCGCTCTTGTGGGCGGCGCTCCACGTCTGCAAGTCTCTAAGCTCGCTGGCGGGCGGGGACTTGTCCGACCGTCTGGGGCGCAAGCGCGTCATCGTCGCGGGGTGGGTTCTGTACGCCGTCGTCTACTGCGGGTTCGCGTTCGTGTCGTCGGTCGGCGAGGCGTGGGCGCTGTTTCTGCTCTACGGCGTCTACTTCGGGCTGACCGAGGGGGCGGAGAAGGCGCTCGTCGCAGACCTCGTCGGGGCCGACAAGCGGGGGACGGCCTACGGCTTGTATAATCTCGCCTTCAGCATTACAGTCCTGCCCGCGTCGCTGCTGATGGGCACGCTCTGGAATCTGGCGGGCGCGCGCGCGGCGTTTCTCGTGAGCGCGGCCGTCGCCGCCGTCGCCGCGCTCCTGCTGGTGACGCTCGTCCGCGCGCCGGGGCGCGACGCTATTTCACGGCTCTCATAAAACACTTTTTCCGCTTCCGACTTAAGATGCCTGCGACCGACTACCGCCTCATCACCGACCCCGCCGAAGTGTCCGCGGCCTGCGAGTCGCTCTCGCGTCACGCGGCGCTCGGGTTCGACACCGAGACCACGGCGCTCGACCCCTACGAGGGTCGCTTGCGGCTCGTGCAGCTCGCCGCGCCCGACGGCGTCCTCGTCTTCGACCTCGACCGCCTCGCGCCCGAAGGCAAGGCCGACCGCGTCGAGGCGCTCGAACCGCTGCGACGACTGCTCGCGGCGAAGACGCCCGTGAAGGTCGCGCACAACGCGAAGTTCGACGCCAAGTGGGCGAAGCATTTTTTGGGAGTCGAGCTGCACGGCGACTTCGACTCGCGCGAGAACGGAAACGGCGGCGAGCGCGTCGAGCGCGCGGGGCTCTTCGACACGCTGCTCGCCAGCCAAATCGTCTCGGCCGGCGAGCCCGAAGACCGTCACAGCCTCGCCTCGGTCGCGGAAAGATATTTGAACGAGGCGCTCGACAAGTCGCAGCAGGTGAGCGACTGGGGCGGGGAACTGTCCGAGGCGCAACTCACCTACGCCGCGCGCGACGCCTCCGTCATGCTCCCTCTGCGCGAGAAGCTGATCGAGCAGCTGCGCGCGAACGCTCTGGGGCGCTGCGCGCAGTTGGAGTTCGAGTGCGTCGCGCCGGTGGCGTCGATGGAGCTGGCCGGCATCTTCCTCGACAAGGAGCGCTGGCGCGAGCAGCTCGCCATCGTCGAGAAGAAGCGCGAGCAGCTGGCCGAGGAGTTGCAGAAGGAGCTGGCCGAGGAGTCCCCGCAGCAGTCCTTCTTCGGGCCGACGCGCATGGACATCAACTTGGATTCGCACGTCCAACTGACGAAGGCGCTGACGCGCTTGGGCGTCCCCGTCCCCGACTCGACGCGCAACTGGAAGCTCCAGCCGCTCGCGCACCAATACCCCATCATCGCCAAACTCCTCGACTACCGCACCGTCCAAAAAGCACTCACCAGCTACGGCGAAAACATTCTCCGCGAGATCAGCCCCGCGACGGGGCGCATCCACGCCAACTTTCATCAGATAGGCGCGCCCACGGGGCGCTTCGCCTGCACCAACCCGAACGTCCAGCAGGTGCCGCACTCGATCGAGTACCGCCGCTGCTTCCGCGCGCAGGGCGAGCGGCGCAAGCTCGTCATCGCCGACTACTCGCAGATCGAGCTGCGCATCCTCGCTGATTTTACGAACGACAAGGGCTTCATCGACGCCTTCCAGTCGGGCGCTGACTTGCACCGCGTCACGGCCGCGCAGGTCTTCGCCGTGCCCTTAGACGCGGTGACGAAGGAGCAGCGCGACTTCGCGAAGCGTCTGAACTTCGGCGTCGTCTACGGCATCGGCGCGCAGCGCTTCGCGATGATGACGGGGCTTTCGCAGACCGAGGCCGAGGACATCCTGCGCCGCTACTTCGCCACCTACCGCGCGCTCGACGCGTGGCTGCGCGAGGCGGCCAACAAGGCCGTCCGCGAGCGCACCGCCCCGCGCACCGTGGCGGGTCGCCTCTTCCGCTTCAACTTCGACCCCGAAGACCGCCAAGCCGCCTCCCTCGCCCAACGCAACGGCAAGAACAGCCCCATTCAAGGCAGCTCGGCCGACATCATCAAGCGCGCGATGAGGATTCTGCACGACGAGTTGAAGGGGACGACGAGCTGGGTGGTCAACGTCGTGCACGACGAGATAGTGGTCGAGACCGACGCCGACGGGGCCGAGGAGACGGCGAAGCTGGTCGAGGACGCGATGTGCCGGGCCGGCGAGGAGTACGTCAAAAAAGTCCCCGTCAAGGTCGAGTCGGTCGTCGCCGACGAGTGGGTCAAGTAGAAGCGGCGAGTGGCCGGTGGCGGGTGACGGGTTAAGGCCGACGCTTTGACTCGTCGCCCGCCACTTGTCACTCGTCGCTGTTTTTGAAAACTTTTTGTTCGAGGGCGGCGAAGCGCGGGGAGTCGCGCAGGGGGTCGAGGACGGGCTCGACGCGGAGGAAGGCGAGGAAGCCGGAGCGTTCTTCGCGCGCGCGTTCGAGATGAGTCAGGGCCTCTTCGTGCCGGCCGAGGCCGAGGTGGACGAGCGCGAAGTAGTAGGCGGAGACGTAGCGCGCGGCGGCCGTCCGTTCGAGTTCGGCGAGGAGGGCGCGCGCCTCGTCCTTCCGGCCGGCGAGGCCGCGGACGTAGCCGAGGAGGGCCTTAAAAGTCAGCCCGCCGCCCGAGTGCTCGACCGCTTCGGCGAGAGATTCGATGGCGCCCTCGTGTTCGCCCTGCAGGGCTTGGGCGAGGCCCGCGATCCAGTGGGCGAAGATGAAGCGCGGGTCGAGTTCGAGCGCCTTGCGGCTCTCCGCGACGGCCTCCGGGTAGCGGCGCGCGAAGTAGCGGCCCCACGCGAGGCTGACGCGCGCGAAAAGCGACAACGGGTCGGCCTCGTGCGCGCGGCGGCAGGCGCGCTCGGCGCGCTCGTGGCGGCCGGCGGCCTTGTAGTAGAAGCTCAGGCCGTCGTGCGCGTTCGAGTGCGAGGGGTCGAGCCCGACGGCGCGTCGGAACTCGCGCCCCGCGCCTTCGAGGTCGTACTCGTAGAGCAGCTTGTAGAAGCCGAGCGACGTGTGCGCCTCGGCCAGCGTCGGGTCTAATTCGAGCGCGCGCAGGGCCGCGGCGCGCGCCATCGGGTAGAACTCGGCGGGCGGCTGCTCGCCGGTCGAGGAGGCGAGCAGCGCGTAGGCGTCGGCGAGCCCCGCGTAGGCGTGGGCGAAGGCCGGGTCGGTGTCGATGGCCTCGCGCAGGAGCTCGACGCCGCGCTTGATCCAGTCGGTCGTCCGCTTGTTGATGAAGTAGCGGCCCTTCAAATAAAGATGATAGGCGGCCGTGTTCTCGGTCTGACGGCGACGCAGACGCCGCTTCTCCTCGCCGCTCAGGCGCAGCCGCAGCTTCTCGCTTATCTCGCCCGCGATGCGCTCCTGTAGACGAAAGATGTCGTCGAGCTCGTGTCGGTACTGCTCGCCCCAGAGCTGCCGCCTCTCCTCGACGTCTATCAGCTCGGCGCTCACCAGCAGAAGCTCGCCGTGACGTTGCAGACGCCCGGCGAGGACGGCGCGGACGCCCAACTCGCGCCCGGCCTCCTGCGGGTCGCGCCCGCGGTAGCGGAACGCGCTGGCGCGCGGCGTGACGCGCAGGCGCGGCAGCTGCGACAGGGAGTTGATGACGGCCTCCGTGATGCCCTCGGCCAAGTACTCCGACTCGGGCGAGCGGTTCGACTCTTCGAGCGGGAGGACGGCGAGCGAGTCGATGGCGCGCGAGCGCGCGCCGCGCCGGCGCGGGGCGGGGGCGAGCGGCGCGGTCAGTTGCGAGGAGGTCGAGCCCGCGCCGCCGGTCGTCGGCAGAAGCTCGGTCGGCATCTCGCCCGTCGTCGGCGCGCCGGGCAGACGGACGAGCGTCTCGCGGTACTCGAAGAGCGGCGAGGAGTGGCGCAGGAGCGCCGCCCCGTCGGCGCGGCAGAAGTTGAGCGCGTCGTCGGCGTAGGTGCGCTGGCAGGTCGGGCAGCGTTTCATCTTCGGGGGTTGAGGATAGCAGACAACGCGCGCGGCGCTCACGCGGGCCGCGCCCGCGCCCGCGCTTGACACCGCCGGGGCGCTTTTCTAGTCTTGACGGCTTGCGGGGGGCGCTTTCGTTCGAGCGCCCCTCACGACTTACGGGCTTCTTTAACCTTCATCGCGGCGGCGCTGGTACACCGGCATGATTAAAGACGACATCATCAAACGCATCGAGACGGGCGAGGCGCGCGTCGGCGTCATCGGCTTGGGCTACGTGGGCCTGCCGCTCGCCGCCGAGTTCGCGCGCAAAGGGCTTTTCGCCACCGGCTTCGAGGTCGACGAGCGCAAGGCCGAGCAGATCAACGCGGGCGAGTCCTACATCGGCGACGTGGCGTCGTCGATCATCAGGGAGCAGGTCGCGAAGAAACACTTGCGCGCGACGACCGACTTCGACCACCTCGCCGACTGCGACTGCATCATCATCTGCGTCCCCACCCCCTTGCGCAAGACGAAAGAGCCCGACATCTCTTACATCCTCGCCGCCGCGGCCGAGATTCAGAAGCGGCTGCGACGCGGGCAGCTCGTCGTCTTGGAGTCGACGACCTACCCGGGCACGACCGACGAGGTTCTGCTCCCGATGTTCGAGGAGGTGGGCCTGAAGTTGGACGAGGACTTCCTGCTCGCCTTCTCGCCCGAGCGCGTCGACCCCGGCAACCCGCAGTTCCAGACGCACAACATCCCGAAGGTCGTCGGCGGCTCGACGGACGACTCGACCGACGCGGCCGCCGCGCTCTACGGGCGCATCGTCCGCGACGTTCACGCCGTCTCCTCGGCGCGCGTGGCCGAGGCGGCGAAGCTGCTTGAGAACACGTTCCGCGCCGTCAACATCGGCATGGCGAACGAGATGGCGCGGCTCTGCTACCACCTCGGCATCGACACGTGGGAGGTCATCCGCGCGGCCGCGACCAAGCCGTTCGGCTTCATGCCCTTCTACCCCGGCCCCGGCATCGGCGGCCACTGCATCCCGCTCGACCCGCACTACCTCTCTTGGAAGGCGCGACAGCACGGCTTCGACTCGCGCTTCATAGGCTTGGCCGAGGAGGTCAACTCGCGTATGCCCGAGCACGTCGTCACGCTCGTCACCGACGGCCTCAACGACGAGCGCAAGGCCTTGAACGGCGCGCGCGTCCTGCTCTTGGGCGTCGCCTACAAGAAGGACGTCAACGACGTGCGCGAGTCCCCCGCGCTCTCCATCATCGACCGCCTGCGGGCGAAGGGCGCTGACGTGCGCTACCACGACCCCTTCATCCCCGAGGTGCGCTTCGACGACTCGCACAGCGACGGCTCGGGCGAGCCCCTGCAGTCGGTCGCGCTCACCGAAGACGAGCTGCGCGCGTCCGACTGCGTCGTCATCGTCACAGACCACTCCGACATCGACTACCCGCGCGTCTGCGAGCTCTCCCGACTCATCGTCGACACCCGCAACGCCCTCAAAAGCGACCTGCGCCGCGCCTCCTGCGCGCGCATCATCCGACTCTAAGCTCTCGGCCGTCAGCTTTCAGCACCCGGCGTTTTGACCTTGCTGCGAGCCGACCGCCGACCGCCGACTACTGAATGCTGAAAGTCATCAACGTCGTCGGGGCGCGGCCGAACTTCATGAAGGTCGCGCCGGTCGTGGAGGCGATGCGGGGGCGGGCCGGGGAGTTCGCGCCGCTGGTCGTCCACACGGGCCAGCACTACGACGCGCGGATGTCGGAGGCGTTCTTTCAGGACTTGGCGCTGCCCGAGCCTGACGTTTATCTGGGCGTCGGCTCGGGGTCGCACGCGGCGCAGACGGCGCGCGTGATGGAGCTGTTCGAGCCGGTCGTGTTGGCGGAGAGGCCCGACTGGGTCGTCGTCGTCGGCGACGTGAACTCGACACTCGCGTGCGCGCTCGTCTGCGCGAAGCTGCTCGTCCCCGTCGCCCACGTCGAGGCGGGACTCAGGAGCCGCGACCGCGCGATGCCCGAGGAGATTAACCGGCTGCTCACCGACCAGATCGCCGACCTCCTGCTCACGCCCTCCGAGGACGCCGACCGGAACCTGCTCGCCGAGGGCGTGCCGGCCGAGAGAATCCGCCTCGTCGGAAACGTGATGATAGATTCGCTGCTCAAGCACTTGGGGCGGGCCGCGGGCTCGCGCGTGCGCGAGGAGCTAGGGGTCGCGTCGCGGCCGTACGCCGTCGTCACGCTTCACCGCCCGTCGAACGTGGACGACCGCGCGACCTTCACGCGCGTCCTCGCGGCGCTCGAAGCGATAAGCGAGCGCGTGACGGTCGTCTTCCCCGTCCACCCGCGCACGCGGCGGCAGATAGAAGAGTTCGGGCTCGCCTCGCGCGTCGCGGCGTCGCCGAACCTGCGACTCGTCGAGCCGCTCGGCTATCTCGACTTCCTTCGCCTCTACAGCGGGGCGGCCTTAGTGCTGACCGACTCGGGCGGGATACAGGAGGAGACGACGGCGCTCGGCATCCCTTGTCTGACCCTGCGCGAGAACACCGAGCGGCCCGTCACCATCGAGATGGGCACGAACCGACTCGTCGGCACGGACACCGAGCGCATCGTCGGCGCGGCGCTCGCGGCGCTCGAAGAGGCGCGCGACGGCGCGCGCGAGCCGCGCGTCCCGCCGCTCTGGGACGGACGCACCGCCGGACGCATCCTCGACGCGATAGTCGAACGGACGGCCGAGTCATCTAGCTAGTCTCTACTTGCCACGCGGCGACGCACTCGGCCAGAGACTCTCGGAGCGGGCGCGGCGTCCACGCGGGCGCGAGCAAGCGCAGGCGCGAGTTGTCGGCGCGCCAGCGGCGGGGGTCGCCCGCGCGCGCTTGACCGCGACATTCAATCTCCTTCCCCGGCGCGACCATGTCGCGCACCATCGCGGCCAAATCCGCCACGCGCGTCTCGACGCCGCTCGCCACGTTGACGACCGCGTGCGAGCCGGCGCGTCTTTCACCAACGCGCGCCGCCTCAGCCTCGCGCCCCCCGCCGTCCGTCTTCATCAGCGCGACGAGCGCGGCCGAAGCGTCCTCGACGTGGAGGTAGTCGCGCGTCTCTTCGCCCGTCCCTTCGAGCCACACCGCGCCGCCCGGCGCGACACACTGCCGGTAGAGTTCCCAGACCAGCAGGCGGCGCTGCGCCGGCCCGAAGAGTGAGAAGAGGCGGCACGAGACGACGCGCAGGCCGTAGCACTCGGCGTACTCGCGCGCGACGAGCTCGCACGCCGCCTTGTGAAAGCCGTAGGGCGAGACGGGGCGCGCGGGCGTCTCCTCGTCGGCGGCCTCGTCCGTCTCACCCAACTCGCCGTAGACGGCCGCGCTCGAAGGGAAGAGGACGACGGCGCGCGAGCCCGCGCGGCGGACGGCGTCGAGCGCGTTGGCCCAACTGAGGAGCGAGGCGCGCAGGTCGTCGAGCGGCGCGCGGAGCGAGTCGGCGACCGACGCCGTCCCCGCCGCGTGCAGCACGGCGTCGGGCCGGAAGTCGCGCACGAGGCCGGAGAGGTCGGCGCTGACCACGTCGGCCGCCGCATAAGCGCCCGGCCACGCGGGCGGGCCTTGCGCCGCGCGCCCGACGCCCAGAACCTCGTGCCCCGCGCGCGCCGCGTGGCGGCCGACGCTCCCGCCCAGAAAACCGCGACAGCCTGTGATTAAGATTCTCAACGCGACCCACCTTCGACGCGCGTCCGCAGGGTGACGCCGAGCGCCTCGATCGAGCCGCCCACGACTTCGGCGACGCGCTCCGGCGTGTAATGAAGCTCGATGTGGCGGCGGCCCTCGTCCGCGAGACGCCGCCAGAGGATTTCGTCCGTGTAGAGCTTGACGACCGCCGCGGCGAACTCGCGCGGGTCGTCGCGCACGAGGACGTGCGTGCCGTCCGTCAGCCCGAACCCTTCGGCGGCGACCGAGGTGGCGACGACCGGCAGGCCGTAAGACATCGCCTCGCCGACCTTGCCCTTGACGCCCGCGCCGAAGCGCAGCGGCGCGACGACGACGCGCGCCCCGCGCCAGAACGGGCCGGCGTCGGGCACGTAGCCCGCGACGCGCACCGCGTCCGACTCGTAAGCCGCGACCTCCGGCGTCACGTTGTCGCCGACGATGGTGAGCCTCACGCCGGGCAGCTCCGCGCGGACGTGCGGCAGAATCTCGCGCATCAGGTAGTGGATGGCGTCCGAGTTCGGGCGGTGGACGAGGTTGCCGACGAAGAGCAGGCCGCTCCGCCCGTCGAACGCGGGGCCGCCGTCGTGCAGCTCGTGAATCGTCGGGATGACCTCGATGGGGACGCCCGGCGCGAGGCGGGTCATCGCCTCCTTGTCGCCGGCGGAGTTGCACCAGACGAGGTCGCTCGCGCGCGCAAGACGCGTCTCCATCTCGCGGTAGCGCGCCGACTCCTCGCGCGCCCCCTCGTCGCCCGTCTGCTCGTACTCGCGCCCGAGCCGTATGAAGTAGGCGTCGACCATGTCGAAGACGAGCTTCGTCGCGGGCGAGAGACGCCGCACGCCCTCCATCAGGGCGTCGGCGACGCCGGGCCGGCTGAAGACGGCGGCCGCGAACTTCCTCTCCTTCACGAGGCGCTTGTAGTCCACGGCGCTCGCCGTCTCTATCCCTTCGCGCCAGAGCCGGCGCTCGTACTCCGGCCCGTACATGCGCGTCAAGGGGACGAACGTGACGCGGCCGCGGCGGGCGAGCGCGCGGAGGATGAAGAACATCCGGGCGCTTCCGGCGTCGCGGTCGGGCGTCGGCACGCGCTCGTCGAAGACGACGAAGCGCGGCCCGCCCCTGCGCGTCGCCGCCTCCTCGACGCGCGCCGGGTCTTGCCCCAAGTGCTCGCGCTCCAGAACCTCGCGCCACTTGGCGACGAAGACCGCGCGGTTCGTCACCTGATAGCGCTTGAAGCCGGTCGAGGTGTCGCGCCCCGCCGTCCCGCCCTCGTAGTGGACGATGCGCGAGGCCGGCTGGTAGACGACGCCGTAGCCGAGCGCGCGGACGCCGAAGCACAAATCGACGTCCTCGTAGTAGGCGGGCGCGTAGCGGCGGTCGACGCCGCCGAGCCGCTCGAACAGCTCGCGGCGGACGAGCAGCGACGCGCCCGAGCAGTAGTCCACCTCGCGCGCGAACGCGAAGCGCGCGTCGTCCGCGCGCCCGCCCCAGCCGTAGTGGTGCGCGCCGCCGTCGCGCCACACGACCGAGCCGGCCTCCTGCACCATGCCCGTCGGGTAGAGAAACAGAGAGCCGACCGCGCCCACGCGCTCGTCCCGCTCGACGGTCTCGACGAGCGCCGCGAGCCAGTCGCGCAAGACGACCGTGTCGTTGTTGAGGAAGACGAGGAAGCGCCCGCGCGCGGCCGCCGCGCCCTGATTGCACGCGTCGACGAAGCCGCGGTTCTCGTCGTTGTGAATGACGCGCACCAAGCCCTCGAAGTGCGCGAGCAAGGCGCGCGTCTCGTCGCGCGAGGCGTTGTCGACGACGATGACTTCGGTCTCGCGGAAGTCGATTTCGGAGACGAGCGAGCGCAAGCAGTGGAAGGTGTACTCGACCTGATTGAAGACGGGGATGATGACCGAAGTCTTAATCTCCCCGCCGGCGCGGCTCTCATCGTCCGACGCGCGCGCGGCCTTCAAGCCTTCGTTCAGGAGAAGAAAGTCGCGCGCGGTGAAGGCCGCCGGGAGGAGCGGTTCCCCGTGATAGTCGCGCGGGCGCACGTCCCACGCGCGCGGGAGGTTGAGGCCGTGCTTGACGGCGAAGTCGAGCAGGCGGCGCGTGAAGTTGACCGAGCGGGCGGCCGCGCGGACGAGCGCGCCGACCGCCCCGACGAGCAGCCGCTTGGCGAGCAGTTTGACGTGGAAGGGCAGCCCCTCGCGAAAACTTCGGGTCATCGTAACGCCGCGATTGTATACGCGTCCGCGCGTCGGGCGCGAGCGCGACACGCGTCAGGACGTTCGCGCCTTCGTGTCCGGCCGCGCGGCCCCGTCTTCGGGAGACGCCCCCGCGGAGTCCAAAGACAGACGCCCGTAGCGCCGGAAAGCATCCTCGCGCGCGCGCCGGCGTCGGCGCTCGATGAGCGCCTGCGGCGTGAGGAGTTTGACGACGGTGCGCGCCGCGTCGCGCGCCGAAGGGACGCCCGGAAGGCTTCTGACGAACAGCCGCGCGGCCCGCAACTTCCGCCCGCGGCGGATGAACTCCTCCGCCGAGCGGAAGCGCGCGAGCGCCTGAAATTCCGCCAACTCGCGCTCCGTCAGCTTCAACGCGCGGGCCGCGCCGCGCTGCGCCGCGAGGCGCTCTTCGAGCATCATCGAGAGGTCTTCGCTCGCGTTGCGCCCGTGGACGCGCCACGCCGACAGCACGCGCTCGTCGAACGCGAACTCGCCCTCGGCGCTCAGACGGAGATAAAGCTCGTAGTCTTCGAGCCGCGCGCGCTCGTTCCAGCGGTGCCCCGCGAGCGCGGCGCGGCGGTAGACGACGGTCGGGCTGAGCGGGGCGAGGACGCCCAAGAGCATCCGCCGCACGTCGCCGTCCTCGTAGCGGGCCCAGTCGGCCGAAGAGTCGACGATGCGCGAGTCGGCGTCGATGCTGTAGGCGTTGCCGTAGGCGAGGACGGCGCGCGGACGCGCGACCAGCACGCGGACGCGCGCCTCCAAAAATTCCGGCAGCCACACGTCGTCCGAGCCGAGGTAGGCGAAGTAACGCCCGCGCGTGCGCGCGAGGCCCTCGTTGAGAGTCGCGCTCAGGCCGCGGTTCTCGCGCGCGACGAGTTCACACGGGAAGGGGCACGACGCGAGCGCGCGCTCGATGCGGCGCACAGAGCCGTCCGCCGAGCCGTCGTCGATGACGACCAACTCGGCGGGCGCGTGCGTCTGCGCGAAGACCGAGCGCAGCGTCGCCTCCACGAACGGCGCGTGGTTGTAAGACGGCACGACGACGGAAACTGAATCGCTCATCACGGACGGCACACCTGCTCGTCACTCGTCACCTGTCACTCGTCACTTCTTCGTTGGCGCTTTCAGGGGCGCGTCTCTATATTAAAGCACCCGCGCCACGCCATGAGAGTTCTGCACATACTCGACTCGCTCAACCGCGGCGGCACAGAGACGCTCGCGCTCGACGTGTGCCGCAACGCGCGCGCCAACAATCTGGATTTAACTCTCGTCGCGACCGGCGGCGGCCGACTCGAAGACGAGTTCCGAAGCTCGGGCGCGGAGTTCGTCAGGCTCGAACGTCGTCTGCCCGTCGACCTCGATTTGGCCGCGCGCCTGCGCCGCGTGATAGAGGAGCGCGGCGCGCGCGTCATTCATTGTCATCAGGCGGTCGAGGCCCTGCACGCGCTCATCGCCGCGCGCGGCACGCGCGCACGCTGCGTGCTCAGCTTCCATCTGCTCGAAGCCGACGCCAAGAACCGTCTCGCGCTGCGCGTGGTCGTCCCGCGCGCGGCCGCGTGCGTCGCCGTAAGTTTTGACCTCCTCGCGCGCCTCGAAACCGAAGCCGGCTTCGCGACCGAAGGTCATTTCCGCGTCGTGCACAACGGCGTGGACGCGCGGCGTCTGCGCCCCGTGGGCGACGCGCGCGAACTGCGACGCGGGCTCGGCGTCGCGGACGATGAGCTGCTCTACGGCATGGTCGGCAACTTCTACGCGGACGGGCGCAAAGACCCGATGACGGCGTGCCGCGCGCTGCCGCGATTTTTCGAGCGCGTCCCGCGCGCGCGTTTTCTGTTCGCCGGCGCGCGCGACCCGGCCGCGCCGCAACTCTACGACGAGTGCGTGCGCTTCTGCACGGATGCGAAGATAGCCGAGCGGGTTCATTTTCTCGGCGCGCGCGCGGACGTGCCCGACATCCTCGCCGCGCTCGACGCGTTCGTGCTCTCCTCGCGCCGCGAGGGCTTCGGCATCGCGGCCGTCGAGGCGATGATGGCGGGGGCCCCTTGCCTGCTCTCCGACATCGGCCCGCTGCGAGAGGTTTCGGGCGAAGGCCGGCACGCGGCGCTGTTCGCGGCCGGGTCGTCGGAAGACCTCGCGCGGCGCATGACGGAGCTCGCCTGCGACGACGGGCTGCGCGCGCGACTCGCCGCGGGCGCGCGCGAGTGGGCCGCGCGCGAGTTCTCAATCGAGTCACACATCGCGTCGCTCAAACGCCTCTACGGCGAGTTGGCCGGCGAGGTGAAAAATTAACGGTGCGCGTACTCGTCGGAATGCCTGACGGCGAATCTTTGGGCGGGCCCGCGGCCTGCGAGCCGCCGTTCGTCGCGGAGCTGCGACGGCAGGGCGTCGGAGTCGAGGAAGAGACTTACGTCTACGGCGAGCGGCCCGGAGGCACTTCGCACGCCGAGAGAGTGCGGCGCGTCCTCGACGCGGCGCGACGCCTCAAGGCGCGGCTCTCATCAACCCGCTTCGACCTCCTACACCTCAACACCTCCTTCGACACGAAGGCCCTCGTCCGCGACGCCGTCACAGTTTCTCTGCTCGGCAGGCGAGGCGGCGCGCGCCTCTTCGTCAAGGTCCACGGCTCGGACGGTGCGCTGCTTGAGACGACGAACCCGCTGCTCCGCCGCGCGGCGCGCACGCTTTTTTCGCGCGCCGACGGCATCGGCCTGCTCTCCACCGAGGAGCTTGAGAACTTCGCGCGCGCGGGCGTCGGGCGCGAGAAACTGTTCGTCGTCAAAAACGTCGTCGCGCGGCGCGACGCGTCCGAGGGCGTCGAGGCTGCTGCCGACGCGGAGCGCAAGCGGCGCGAGCTGGCCGCGCGTCTCGGCGCCGGCGCGGGCGCGCCCGTCCTCCTTTTCATCGCGCGCCTCATCCCGGCGAAGGGCCTGCTCGACGTGATACGCGCGTGCGCAGTCTTGCGCGAGCGCGGTCACGAGTTCGTGCTCGCGTGCGTGGGCGACGGGCCGGCGCGCGCCGAGGCCGAGCGCGAGGCCGAGCGGCTCGACTTGCGCGAGCGCGTGCGCTTCACGGGGCTCGTCCCCGAAAGTGAGACGGCGGCGTTTTACGAGGGGAGCACGGCGCTCGTCTTCCCGACCTATCATTACGAAGGCTTCCCGATGGTCGTCTTCCACTCGCTCGCCGCCGGACTGCCCGTCGTCACCACCCGCATACGCGCCGCCGCCGACTACCTCGTCGAGCCCGACAACTGCCTCTGGGTCGAGCCGCGCGAGCCCGCGTCGCTCGCCGAAAAGATCGGCCGCCTGCTCGAACATCCAGACCTCCGCGAGCGGATGGCCGTCAACAACCGGCGACTCGCGCTGAGCTTCACGGCCGAACCCGTCACGCGCGAGTACGTCGAGGCTTATCGAACAATCGTCGCGCGCCGTTCGTGAGCGTCTTCGAGATGGAGTGAAGTCCGGCGGCCGAAAGTATAAAGAGCGTGTAGTGCATCGCCATGACGTAGCGAAACTCCGTCCAGAGGGCCGACTGGACGCTCATGTAGTAGACGGGGACGACGAGCAGGACGGCGAGCGCGGCCCAACGGCGGGCGCGCGCGAGGCGCAGTAGGCCGACGAGCGTGAGCGGGAGCATGACGGCCGTCAGGAAAAGTTTTTGGACGGGGCGGAGGACGGCGCGCGGCAGACGCGTCCAAGTGTGAGACGAGGGGCCGAGCGCGAAGAGTTCGGCCTCGCGCGCGGACGCCGCGAACGGCCCGCCGCGCGCGCCCCCGTTGCGAATCGCGACGAGCACCTGCGAAGCGTCGCCCGTGACGAACGGGCGCTCGACGTTGACGAAGGGCTGCGTGTCGGCCGTGTAGTCGAGGTAGTTGATGGGGTGGACGACGGGCGTCGCGCTGATGAGCGAGCGGTCGCGCGCGTCGAGCACCTCGACGACGAGGCTGCCGCGCTCGACGCGCAAGGGTATGCGCAAGATGTAGTCCGTGCCGCGCTCGACCGCGAGCGGCTGCGAGACGAAGAGCGCCCCCGGCGCGTCGCCGTCGAAGGTGAGCGGCGGGTCGAGGCCGGTCAGGACGCCGAAGTTAAGACGGGTCGAGGACGGGTCGGCCGGCGTGAACTGCGAGGGCGCGACGCGCTGCGCGGGAGTGGCGCCTTCGGGGAGTTCGAGCGGGCGCGTCGTGGCAGGCGAGCGAGCAATCGTCTCGACGCGCGCGAGGCGCGGCATCGAGAAGGCGCGGTGCAGCATCACGCCGAGAAACCACACGGGCTCCCGTCGCATGACGCGCAGGCCCGCGCGCACGCGGTTGCGCTCGCGCTCGACGCCGTCGGGCGCGAAGCGCGTGCCGAGGTAGTCGGGCCGCCCGTAAGTCTCGGCCTCCCACTTCGTCACGCCGTAGTCCGACGAAGGCAGCCCGAAGCGACCCTCCTTGTCGTAGACGCCGATGCCCTCGACGAGCGTGATGCCGGCCGACAGGGAGAGCGGGATGAAGCTGCGGAAGTAGACGGCGTTGCGAATCGTGACGGGCAGGATACAAGCGAGCGACGCGCCGACGAGCGCGGCCGCGAATCGCAGACGGCGTCCGCGCGCGACGAGCAGCGGCGCGAGCGCGGCCATGAAGAAGGGGAGGAGCAGCGCGTTCGAGCGCAGCCAGCAGGAGAGGCCGACGAGCGCGCCGGCCGCAACCGCGTGCGCCACTCGCGCCGAGCGCCGCGCGCGCAAGAGGAGAAGAAGCGCGGCGAGGATGGGCGGCGCGGCGAGGGGGTCGGGGACGAGCGCGAACGAGTGGTAGGCGAGCTGCGGCGAGAGCGCGACGAGGAGGCCCGCCGAGAAGGCGACCGAGAGCGGCAGAAGCTCAAGCGCGATGAGGACGACGAGGACGGCCGCGAGCGAGTCGAGCGCGATGTGGACGAGTCGCAGCGCCCAGTCGCTTTCGCCGAACAGGGCGTAGACGGCGGCCATCAGAAGCGGGTAGCCGGGCGGGTGCTTGACGACGTTGGCGTCGCTCGGCGGGTCGGGCCCTTGCAGGAATCCGCGCAGGTCTCCGCGGACGAGCGTGAGCGCGTGCGCCTTGTACTCGCCGCTCATCCCGGCGAACGGCAGAAAGTAGTGGCGGTTGTCCTGCCATTGGAGCGCGCGGACGCCGAGCGCGACGAGAAAGACCAACGCGCACGCGGCGACCAGACGCGCGCGCGAGTGCCGGGCGCGGCCTTCTTCTTCCTCGTCGCGTCGTGCGGGGCGTTCGGACATCGCGGGCCGCACGGTATGATATGGACGCCCGCGGGGAAGTCAAATATGCGCCCGCGCTTGTCTCAGACTCCGACGCCTAATATATTGAGCGTCCTGCTTGAGTTGAGAGCCGCCGATGAATCTCGTCAAAGAAGCTGAAGCGAGCGCGGGCGCGTCCGAGTCGGCGGCGACGCCGCGCGGGGCGGCGCTGCGCGAAGGCGGCGGCGCGTCCGCCGGAGTCGCGCGCGTTGACGCCGCCGAAGAGCGTTACCGGAGCGAGCGCGCGGCCCACTGGGACGCCGTCGCCCGCTGGATGGACGAGCGGCGCGGACTCGGGGGCGCGTACCAGAAGAGGCTCGCGGAGATCTACGGGTTCTTCATCCCCGAGGGCGCGCGCGTCGTCGAGGTCGGCTGCGCGCGCGGCGATCTGCTCGCCTCGCTCAAGCCTTCGGAGGGCGTCGGGCTCGACTTCTCCGCCGAGATGGTCGGGCGCGCGCAGAGTCGTCACCCGCATCTCACCTTCGTCCACGCCGACGCCCACGACGACCTCGCGCAACGGCTCGGCGGACGGAAGTTCGACTACATCATCCTCTCCGACGTGGTCAACGACCTCTGGGACGCGCAGCGCGTCTTCGAACAACTGCGCCGCCTCGCGACGCCGCGGACGCGCCTCGTCCTCAACTTCTACAACCGTTTGTGGGAGCTGCCGCTCGCCGCCGCGCGCCGCGCCGGGCTCGCGCGCCCGAACCTCGCGCAGAATTGGTTCACCGTCGAAGACCTGACCGGCCTCCTCTCGCTCGCGGGCTTCGAGGTCATACGCCACCGCGCCGAGATTCTTCTGCCCCTGCGCCTGCCGCCCGTCTCGACCGTCGCCAACCGCTATCTCGCGAAGCTCTGGCCGCTGAGCCTGCTCGCGCTCACGCACTTCGTCGTCGCGCGGCCCGAGGCCGAAGCGGCGCGCGAGCGGCCCGTCGTCTCGGTCGTCATCCCCGCGCGCAACGAGGCCGGCAACGTCGCGAACATCTTCGCGCGCGTGCCCGAGCTCGGCGCGGGCACGGAGATGGTCTTCGTCGAGGGCGGCTCGAAGGACGACACGTTTGAGGCGATCGAGCGCGAGATGGCGGCGCACCCGGAGCGGCGCGCGAAGCTTCTGAGGCAGACGGGCAGGGGCAAGGGCGACGCCGTGCGTCTCGGCTTCCGCGAGGCGTCGGGCGACGTGCTGATGATTCTCGACTCCGACTTGACCGTGCCGCCCGAAGACCTGCCGCGCTTCCTCGAAGTGTTGGCGACGGGCAAGGCCGACTTCGTCAACGGCTCGCGCCTCGTCTACCCGATGGAGGGCGAGGCGATGCGCTTCGCCAACCTCGTCGGCAACAAGTTCTTCAGCCTCGCCTTCTCTTGGCTGCTGGGCCAGCCCGTCAAGGACACGCTCTGCGGGACGAAGGTTCTGTGGCGCGAGGATTATGAGAGGATAGCCGAGGGCCGTCACTACTTCGGCGACTTCGACCCGTTCGGCGACTTCGACCTGCTGTTCGGAGCGTCGAAGCTCGGCCTGAAAATACTCGACCTCCCCGTGCGCTACCGCGACCGCACCTACGGCGAGACTAATATCAATCGCTGGTCGCACGGCGTCTTGCTCCTGCGCATGGTCGCCTTCGCCGCGCGCCGCATCAAGTTCATCTGAGCCGGCCGACGCCCGCATGAAACAGATTCTCCAGAACTACAGGACGGGCGAGGTGACGGTGGCCGACGTGCCCGCGCCCGCCGCGCGCGAGGGGCGCGTGCTCGTGCGCACGGCCGCCTCGCTCATCTCGGCGGGGACGGAGCGGATGGCCGTCGAGTTGGGACGCAAGAGTCTCTTGGGCAAGGCGCGCGAGCGTCCCGACCTCGTCAGGCAAGTCATCAAGAAGGCGCAGGCGGAAGGCTTGGAGAGCACCGTCAACGCCGTGCGCGCGAAGCTCGACGCGTCGAACGCGCTCGGCTACTCGGCGGCCGGCCGCGTGATCGCCGTCGGGCGCGGGGCCGAAGAGTTCGGCGCCGGCGAGCGCGTCGCGTGCGCGGGCGCGGGCGCGGCCTCGCACGCGGAGGTTCTGTCGGTGCCGAAGAATCTGTGCGCGCGGCTGCCCGACGGCGTCGACTTCGAGGCGGGCGCGTTCGCGACGCTCGGCGCGATAGCCTTGCAGGGCGTCCGGCTCGCGGAGCCGACTCTGGGCGAGGCCGTCGTCGTCATCGGCTTGGGGCTCCTCGGGCAACTGACGGTGCAGCTCCTGAGGGCGAACGGCTGCCGCGTCTTCGGCGTCGACTTGGACGAAACCAGAGTCGCGCTCGCGCGCACGCTCGGCGCGGACGACGGCGCGGTGACGGGCGGCGACGTGAAGCGGAAGGTCTTCGAGTGGTCGCGCGGGCGCGGCGCGGACGCCGTCGTGATTACGGCCGCGACGCGCTCGGACGAGCCGGTCGAGCTCGCGGGCGAGGTCTCGCGTCTGAAGGGTCGCGTCGTCGCCGTCGGGCTGGTCGGCATGAACGTCCCGCGCAAGGTTTACTACGAGCGCGAGCTGACTCTGAAAGTTTCGATGTCTTACGGGCCGGGCCGCTACGACCCCGAGTACGAGGAGCGCGGGCACGATTACCCTCTGCCTTACGTGCGCTGGACGGAGGGGCGCAACCTCGAAGCCTTCCTCGACCTCGTCGCCGCCGGGAGCGTGCGCGTCGCGCCGCTCGTCACACACCGCTTCCCGGTCGAGGAGGGCGGGCGCGCGTATCAACTCATCTCGGGCGAGTCGAAAGAGCCTTACCTCGGCGTCGTCCTCAATTACGACACGGGGCGCGAGCTTGAGACGCGCGCCGGGGCCGCGACGCGCGCGGCGGTCGGTGAGAGCGCGGCCGTCATCAACCGAGGCGGGCGGGCGTTGCGCGTCGGCTTCGTCGGCGCGGGCAGCTACGCGCAGAAATTCCTTCTGCCGAACTTCAAGGCGCGGGGCGCGGAGTTCGTCTCGATTGCGACGGCCGCGGGCGTCACCGCGCGCGACGTGGGACGCAAGTACGACTTCGCGCGCTTGGCCTCAGACGCGGACGAGGTCATCGAAGACCCCGACGTGGGCCTCGTCGTCGTCGCCACGCGGCACGACACGCACGCCGCGCTCGCCCGCCGCGCGCTCGAAGCCGGAAAGCACGTCTTCGTCGAGAAGCCGCTCGCGCTCGACGACGCGGAGCTCGACGAAGTGCTCGGGGCGGCGCGCGCCGGCGAGGCGCTTCTGATGGTCGGCTTCAACCGGCGCTTCTCGCCGCACGCCGCGGCCGCCCGCGAGTTCTTCAAAGACCGCCGCGCGCCGCTCTCGATTCTCTACCGCGTCAACGCCGGCCGCGTCCCGCGCACGAGTTGGATTCAAGACCCGCGCGAGGGCGGCGGCCGCATCGTCGGCGAGGTCTGCCACTTCGTCGACCTGATGCAGTTCTGGACGGGCGCGCCGCCCGTGCGCGTCTACGCCGAAAGGGTCGCCAGCGACAACCGCGAGAGCGTCGACGAGGACTCGGTCTTCGTCACCCTGCGCTTCGCCGACGGCTCGAACGGCGGCGTCGCCTATCTGGCCGAGGGCGACCGCGCGCTCGCGAAAGAGCGCGTCGAGATTTACGGCGAGGGGCGCACGTTCGTCCTCGAAGACTTTCGCGCGGCCGCGACTTACGCCGGGGGGCGCGAGCGGCGGACGCGCTTGCGCTCGCAGGACAAGGGTCAGCGCGACGAGATACGCGCCGTCGCCGAGGCCGTCGCACGGGGCGGCCCCGCGCCGATTCCGCTCGCGGAACTCGCCGCCACCACGCGCGCGACCTTCCGCATCCTCGACTCTTTGCGCACCGGAAGACCTGAAGAAGTGACGAGCGACGGGTGACAAGAAAGCTGCCAGCCGTCAGCCTTCATCTCTTAGCTCGCGGAAAGGTTTTTTAAGCCGAGTGCCGGACGCCGAGTGCCGAATGCTCGCCCGTCACACGTCACTCGTCACTGCTTTTTTATGTGCGGAATCGCCGGACTCGTCAGCGTTGACCCGGAGCGGCGCGTGGGCGCGATGCTCGGGAGCATCGAGCACCGCGGGCGCGACGACGAGG
Source organism: Pyrinomonadaceae bacterium (assembly GCA_035634035.1). Classification (GTDB taxonomy): domain Bacteria; phylum Acidobacteriota; class Blastocatellia; order Pyrinomonadales; family Pyrinomonadaceae; genus DASQDT01. The sequence continues at coordinate 1,727 of DASQDT010000147.1, read as the reverse complement.
GGCTATGGACTTCGCCCGCGCGCGAGGGCGACGCCGCGTCCGCGCGCGCCTCGCTCGGCCACCGGCGGCTCGCCATCATCGACACCTCGCAGGCCGGCCACCAGCCGATGCTCTCCGAGGACGGGCGCTTCGCCCTCACCTTCAACGGAGAGATTTACAACTACCGCGAACTCCGGCGCGAGCTCGAAGCGCGCGGCCACCGCTTCCGCACCGACTGCGACACGGAAGTCCTGCTCGCGGCCTTCGCCGAGTGGGGCGCACGGTGTCTCGCGCGCCTCAACGGGATGTTCGCCTTCGCCGTCTGGGACGAGCGCGAGCGCGCGCTGACGGTCGCTCGCGACCGACTCGGCATCAAGCCCGTCTTCTACGCGGAAGTGCAAACCGACGGAGGCCCGTCGTTCCTCTTCGCGTCCGAGATTAAGGCCCTGCTCGCGTCGGGCCTCGTCGCGGGCGAACTCGACCCGACGGGCTTGCACCAGCAGCTCACTTTCCTGTGGACGCCCGACCCGCAGACGCTCTTCCGGGGCGTGCGCAAGCTCCCGCCCGGCCACGTCCTCACTTGGCGCGACGGGCGCGCGGAGGTGCGCGAGTGGTGGGACGTTTCGTTTGACGAGATAGACGAGGGGCGCTCGGAGGAGTGGTGGCGCGAGCGCGTGCTCGAAACTGTCGAGCGCGTCGTCAGGATGGAGATGGTCGCGGACGTCCCGCTCGGCTCTTTCCTCTCGGGCGGGGTGGACTCGTCGCTCATCGTCGCGATGATGAAGCGCCACTCCGAGGGCCGGAGGGTTTCGACCTACACCATCGGCATCGGGCAGGAGGATTTGCGCTACGACATCATCCCCGACGACGCGCGTTGGGCGCGTCGCGTCGGCAAGCTCTTCGACACCGACTATCACGAGACGATTCTCAAGCCCGACGTGGCGGGACTCCTGCCGAAGCTCGTCCGCCACATGGAGTCGCCCGTCATCGACTCGGTCGTGAGCAGCTACTTGGTCGCGCGCGCGGCGCGGGAGACTCTGACGGTGCTCCTGTCGGGGATGGGCGGCGACGAGTTGTTCGCCGGCTACCCGCGCGTCGTCGCGATGAGCTTGGCCGGCGCGCTCGACCCCGTGCCCGTCCGCCTGCGACGCCCCGTGATGGCCGCCATCTCGCGCACGCTTCCGGGCGGCCTGCCCGGGCGTTTGACCGCGCCTTTGCGCAACGCCAAGAAGTTCGCGCGCTCGGCCGCGCTCGACTTCGAGAACCGCTACCTCGGCTACGGCACTTACTTCACGGACGACGCCAAAAGGCGTCTCTACTCAGACGAGATGCGCGAGGCGACGCGCGGCCTCGACGCCTACGAGCACCACCGGAGGCACTTCGCGCGCGTCGGCCGCGCCGACCCGCTCAACCGTCTGCTCTACGTCGACCTGAAAACTTTTCTCCCGTGTCTCAACCTCGACTACACGGACAAGACCTCGATGGCGACGACTCTCGAAGTGCGCGTGCCGCTCCTGAACGTCGAGCTGGTCGAACTCGCGGCGCGGATGCCGCCCTCGCTCAAGCTGCGCGGGCTGAAGCGCAAGTACATCTTCAAGCGCGCGGCCGAACGGGTTCTCCCGCGCGACTTGGTGTGGCGCAAGAAGGCGGGCTTCGGCGCGCCTTTCCGCGCGTGGCTGCGCGGCCCCCTGCGCCCGCTCGTTGACGAGATGCTTTCTGAAGAGACGGTGCGGCGGCGCGGCCTCTTC
>DASQDT010000146.1:0-4014 GCA_035634035.1 Pyrinomonadaceae bacterium | reverse complement strand
AAGTACGGTTATCTGAGACTCCCGAACCGCATCGCCGGCCGGGCGATGGCGCGCGCCGAAATCCTCGACATGCGCGAGGTCTTCCGCGCCTCGGGCCGCATGGAGGTCTTCGCGCCCGAGCTGCTCGCCGCCATCGAGGAGACGCACGGGCGCGGGCAGCAGTCGATAATACTTTTGAATCGCCGGGGCTATTCGAGCTTCGTCCTGTGCCGCACCTGCGGCGAGCGCGTGCAATGCCCGAACTGCGACGTGACGCTCACCTACCACCGCGTCGAGCGGAGTCTGGTCTGCCACTACTGCAACCACCGCGGGCGCGTGCCCGAGGCGTGCCCCGCGTGCCGCGGCGCGTTCATCTACTTCATCGGCGAGGGGACGGAGCAGATCGAGGAGATTCTGCAGAAGCGCTTCCCCTCCCTGCGCATCGCGCGCCTCGACCGCGACACGACCTCGCGCCGGAACCTCTACGAGCAGGCCATCCTCCGCTTCGGCGCGGGCGAACTCGACATGCTCGTCGGGACGCAGATGATCGCGAAGGGGCACGACTTTCATAACGTCACGCTCGTCGGCGTCGTCTCGGTCGACGCGGGGCTCGCCTTGCCGGACTTCCGCGCCGCCGAGCGCGCCTTCCAGCTCATCACGCAGGTCGCGGGCCGCGCGGGGCGCGGGGAGCTGCCCGGCCGCGTCCTGATTCAGACCTATCACCCGCACCACTACGCGCTCAAACACGCCTGCGCGCAGGACTACGACGCCTTCTTCGAGGAGGAGATACGCTACCGCAAGAACCTCGCCTACCCGCCCTACGTCGCGCTCGCCTCGTTGCTCGTCCACGGCGAGGACTTGCTGCGCGTGCAGGCGACGGCCGCCGCGCTGCGCGAATCGCTCGACGCGGCCAACACAGAGCGCGCGTGCCGCGTCCTCGGCCCCGCGCCCGCCCCTCTCGCGCGCCTGCGCGGCGAGCACCGCGTGCAACTCCTGCTCAAGTCGCGCGACCGCAAGCGACTCCGCAACGTCATCGAGATCGCGCTCAACGACGCGGCCGAGACGCGCGGCTGCGACCTCGACTCCGTCAACGTCGAAATCGACCCCGTCAACCTCATGTGAGCGAGCGCACGAGCCATGTCCAGACACCAATTCAGGCTGCTCGTCGTCGCCAACCAACTCCTCATGCTCGGCGGCTATTTCGTCCGCGACGCGTCAGACGCGATGCTGCCGCCCGAGCTGCTCGACTACGTCGGCGGCGGGCCGAGCGTGGTCGAGGGCCGGACGCTCGTCGAATGGCCCTACTATTTTTGGCTCGTACTGAATCTCGCGACGCTCGCCGCCGCCGTCGGCCTCTGCCTCGGGCGGCGCTGGGCGCGGACGCTTTACCTCGCCTGTTTCGTCGTCTCGGTGCCGCTCCCGCTCCTCACCCCCGTCTACCTCGACACGGCTTGGACAGTCCTCGTCGGCGCCCTCTACGGGGCGACCGAGGGCATGATTCTGGCGCTCGCCTACTTCTCACACCTCCGCCGAATGTTCGACCGGCGCGGGCGCTTCGACGAGGGGCCGGACGACGAGTCCGAAGAAGACGACGGCGACGGGGCTGACGCCCGGCGCGGCGCGTGAATTTGATTTCGCCGCTCCCTTGTGCGCTAAACTCTCCGCATGAAACTCTCAGAGCTTGCGCGACTGACGGGCGCGCGCGTCGAAGGCGACGAGCGCGGCGACGATGAGATTACGGGCGCGGCCGGACTCGGCGACGCGCTCCCCGGCCAAGTCACCTTCCTCTCGAACCCGCGCTACACGCCGCGCGTCGCCGAGACGCGCGCCTCGGCCGTCTACGTCGCCGAGGGCGTCGAGGTCGGGCGCGACGACATCGCCGTCCTGCGCGCGCGCGACCCTTACCTCGCCTACACGCGCGCGCTGCGACTCTTTCATCCCGAGCCCGAGTTCGAGTCGTTCGTCCACCCGTCGGCGTTCGTCGACCCTTCGGCGCGGATAGGCTCCGGCGTCTGGATAGGCGCGTGCGCCGTCGTCGGACGCGACGCGGAGATAGGCGACCGCGTCCGCATCCACCCGAACGCGACCGTCTACGAGGGCGTCCGCATCGGCGACGACTCCGTCATCCACTCCGGCGTCGCCGTCCGCGAGGGCACGCACATCGGCGCGCGCGTGCGCGTCCACAACAACGCCGTCATCGGCTCCGACGGCTTCGGCTACGCGAAGGACGAGCAAGGCGCGTGGCTCAAGATTCCGCAGACGGGGCGCGTCGTCGTCGAGGACGACGTGGAGATAGGCGCGTGCGCGACCATCGACCGCGCCTCGGTCGGCGAGACGCGCGTCGCGCGCGGCGCGAAGATAGACAACCTCGTGCAGGTCGGACACTCCTGCACCGTCGGCGAAGACACGCTGCTCTGCGCGCAGGTCGGCTTGGCCGGCAGCTCGCACGTCGGACGCCGCGTCATCCTCGCCGGTCAGGCGGGCGTCGCCGGGCACTTAACGATCGGCGACGACGTGGTCATCACCGCCAAGAGCGCGACGAGTCACAACGTCCCCGCGGGCAAAGTCCTCTCCGGCATCCCGGCCTTCGACAACCGCGAGTGGCTGCGCGCGACGGCCGCCTTCCGACGCCTCGGCGATATGCATCGCTCTCTGCGCGCCCTCGAACAGCGCCTCGCGACGCTCGAAAAAGGGACGCCGCCCGACGACTGACACGCGACCGTAAACCGCGCCGCCGCAAGGCCTTAGCTTCTTCCCGACGGCCGGCAAACTTTTTTCTTGACAGCCTCATCCAACGGCTGTCATAATCCCGTTGAAATTGGATTTCAATTTCGCCGCGGGCGGCGGGATTGAACGCCCCGGCAAGCAGCAATCTTAAGAAAATTCCCTCGGAGTTTCCTCGTATGCAGATGGGCAACAACGCTCTGGCGCACGTCCTCAAGTCCTCGCGCGACGACCAGAAGGTCGAGCTCTCGATTGAAAGCCGCGACGGTCAGGACTGCGTCGCGCTCCGCTACTCGACTTGGACGGAAGGTCTCGGCTGGTCTTGTCAGAAGACCATCCGGCTCGACGCCGAACAGTTGGACGAGCTGCACCGCGCCGTCACGGTCGCGCGCCACCGCGTCAACCGCCGTCGCGCCGACGAGGGCCAGCCCGTCGCGGCCGCGAAGGTCATCGAGTTCCCGACCGTCGCTTAAAGTTCGATGAAAAGATCGAAGGCCGCCGCGTCGTCCGCATGACGACGCGGCGGCCTTCCCTTTTCAGTCTCGGCCCTCGAATCGGGCCCGCCGACCTCTAGCCGACCTGACGCAGAGTGATCTTCTCCTTCGTCACGTTGGCCTTTCGCTCGCTGGTCAGCTTCTCAAGCTCCTCGACGTGCTTCTGCTCCTCGGCCATGCGCTCTTCGAGCTGGAAGCGCGTGGCGAGCTCGGCGTCGGTGCAGGAACGCCACGCGTCGGCGTAAGCGGCCATCGCGGCGCGCTCAAGCTCCAAGTCCTGTTTGAGCATCTCGGCCAAGACGGTCGACTGCCGTATCTCGCCCGGCTCGACCGTCGGCACGCCGCCCAAGGCGACGACCTTGTCGCCGAGCATCTGCGCGTGGTCGTGCGACTCCTTGCTCTGGTCGCGGAAGTACTCGCAGAAGACCTCGCGCTCCGGCCCCGTCACCAGAAAGCTGTGCTGCATATACTGAATGACCGCGCCCAACTCAAGACTCAGCGCGCGGTTCAGATTCTCTATCAACTCCGTGTTAGCCATCCGTCCCTCCCTATCAGATCCGCCCCTCGAAAACACCCCGACGATGCGCGGATGATAGCCCGGGGCTCCGCCCCTGTCAACCGTAAACGTTGACACGCAAGAACTTAACAATGAAATTCGATTTCAGTAAGTGCCGGCGCGTGGTCACCTGCGGAAGTTATACTTCACGTAGTTCGGCTCCGCGCCGAGTTCGTGCCGCTTCAGGAAGTCCCACGCGCCGCGATTGATTTCGGGCGCGCGGTCGTAGTACCAGTGGGTGTGCCCCTTCATCTCCGTCAG
>DASQDT010000145.1:0-18409 GCA_035634035.1 Pyrinomonadaceae bacterium | reverse complement strand
ACGAAGAGAGGTTTGACCCGTCGGCCGCGGTCGAGCTCGCGTCCCTTCAGAGTCGCACGCTCGGCGAGGTCGTGCGCGGCGTCAACAAGGAGAGCATCAACCTCGAAGCCGAACTCATCCTCCGCACGCTCGGACGCGAGCGCGGCTCTCAACTTCCCGCCCCGCAGCCCGCGGGCCGCGAGCGCCCGGACGACGAGGCCGGCTGCGCACTCATACGCCTCTGGCTCGAACGCGCCGGCATCCCGACCGACGGCCTCGCGCTCCACGACGGGAGCGGCCTCTCGCGCCTCAACCTCGTCACGCCCGAGGCGACCGCGCGACTCTTCGCGCGTATGTCCGAGACGCCCTCGGCCGACGTTTTCCGCGCCTCGCTCCCCGTCGCCGGGCGCGACGGCACGCTCTCGCACCGTCTGCGCTCGACGCCCGCCGCCGCCTCCCGTCAGCCCGTCGCCGCCAAGACCGGCTCGCTCACCTACACCAACACTCTCGCCGGATACGCCACGACCAAAGACGGCGAGCCGCTCGCCTTCGCCATCTTCTGCAACGACGAGACCGGCCGCGCCCCGAGCACCCGCACCATCGACGCCCTCGTCGCACTCCTCGCCCACTACCCCGACTTCCCCGCCCAAAAGTCTGAGCCGTAAGGCTTTATTTCTTTAATCACGAACTCCCGTCCGGCATTTGTGTCCGCCGTGTGTTAAATATAGACAAACGAGATTAATTATGTATAATGTTTTTCGGCCGCTCGCGCTAACGCGCAGGGCCTCTGGCCGAGCGTGCCCGCCCGCACCCGTCGCGCGACCGCAGTCGCGCACGGACTCTCATCCTCAAGTCATTCGACAGTCGCCGCCCGCACAAGTCCCTCCCTGACCGCCCCTGCCCGGTCAGACCGTGAGATAAATTCAGGAGTCCGAAGCTCATGCTGAACCCAACGAAACTGACCCTGCTGGCCCTTCTGGCCGCGGCCTCGCTCTCGCCCGCGCACGCGTCCGCGCAGACTCGCCCGCTCGCCCACGCCCCCGCCTCGCTCTTTCTCTTCCAGTCGAACGAGCGCGAGCAGGACGGGCTCGCCGGCCCCGTGCGCCGCGTGAAGACCGAGACGGCGAAGATCACGACGAAGCAGGGGCGGCCCGTCGAGGGGCCGCGCGTGCTTCTGGAGTCGGCGACCTACGACATCAAGGGCGCGAAGCTCGACCACGCCTACTTCCTCGCGGCCGGCGGCTCGCTGACGGGCAAAGAGGTCTACCGCTACGACGACCGCGGCAACATCGTCGAGATGACGCTGCACAACGCGGACGGCTCCCTGCTCGCGAAGGAGACCTACTCTTACGAGCTCGACGCGGTCGGCAACTGGACGAAGATGGTCACCTCAGTCGCCGTCATCGAGGGCGGCAAGATGAGCTTCGAGCCGACCGAAGTCACCTACCGCACCATCTCCTACTTCCTCGACGAGGCGACCGTCGCCAAGATGTCGGGCGGCGCAGCGCCTAACGCCGCCGCGCCCGCGCCCGCCGCCGCCACTCCTTCGGCCGCGACCCCCAACGCCTCGTCTGACGCGAAGTCGAACGCGAGCTTGCAGCCGAAGTCGGCTCCGGCCGTCGCGGAGAAGGCGGCGGCGAAGAAGGCCGCGCCCGAGTCGAAGTCGTCGGCCGCGTCTCTGCCCGCCGCGTCGGTCGACAAGCCGAGCATGGCCGCGGCCGCGCCGAGCATGAGCGCCGCCAAATCATCCGACGCGCCCGTCGTCAAGGCGGACGGCGACGCGCCCGCGCGCCCCGTCGCGAAGGGGCCGCTCAAGCCCATCTCGGGCGGCATCCTCAACGGCAAGGCCGTCTCGCTGCCGCCGCCCGTCTACCCCGAGATCGCCAAGCGCGCGCGCGCGGCGGGTCAGGTCTCGGTCGAGGTCGTCATCGACGTGACGGGCAAGGTCATCTCGGCGAAGGCCGTGGGCGGCCCGACGCTTCTTCAGGAGGCGGCGGTGAAGGCCGCGCTTTCCGCGCGCTTCTCGCCGACGCTGCTCTCGGGACAGCCCGTCAAGGTCTCCGGCACGATCACCTACAACTTCTCTCTGGCTCAGTAGACTACGCCCGAAGCCCCGAACGAATCAGGAGCACTCAAAAGATGGCACTCACCGGACAACTCAGCGACATGTCGCTGGCCGAGCTCATTGAATTCTTCTGCAACCAGCGCAAGACCGGACGGCTGAAGGTCGACTACCACCGCGGCCACGGCGTCTTCTTCATCAAGGAGGGCGAGCTGGTCGACGCGAAGCTCGGGCAGTTGAGCGGCCCGGAGGCCGTCTACTTCGCGCTCACCCTGCCGAACGCCGCCTTCGACTTCAGCCCCGAAGTCCTGCCCACGCGCCGCACCATCGACATCGCTTGGACGCAGGTCGTGCTCGAAGGCTTGCGCCGCTTGGACGAGGGCCTTTCGCCGTCCGAGTCGGACGCCTTCGGCGGCTGGTCGCCGACCGAGTCAGACCTCGCGATGTTCATGGATCACGTCGACCGCCTCGGCGAGAGCCAGCAGCAGGGCAACGGACGGGCCGCGTCGAAGGGCGCGGGCGACTCGGCCGAAGAGGCCGCGCCGCTCTCGATGATGGTCGACGGCGCGAGCGCGGGCGGGGGCAAAAAGAAGTGGATCGCGATGGGCGCGGCCGCCTGCGTCCTGCTCGCCGTCGCCGCCGTCGCCGTGCCCGTCCTCCGCGGGTCGAAGTCTGCGGCCAAGACGGCGTCGCCCGCCCCGGCCGCCGCGTCGTCCGAATCTTCAACACAAACGTCTTCCGCCGACGCGCAGGCGACGGCCGCCGACACGTCCGGCGTCTCGACCGACGCGCCGCCCGCCGAAGAGTCTGCGGCCGACGCCTCGGCCGACGCCGCGCGCCGCGAGCGCGAGGAGCGCGAGCGCCGCCTGCGCGAGCAGCGCGAGCGCGAGCGCCGCGCCGAGGAGCAGGCGAAGAAGGCGGACGCCAATCAGGACGCGACGGCGTCGGCCGCGACGCCCGCGGCCGCGCCGGCCGCTTCCGGGCCGAAGTCCGTGCGCGTCAGCGTCACCTACGACGAGGCCGGGCGCGTGACGGCCGCCTCGGTCGCGGGCGCTTCGCCGGGCGCGGAGGCTTACGCGGGCACGGCCGTGCGCGTCGCGCGCGGACGCCGCTTCCCGGCCGGCAAGGCCGGCTCGACCGTCATCACCATCCCCGTCAACTGAACGCGGACGGAGGCCGGCGCGCCATGAAATTCAAAGTCATCCTCCTCTTCTTCGCGCTCCTCTTCGTCGCCTTCGCGCACGCCTACGCCGTCGCGCAGCCGACGCAGGACGCGCTCGTCGCGGCGTGGGAGCGCGTGCAGCGCGAAGACCCCGAGACCGTCACGTTTGAGAAGACGGGCGAGCGCGCCTACCGCTTCAAGACCGGGCGCTTCCCCTTCGACGGCGAGCTGCGCCTGCTCAAGGCGACGGTCGACGACTCGATGGCCGGCGACGAGTACGGCGTCACGACGGGCGTCATCGAGTTCGACTTGGTCGGCCTCTCGGACGAGGTCGTCAAGAAGTACGAGCACAGCTACGAGGCGTGGGCGCGGACGAACAGGCTCTACCTCGACAAGGACGCGCGGACGTGGGTCTCCTTCGACGAGCACTTCGCGAAGGTGCGCGCGAGGGCGAACGAGGCGCTGCGCGAGCAGGGCGCGGGCGAAGGCGTCGCGGGGCAGGCGGGGTGGAGGGGTCAGGGCCGCCCGTCTTGGGAGTTGATGACGAGCTTGGTGTTGACGTGGCTGCCCGTCGTCCTCCTCGTCGCCATGTGGTTCTGGGTCATGAAAGGCTCGGGCGTCAACCGCCAGCGCGAGTACATGAATCACGCGGCGCTGCACATGCAGAACGTCGAAGACCTCCTCGCGCGCATCGCCGACGCGATGGAGCGTAACGCGACGGCCCGCGCGGACGAGCGCCCGCGCGCCGCCGAGGCCCGCGAGGCTTAACTCATCACGGCGACGCCTTCGGTCGCCGACGCCGAGCGAGAAGAGATGTCCTGTCAGCAGTGTTGTCCGGACAAGGCCCCGCGCAGGGGATTGCGACGCGGCCTTAAATTCTTGGTTGCGGGCGTCACGGTCGGCGCGCTCGGCTACGCTTTGGCGACGGTCGTGCTTTTCCTGACCGAGCTGACCCGCGCCGACGACCCCAAGCGCGCGCTGCTCACGCCGCTCCGCCACGCGCTGCTCGCCGCCTACTTCCTCTGCCCCGGACTGTCGCTCTACGGCATCGCGAGCGCCGTCTACGCGCTGGCATCCGAGCGCGGCGCGCGCCACGCCGGGCCGACGCCCGAGAGCGCCGCGGCTGAAGATTCAGAGATTAGAAATCAGACGTTCGGAAGGATTTCGTCAGCCGAGGCGAGGCCGGCCGCGCCGAGCGTGACCAAGAGAGCGCGCTTGAGCCCGAGGTCGCGCCCGCGCGGGTCGTACCACTCGTCGAGCGTGTGCGAGTTGCCCGACGCGCCGCCCGCGCCGAAGGTGACGGCCGGGATGCCGAGCGAGACGGGCACGTTCGAGTCGGTCGAAGAACATTCGAGGCGCGGCTCGAAGCCGACGGCCCGCGTCGCCTCGCGCGCGAGCGCGACGAGGAAGGAGTCGCGCGGCGTCTCGCCGCTCGGGCGGTCGCCGATGAGCTTCACGTCGACCGAGACGGCCGGGGCCTCGCGCCTCCGCGCGGCGTTCTCCTCGTCGGCCGCCTCGCGCGCGGCGCGGCGGAAGAAGGCGTCGATGCGCTTCAGCTCCTCGGGCGATTCCGAACGCAAATCGACATCCATCGAAGCCTCCTGCGGGATGGCGTTGACGCTCGTCCCGCCCTCGATGCGGCCGACGTTGAAGGTCGTGCGCGGGCGCGCGGGCGCGGGGTACGAGGCGAGGCGCGCGACGGCGCGCGCGGCGGCGTGGACGGGGTTGGCCGCGCCGAAGTCGCCCCACGAGTGCCCGCCCGCGCCGCTGAAGCGCACGCGGTAGCGGCGCGAGCCGAGCGCGACGTTCGTGATGCGCTCGACGCCCGGCCCGTCCATGCTCAGGAAATAATCGACGCGCCCCGCCCACTCGCCCTTCGTCAGGAGCGCGCGCACGCCGCGCAAGTTCCCCTCGCCCTCCTCGCCCACCGTCCCGACGAAAAGAATCGGCCCGCGCGTCTCGACGCCGCACACTTGGACGGCGCGCGCGACGGCGACGAGCGCCGCGAGTCCGCAGCCGTCGTCGGCCGCGCCCGGCGCGCGCATCAGGTGGCCGTCGCGCCGCACGGTGCAGTCAGTCCCCTCTGGGAAGACCGTGTCGAGGTGCGCGCTCAGGACGACGAGCGGTCGCTCCTCGCGCCCGGCGCGGAAGGCGACGCAGTTGCCCTCCTCGTCAATCGAAACCTGACCGAGCCCGCACGCGCGCAGCATCTCCGCGAGCAGACGCGCGCGCGCGCCCTCTTTGAAGGGCGGCGCGGGCGTCTCGCACAGACTGACGTGCTCCTCGTCGACGCGCTCCGTGTCCTCTTCAAACATTCGGAAGGCGCGTTGGACGCGCGCGTCGGCGAGCAGTTCGCGTACTACTTGTTCGTGCGGAGTCGTCGCGGTCGCGGGCCTGTTCATAAAGGGTCGGGTGCGCGCCTCGGCGGGGCTACGGCGGCTTCGGTAAAGTTCGGCGGGGAAAACTTTCAGTCCGTCTCTTCCAAGTAAGCGTCGGCCTCGATCTCGACGAGCATCTCGGGGTCGATGAGGCGGCTCACCTCGACCATGCTGGTCGCGGGCCGCACGTCGCCGAAGAACTCGCCGTGCGCGCGGCCGACCTTCTCCCAGTCGCGCCCGATGTCGGTGACGTAGATGCGCGTGCGCACCACGTCGCGGCGGGAGGCGCCGGCCGCCAAAAGCGCGCGCTCGACGTTGGCGAGCGTCTGGACGGCCTGCGCGTAGGCGTCGCCGCGGCCTATCAGCGCGCCGCCCGAATCGGTCGCCGTCGTCCCCGAGACGTGCACCGCGCGCCCGACGCGCACCGCGCGCGAGTAGCCGACAATCGGCTCCCAGCGCGTCCCGCTTGAAACGTTCTTGCGCGTCAAACCAGCCGCCTCACCTCTTCTTCTTCGAGGACGCCGTGGGCGCTCTTGGCGTGCTCGAAGATGCGCTGGACGCGCTCCTCGGTCGGCTCGATGTCGCGCGATTCGAGCCAGTAGACGACGTTCGACTTGCCGCTCATCGGGCCGATCTCAATGGTCTGCTTCATCCCGAAAAGTCCGGCCGGCACGCCCGAGTAGACCAAGTCGGCCAGCTCGGCGTCGCCCTTCCGGTACGACTTGATGACGGCCGCCGCGTGGACGCCCGTCGCCGTGCGGAAGGCGTCGCGCCCGAAGACCGGGTAGTTTAAGGGTATCGTCCAGTGGCACGCCTCCGAAGCCTTCTCGCAGTACTCGCGCAGGCGCGACAGGTCGTTGTCGATCCAGCCCATCAGCTTCAGGTTGACGAGCAGTTGATCCATCGGCGTGTTGCCGACGCGCTCGCCCATGCCGAGCGCCGAGCCGTGAACTTGGTCGGCCCCGCCTTCGATCGCCGCGATGGAGTTGATGACGCCCAAGCCCCTGTCCTGATGGCCGTGCCAGTCGAGGCGGACGCAGCCGCCCTCGTCCTCGATAATCTTTTTGACGAAGCGGACGACCGAGCGCGCGCCGTCCGGCGTCGAGTGGCCGACGGTGTCGCAGACGCAGACGGCGCGCGCGCCCGCCCGGATGGCCGTCGTGTAGAGGGCGCGGATTATCTCCGGGTCGGCGCGCGTCGTGTCCTCCGTGACGAACATGACGGGCAGCCCTTCGGAGACGGCGAAGCCGACGGCCTCCTCGGTCAGACGCAGGAGCTTGTCGAGCGTCCACTCCTCGGCGTAGAAGCGGACGGGCGAGGAGCCGATGAAGGTGCAGGCCTCGATGGCGATGCCGGCGCGCTGCGAGATTTCGGCGATGGGCGTGATGTCGTTGCGGTGCGTGCGGGCCGCGCAGTTCGGCCGGATTCTGAGTTTCTGCTCGACTATCTCGCGCGCGAGCCGCTCGACCCCGGCGGCGTGCGTGCCGCCCGCGCCCGGCAACCCGATGTCGGCCGTGTCGATGCCGAGCGCGTCCATCAGGTGGAGCAACTCGATTTTGCTCTCGACGGGCGGCTCGCAGACCGAGGGCGACTGAAGGCCGTCGCGCAAAGTCTCGTCGTCAAAGGTGATCGGCCGCCCGGGCGCTTCGAAAGACGGCTCGACCCGGTTCCAGTCGTAGATTAATTCACTCGCGGGCATGGTTTCGATTACAACAAGCGGCCGTCGGCGTTGTCAAGCAACAGCCCCGGCGCGCGGCCGCCCCCGCGCGACGCGCGGCACGACACGCGCGCCTTTTGCTTTTTGCCGGGCCCGTGTTGTAGCCTTCGTCGCGCCGGGGCGACGCCCTCAAGCGCCGCCGCCGATGAACTCTGAAATGATTGTCGCACTCGGATCGTCGCGCGCGGCGAAGATCATGGCCGTGCGCGCGGCCTGCGCGCGCATAGCCGAGCGCGACTCGTCTTGGGCGCGGGCCGAGGTCGTCGCCCGCGCGGTTGACTCGGGCGTGGCGGCGATGCCGCTGACCGACGTGCAGCTGATGCGCGGCGCGCGCCACAGGGCCGAGCGCGTGCGCGAACTGCTCGCGGCCGAGGGCCGCAGCCCCGCGCTCTGCGTCGGGCTCGAAGGCGGCTTCCACTCGATCACGCTCGACGGCGAGCGCCACACCTTCCTGCGCGGGTGGGCCTACGCGGCCGACGCCGCGCGCGGCTACTACGGGGCCGCGCCGGCCGTCACCGTCCCGGCCTCGATAGTGCGCGCCGTCGAGGGCTCGCGGCGCGAGCTGGGCGACGTGATCGACGGGTTCGCGGGCGAGCGCGACGTGCGCAGCCGTCAGGGCGCGTGGGGCGTGCTCTCGCGCGACCTACTCACCCGCGCGCAGAGCTTCGAGGCGGCGCTTCTGGCGGCGCTCGCGCCCTTCTACAACGCGCGGCTCTACGTCTGAAAAAAAATCCCTCGCCTCTTCTCGGGAGGACACGAGGACTCGAACGATGGAAGAACTCACGGCACACGCGAGCGACGAGCACCTGTCGCGCCTGCACAAGCGCGCGGGCTGGATCGAGGTCATCGCCGGCTCGATGTTCTCGGGCAAGTCGGAGGAGCTGATTCGCCGCCTGCGCCGCGCCAAGATCGCGCGCCAGCGCGTGCAGGTCTTCAAGCCCGACATCGACGACCGCTACTCGCGCGACCACATCGTCTCCCACTCCGAGATGCGCCATGAGTCGTCGGCCGTCCGCACCGCGGACGAGATACGCGCGCTCTTTCTGCCGGAGACGGAGGTCGTCGGCGTCGACGAGGGTCAGTTCTTCGACGCCGACTTGGTCAACGTCGCCAACGAGCTCGCGTACTCGGGCGTGCGCGTCATCGTCGCCGGGCTCGACCAAGACTACACGGGCCGCCCCTTCGGCCCGATGCCGGCGCTGCTCGCCGTCGCCGAGTACATCACCAAGACGCACGCCATCTGCGTCCGCTGCGGCGAGCCGGCCAACTACTCGCAGCGCATCATCGAGGCCGAGGGCCAAGTCGTCGTCGGCGCGTCGGACGCCTACGAGGCCCGCTGCCGCCGCTGCTTCGTCCCGCACGCCGACCGCCCGACCGTCCACCCCGACTGACGGGCGACCCGGCGGCAGGTTGCTCTCTTCGCGCGCGCGTTTTGTGCTATCCTTCCGTCCGGCTTAAACACCCCCGAAAACTGAAGACGCTCTTAACACCTTCGGCCCGTCCTGTTTAGGAGAACTTGACATGAGCCTGACGAAATCCCTGCTCGGCCTTGCAGCGGCCGCGCTCGCCTGCGCGGCCTGCGGCGGCGAAGTCGCCAACAACACCAACGCGCGCAACGCGAACACGCCCAACGTCAACTCTTCGCCCACGGCCAACGCCTCGCCCGCCTCGCCCACCGACACGGGCGCGGCGACGAGCGCGCGCGAGCCCGAGCGCTACCGCGCCACCTACGTCTTCTCCGGCCAGACGACCGGCGCGCAGGCGGCCGCCGCCCAGACGAGCATCGAGGTGGCGCGCGACGGCGCGAACCGTCGCTGGACGTTCGACACGCGCATCCCGAGCGTCGGCAAAGTGACCATCCTCGACCGCGCCGACAAGCGCTACCTCATCGTCGACGGCCAGCGCCGCTACGTCGAGCTGACGCCCGAGATGACCGGCTTCAACGTGCCCCGCACGATGACGCCCGGCATGATGGTCGAGCAGGTGCAGCGCCAGCCGAACGTCGAGAACTTGGGCGAGGAGCAGGTCGGCAACCGCACGGCCATCAAGTACCGTGCGGCGGCCGCGGCGAACACGAACACGCAGGCCGGGCAGGTTCGGGGCGAGACGCTCTTCTGGATCGACAAGGAGACGGGCCTGCCCCTGAAGATGCAGGCGGCGGCGGCCGGCTCGGGTCAGGTGCAGGGCACGACGGGCGGGACGGCCGGCATGGAGCTGCGCGAGCTTTCGACGACCGTCGACGCCGCGCTCTTCGAGCTGCCCGCCGGCTTCACGCCGATGAGCGAGCAGGAGATTCGCCAGATTCAGCAGGGCGCGGGCGTCATCCTGCAAGGCATCCTCAGCATGATGGGCGGCGGAGTCGGCGCGGGCGGCGGCGCGGCCCCGGCGACGGCGGCGAGCCCGGCGGCGGCGGCTTCGCCCGCGGGCCACTGAGACGGGAGGTCTCTTCGGCGCGATGAAATACTTTCTCACGCTCGTCGCGGGCCTCTTGGTCGGCGGCGCGCTCGTCTACTTCCTTCTGGTCGGAGCGCCGCGCATGGAGAAGCCTCCGGGCGAGCCCGTGCGCGCGCCCGACCCCTCGGGCGACCCGCCCGGCACGGCCGTCCTCGTCCTAAACGAGCAGTTCTTCGGGACGCTCCTCGACACGCTCTTCCGCGACATGAGCGAGCCGAGCTTCCGCCTCTCGGGCTCGCCGCGCCCGCTTCAATCCGGTGACGCGCCGGGCGTCACCTACGTCGAGGCGCAGGCGGGCGGCTGCACCAACCAAGTGACCATCGCCGCGCGCGAAGGCGAGACGCAGACGGGCGTCAGGCTTCAGGACGGGCGCATCAACGCGCCGCTCGCCTTCCGCGGCAGCTACAACGTCTTCGGCAGCTGCCTCAACTTCCGCGGCTCGGCGCTCGCCAACATCGACCTCATCTTCAAGCAGGAGGAGCAGACGCTCTACGGCCAGATCAACGTCCAGAGCGTCAACCTCGAAGGCGTCTCGCCGGCCGTCAGCCCGTTCGTCACGTCGTTCGTGCAGACGGCCATCAACCAGCGCGTCAACCCGCTCGTCCTGATGCGCGGCGAGCAGTTCACGATGGCCATCCCCGTGCAGGCCACCGGCGGCACGCTCCGCGCGCAGGCCCGCGAAGTCCGTCAGGAAATCAAAGACGGCGCGCTCAGCCTCCACGTCACCTACGACTTCACCGGCACGCCCGGCGCGAACGCGGCCCCGCGTCCGCCTTCGTAAGCGCCGCGCAATTCCTCCGCGCCCCGCGCGTTCCACCGGAGCCGCCACTTGCGGCGGCTTCGGTATTTTTCGCGCGACTCCCCGCGCCGGAGGAAAATCTTGACACGCGTCACGCTCCGCATTTATAAACCTCTTCCGCCACGTACCCCGGCGCTCGTGTGAGTGCGTACCCTCTCTCTCACGCCCCGGACAAATGTCTCTTCCAACTTCCTTCGGAGGTCTCCGCATGAAAGTGCGATTCGCCAAACGTTCCCCCGCCGCAGCCTTCGCCTTCCTCGTCCTCGGGCTGATGTGCTTCCCCTCGCTCTTCACGCCGACGAGCGCCGCGCAGGGCGACGGGAAGTCTCAGGACGCGCTCTGGGAGGACGTCGACGAGCGCGTCATCCCGCCCCAGAAGGGCGACGACGCCGACAAGCTCACGTCGTTCCGCGCCGCGCGCCTCGACCTCGAAGGCTTGAGGCGCAAAGTCAGCCCCGACGCGCGCGCGAAGGGCGCGATGGAGGTAGAGCTGCCCGTGCCCGACCCCTCCTCGAACAAGTACATCCGTTTCCGCGTCGAGGAGTCTTCGGTGATGTCTCCGGAGCTCGCGGCGAAGCTCCCGGACTTGAAGACCTACCGCGGGCGCGGCATCGACGACCCGAGCGCGACCACGCGCTTCTCCGTCAGCGCGGCCGGCCTGAGCGCCATCGTCATCACGCAGGACGGGACGTTTTACATCGACCCGTTCAAGGGCGACCCGAACAAGTCCAAGCCGATTCACCTCTCCTACGGCAAAGAGCAGATGGTGCGCCCCGAGAAGAAGATTGACACCAGAGACACTCGCCCGCAGCCGCCGCCGTCGCCCAAAGGGGCGGCGCGGCGCGGCGTCGGGCTCGACGGCGTGCCGGCCTCGGCGCGGCCCGGCAGGGTGGCGCGCACGTACCGTCTGGCGGTCGCGGCGACGGCCGAGTACACGGCGGCCGTCGCCGACGCCGACCCGGCCAACGGCGGGCCGGCCGACGACGCCCTCCGCGCCATCGTCAACACCATCAACCGCGTGCAGGAGGTCTACGAGCGCGAGCTGGCAATCCGCTTCCAGCTCGTCGACAAACAGAGCGACCTCATCTTCACCGACACCACGACGGACGGCTACCCGGACAGCTTCGGCGCCAACACCGACGCGCAGGCGGTTCTGCGCAACCACGAAGTTCTGGAGTCGGTCGTCGGCGGCGCCAACTACGACATCGGCCACGTCTTCGGCGTCGGCGGCGGCGGGTGGGGGCCGGGCCGCATCTGCAACTCGACCTTCGACCGCACCAACTTCAGCACTAAGGGGATGGGCCTGACGGGCAGGGACGACCCTTCGGGCGACGGCTTCGACATCGACTACGTCGCCCACGAGCTCGGGCACCAGATGGGCGCGTGGCACACTTGGACGAGCTGCGAGTACGTGCGCACGGGCTTCGAGCCGGGGAGCGGCTCGACCATCATGAGCTACGCCGGGATTTGCAGCGACCCCGCGCTCAACGTCCAGCCGAACTCGCACGACTACTTCCACAGCCAGACGCTCATCGAGATCGCCGAGAACGTCACGGGCTCGGGGACGGGGCGGTGCGGCGTCGCCAGCGAGACGAACAACCAGTTGCCCTCCGTGCAGGCCGGGCCGGACAGGCTCATCCCGCGGGGCACGCCCTTCGCGCTCGTCGCGACGGGAACCGACCCCGACGGCGACGCGCTCCTCTACTCTTGGGAGCAGTACGACCGCTACGGCCCGAAGGTGAGCGACCCCGACTCGGACGCGGTCGACGTGCAGCAGGTCGACGCGAACACCGAGCCGCTGTTCCGCTCTTTCAGGCCGACGCTCAGCCCCGTGCGCGCCTTCCCGAGTCTGGAGCTTCTGCTCACCCGGCCGAGCGGGCCCGTCTTCGAGCGCCTGCCCTCGGCCGCACGCACGATGACCTTCGTCGCGACGGCCCGCGACGGCTTCGGCGGCTTCGCGATGGACGACATGAGGGTCACGGTCGTCGGGACGAGCGGCCCGTTCGCCGTGTCGCGCCCCGCGGCCGCCGCCACGCTGCGCAGGGGCGCGCGCAGTAACGTCGTGTGGAGCGTCGCGCGGACGAACGTCGCCCCCATCAGGTGCGCGCGGGTTAAGATTTCGCTCTCGACCGACGGCGGGCGCACCTTCCCGCACGTCCTCGCCGCCTCCACGCCCAACGACGGCGCGCAGATGTTGGTCATCCCGGCCGCCGCTCAGGCCACGACGACGGCCGTCGTCAAGGTCGAGGCCGTCGGCAACATCTTCTTCGCGCTCTCGCCCGTCTTCAGAATCGGCTAGCGACTCCGCGCGCGCCGTCCGAAGACTCTAATCACAGGCACGGGAGGCGGGTGTTCGACGCGCCCGCCTCCCTTCTCGCACACGAAAGCGCCCCCATGAAACCGACCCGCACCCTCCTCCTCGTCGCCCTGTCCGCCGCCGCCATCTTCGCGCCCGCGCCGCGCGCCGCACGCACCGCCGCCCCCGCGGCCTCGCCTCAGGCCGCGCCCGGCGGACAAAAGTTCGCGCTCGTCGTCGGCATCAACGACTACGTGCACTCGACGAAAACCTCGCACGCCGTCGACGCGCTCAAGCCGCTGACGGGCGCGGAGAACGACGCCCGTGACGTGCGCGACCTGCTCGTCAAAGATTTCGGCTTCACGGACGACGCCGCGCACGTCAGGATGCTCCTCTCGATGAAGAAGGGGCACGACGCGCAGAGCGGGCGGGGCGTCGAGCCGGCGACGCGCGACAACATCCTCGGCGGGCTCAGAGAGCTTGCGAAGAAGGCGGAACAGAACCCCGGCGCGACGGTCGTCTTCTTCTACAGCGGCCACGGCTCGCACAAGCAGGACGAAGCGCCGCTCGACGAGGCCGACGGCCGCGACGAGGCGATAGTGCCGGCCGACGCGCGCCAGAAGGGCGTCCACGACATTCTCGACGACGAGCTCGAACCGCTCATCGCGCGCATCGCCAAAGCGCGCCCCGCCAACCTCACGCTCATCTTCGACAGCTGCAACTCCGGCACGATCTCGCGGGGCGACGCCGTCGTCAAAGCCGCCCCGCCCGAGCAGACGCCCGCGACGAGCAGGCAAGCGCCGGCCGGCGCGCCCGCGGCGGCGTCGGCGGCCACCCCCGCGTCGAACGACGGCTACGCCGACCCGAGCGCGGACTACGTCCTGCTCTCGGGCTCGCGGCCCGAGTACGACTCCTACGAGTTGTCCTACGTCGAGAACGCGAGGCCCAACGGCCGCCTGACCTATTATATGTTGCAGGCGCTGCGCGAGAGCCCCGGCGCGACCTACCGCGAGCTCCGCGACAGGGTCGCCAACATCACAGAGAAACTGATTAACCCGCAGACGCCGCAGGCCGAAGGCGAGATCGACCGCCCCTTCCTCGGCGGCGCGGGCGAGCGGCGCAAGACGCCGGTCAAAATTCTGAGCGTCGCAGGCAACAGGGTGACGCTCAGCGCCGGCAAGCCGCTCGGGCTGCGCGAGGGCGCGCTCGTCGCCGTCTACAGCGAGAAGTCGAAAACGCTGACGGGCGACGCGGAGCGCATCGCGCAGGGCCACGTCGAGACGCCGGGCGACGCCTCTTCGACCGCCGTGTTGAGTTTCGTCGAGCCCGGCGTGACGGCCGACGCGCTCAAGCGCGGCAGCGCCGTCATCGTCTCGCCCACGCTCGGGACGGCGGCGAAGCGCGTGGCGTTCGACACGTCGGCCCGCCCGTCAGGCGCGCGGCCGTCCTCCGGCGCGAGGCCGGACGCCGGGGCGAAGGTGCTCGAAAGGTTGAAGGTGCACCTGACGGACGTGCCTTCACTGAAGTTGTCGGAGGTCGACGCGCCGCTGCTCTCGCGCGACATGAGCGGGTGGGACGTGGTCGTCGCGCGCGCGACCTACGCCGAGTTCTTAAAGGCCGCGCAGGACACGTGCCCGAAGAAAGACGGGCTCAGGGATGCCGAGGACGGCTTCTACCTGTCGAAGGGCGACGGCCGCCCGATGTTCTGCTTCTGGGTCGGCGACTCGGACGCGCCCGCGGCGGCGGCCGAGCTGTCGAAGGCCCTACAGTTTCACGCGACGCAGGAAGACCTTCGCTCGCTGACGAACGAAGTCTCGACGTTCCGCGGTGACGTGAAGATGAATCTCTACGGGGCGCAGGTCACGCCGCGGCCGGGCCGCGCGCCCGACATCAAGCCCCGCGGCGAGCCGCTCAACAAGCTCGTCGCCGTGCCGGAACTCAGGGTGGGCGACTACTTCTTCATCGAGGTGAAGAACGAGTCGAAGGAAGACCTCTACATCTACCTCTACGAACTAGGGACGAGCGGGCGGATTCAACTCAAGACGACGACGCTCGGGCCCGACCAGACGTTGGGGCGCGGCAAGAGTCTCCCCGAGATGCTGCTCTACGAGCTCGGGCCCCCGCTCGGGGTCGAGAGCTTCGTCCTCATCGCCTCGAAGAAGAAGATCGACACGCCCCAGATGTGGGAGCAGGCCGGCTTCGCGTTCCGCAGCGCGAAAGGCGACGAATCGCCCCTCGACCGGCTCATGCGTCAGGCCGCCACCCGCACCCGCGACGCGAATCAGCCGAAGTACAACGCGGACGACTGGGCGACGGCGCGCGTCGACTTTCTCACGGTCGCCGCCCCGCCCTCGCCCCCGAAGTAGCGCGCCGCCGCGCCGCCCCGTCAGTCCTCCGCGGGCGCGAGGCCGCTGATGGCCGGTCCGTTCAGCACGTGGCCGATCAGCACTTTGACATCTTTTGACATTTAATAATGACAGGCGCTATCTTTCGCTTGCCATTTATTCCTGCCCCAAATATGCCCCTGCGTCTTCCTCATCGGATTTTAAGACTGTGGGTTTGTCTTAGCGGGCCACCCATCTGAGTCGAAGATCACCGGGCGGCGAGCGAGAGGGAGCGTTCGGCCACGCGCGTGGACTTGATGGCCGCATCCCAGCTGGCGACGACGGTGTGGCTGACCTGTTCGGCGTCGAGCCGGAGGTCTTTGAGCGGGTCGCGGTCGAACCCGCCGGCGGCGACGACGAGCCGTTTCGAGTGGTGAACCTTCTGATACCAGAACAGCCCTTCGCCGAAGCCGCGCCACGCGGCGGAGAGACTGTAGAACGCGGGGCTTCGCGGCATCGCGGCGAGCAGCGCGCCTGCCTCCCTGACTGCTTCCGCGAATCTACCGCGCAGCCGGTCGAAGGCGGCTCTGGAGACGGAGCGGCTGCCGTCCTCATCGTCCGTCGTCAGGAAGTCGTCAACCAACTCCGCGAGCGTCTTGAGCGTCTCCACGACTCGCGCGGCAAGGACGACGTCGTCGGCCCGCGCCGCCTTCATGGCGGACAGCGTGCGCAGCATCTCGGCGTCGCCCGCGCCCGTGAAGCTGCGAATGACGGCCTCGGCGAAGCGCGCGTGTAGGCGCGCTTTCGCGGCGAGCAGTTGACGCCGCGTGCCGCCGCCGAGGTCGAGGCAGAGCGTCAGGTAGATGCCGCGCCGCTCGCGCCCGCAGTCGGCCGTCTCGCCGCCCGTCGTGAGCCACGTCCGCACCGCCTCTTCGTACAGGAAGACTGCCGTGTCGAGGTCGGTCTTCAGGTCGCTCGGGCGCATGTCCGAGACCGTGACGAAGAGTCCGGGGTAGAGTTCGTCGGCCGTCTCCCGCACGCCCCGCGCATCGTCGCGCGCCGCCGCCTCGTCCAGCCGCCGGAGCTTCTCCAAGACCTTCTCCGCACGCCTCACGTCCTTCTCCCGCAAGGCGAGTGAGGGCGGCGGGCCGCCCGAGTCCTTCGCGCGCGCGGCGTGCGCGAGCGCCAACAGGCACGCGACGGACAGCAGAGCGCGCGCGGCGTGTGTCGTCCGCCGTCGGGCGTGCCTTCGGCTCATTAGTGTGTTAGGCAGCCACACCGTCAAACCTCTCGCCGACTTTCTCGGTGATATGTTCATGGACGCGCGCGAGGTCAGCGCGTCTCAACCCGAGCAGTTCGAGGCGGTCGGGGGTGAACGCGTCGAGACTCGCGACCTCGCTGGAGTCGTGGGCGCTTGCCACGGCGTCGGCTACGTGCAGAAGCAGTGACGCCGGGTCGTTGATGAGCGTGACGTCGTGATGCGTCTGAACCGCGAGGGCGAGCCGCGCGGGGACGCCGCAGGCGTCGAGAATCCACTGCCCGACCTGAGCGTGGTCGACGCCGAAGGTGGCGACCTCCTTCTCGATGCGGAACGGGTGGCCGAGCCAGATAATCTTCTCGGCCTCTTCGGGGAAGTGCGAGCGCAGCAGGGCGTCGCCCAAGTCGTGAAGCAGGCCGGCCGTGTAGGCACAGTCGGGGTCGAGCGCGCCGGTCTTCTCGGCGAGAAGCCGCGCCGCCATCGCGCACCGCAGCGAGTGGTCGCGCAGGACTTCGGCCTCGTAGTTGACGCGCGCGCCCGCGCTCGTCTGGGCGATGAGGTCGCGCAGCGCCTCCGCGCCGAGGCGCTCGCAGGCGACCGCTAGACTCGCCGTCGTCTCTTCGTCGGGGTGTCCCGTGTTGGCCGCGCGTAACACGCTCGCCGCGAGCGCCGGCTCGGACTCGACGGCGCGCAGCAACTCCGACGCGTCGAGCTTCCACAAATCTACGGGCTTGAGGACGGTCAGGAACTGCGAGCCGAAGTCGCCCCGCGCGATGCTGCCGCGAATCTTCGCCAGCGCCTTCAGCTCGCGGAACGCGGCGACGACCTCGGGGTCGAACTCCGTGCCCGCACCCTTCGTCAACTGCTCGGTCGCCTCCTCGTGGCTGAGCGCGCCGCGGAACGGGCGCGGGCTCGTCATCGCGTCGTAGGCGTCGGCCACGCGGATGATGCGCGAGGCGAGCGGGATGCGCTCGCCGTCGAGGCCGTCCGGGTAGCCGCCGCCGTCGAAGTCCTCGTGGTGGTGGCGCACGGCCGACGCCACGTCCTCCATCTCGGGCACGGCCGCGAGCAGACGCGCCCCGCGCACGGCGTGCAGGCGGACGGTGGCGCGCTCCTCGTCGGTCAGCGCCGCCGACTTGAGCAGGATGGCGTCAGGCGTCGCGACCTTCCCCACGTCGTGCATGAGCGCCGCCAGCGAGAGGCGTTCGAGCCGTCCGCCACTCAGGCGCATCCGACGCCCGATGGCGACCGAGTAGCCGCTGACGCGCCGCGCGTGCCCGTAGACGTGATGGTCTTTGGCCTCAAGTGTGTCGGAGATGGCGCGGATGACGGCGCGCGTCGTCGCGCGCAGGCGCTCGGCGAGGCGCTTGTTCGCTTCGCCCACCTCGTAGCGCATCTTCACCATCTCGTAATGCTGCAAGGCGCGCGCGACCGTCAGTTGGAGGTCTTCCCCGTCCCACGGCTTCGTGACGAAGCGGTAGACCTGCCCGCAGTTGATCGCCTCGACGAGCGCGTCCGTCTCGGCGAAAGCGGTGAGGATGATTCTGACCGTGTGCGGTCGCATCGCGGCGGTGCGCTTCAGGAGCTCGACGCCCGACATGTCGGGCAGCCGCTGCTCGGTGATGAGGAGCGCCACGTCGTGCTGCGCGAGCACGCACAGCGCGGCCCCCGCCGACGCGGCGCTCAGCACCTCGTACTCTTCGCAGAACAGGCTTTTGAGCAAGCGCAGGTTCGCGGGGTCGGAATCAACCAGCATGATCTTAAAGGGCATCAAAAGTTCTCCTTACAGAACCAGCCGTCGGGCTTCAATGCGAACTCCGTTCCACTCTGTTGAAATTCGTTCAAGGCCGAATACTACGAAGAAAACAGCTCGCGCGCGGCTCGCCGATGTCTAAAAATTGACGGACGCCGATTGCGGCGTCAGGTTTCCGACAGCGCAGCGCGAATTTAATTGACCGGCGGAATGCTAAGAGGCGGGCC
>DASQDT010000144.1:0-4433 GCA_035634035.1 Pyrinomonadaceae bacterium | reverse complement strand
GTGTCTTAACGAAGTGTCTTAAAGAGGTGGGGACGCGCCGGCGCGTCCCCACCTCTTTAAGACACTTCGTTAAGACACTTCACGCCCCCGCCCAGTCCTGACCGAAACGTCTCCGGTATTCAGGCGACGTGATGAAGGCTTTGACCATCTCGGCCGCTACGAAGTCGCCGCCGTTAACGGTGTGCTCAGAATCAGTTCTCGCCGGGCCGTCATCATATCACGCCTCTCGCGCCCGACCACAGCCGCACAAAAAAAGGGAGGGCGACCCGGCGGCCGCCCTCGACTCGATTTGCTGTCTGCAATGCCCTCTGTAGGATTCGAACCTACAACCAACGGATTATGCCTGCCACTACGGCTTTCGCCGCGCCTTGTCCGCGTGATGCGGACGCGGTTTGTGGTCTGGACTTTCCCTTCGCCTTAAGCGTCTGCCGTCAAGTCTCTACACCTTCCCCGCCGCGTTCACCGCGCGCGGGGCTTGGCTCGGGATTACCATAACGCTTTCGCGCCTTAGGCTTCCCCGAATTTGACAGATTCTACAAGCGCACCTGAAATGACCACGTTCGGGAGGCCGAGTGTGATACGCTTGCAACCCCACTTTGGAGGTCGTATGGAGGGCGTCTGTCTCGTCTGCGCGTCAGCTTTGAGCGGCAGGCAGATTAAGTTCTGCTCGCTCCGATGCAAGAACGCCTTCACGAACAACAAACATCAGAATTACGTCTCTCAGCAGGAGCGCGGCCGACGAGGAAGGCAACTGTTAATCCGGCAGAAAGGCGGGCGCTGCGAGCGCTGCGGCTACGGCCGCAACGGGGCGGCGCTGGCTTTCCACCATCTCAATCCCGCGGTCAAGTCTTTCGGCATTGACCTCCGGGGCTGCTCTAACACTTCATGGGATACGCTCGTGGCCGAGGCCGGGAAGTGTCTGCTTCTTTGCCTCAACTGCCACTCCGAGATTCATAACCCCGACTTCTCCACTTAGACCTTTCAAAGAACTGAGTCCGCTGCTCTGACCGTTGAGCTAAGAGGGCGTCGGTGTCGAAACGCCGGACGATTATAGGGGCGCGCCGTCGGGGCCGCAAACGGCGGGCGCGGGCGTCCGGCGGTCGTCAATCTTGCGCGGCGGCGGCGGCGTTGATGGACTCTTTGAGGGCCTCTATCTGTCGGCGGTGGCGCTCCTCGTGGATGCCGAGGACGGCGAGCCACTGGTAGAAGTTGAGCTGGCCGAAGGCCGGGTGCGGCAGGCGCGTCGCCGAAAGGTCGAGCGACTCGACGCGCGGCCGCAAAAGACGTATCGCCTCGCTCGACTCGCGCAGGCGCGCGAGCGAGTCCTCCACGCCGACGCCGCCCTTCGGGCGGGCCGTCTCCGGCGCGTTGAACTTCTCTTCGGCGCGCTCGGCGAAGGGCGCGAAGTCGACGAGCGGCGCGGGCGGGGCGCTTCCCCCCAGCGCGAGGCCGCCCCCGGCCTCGACCTTGTCGAGGATCTTCGACATGAGGCGGCTAATCTGCCCCTCGACGAGCGAGAGGTGCTCGACGATCTCGGCAATCGTCCAGCGGTCGGGCGAGGGGCGGGAGTTCGCTTCGTCGGCGCTCAGGCCGTCGAGCGTCCGTTCGAGGCGCGCGCGGGCGCGGTCGAGCGAGTCGTAGATGTCGGCGACGCTGTTGAAGGTCAACATGAAGGGGAAGGCTCCTCGCGTTAGTTTTAGCTGACGACGGCCGCCTGCGGGTAGAGCCGCACGACGTGCCAGCGCGGGTAGGTCGTGACGGGCACGGGGTCGTTGCGGTAGAAGCGCACGAAGGCCGTCTGCACGAAGAGCGCGTCGGGCGCGAGCCACGCGAGCCGCACGACCGGGTTGAACGAGTTGATGACGACGCTTCCCACGGGCGGCACGTCCTTCGCCGCCTGCGACTCGGCGGCTGGCGGCGGCTGCCCGCCGTCCTTGCGCACGTGGCGCGCGTCGTAGGCGACGGACGAGGCCCACAGCGGGTTCGTGAGCGGGAGGTTCGCGGCCGTCGGGCGCGCGCCCGCGGCGTCGTAGACGGCGACGGTCTTGTCGAAGGCGGCGGCGACCTTCGAGGCGTCGGGCGACCACGCGGGCGCGGCGTCCGACAGCCGGTCGTCGAGCAGACGCTCCTGACCGTCGAGCGTGACGATGCGCGGTCGCCCGCCCGGCGAGTCGCCCCGCTCCTTGCGCCCGTTCCACTCGTCCTCGCGGCACGCGATGGCCGCGACGGCCGAAGAGTCGGGCGCCCACGAAAGGCCGAAGTAGATGAGCCCGTCGCGCGCCGTCAGGGGCTTGAGCTCGAAGCCGTCGCGGTTGCAGACGTATATCTGCTCGGTCGAGAAGGTCTGGACGGACTGGATGATGGGCGCGACGGTGGGCGCCGACGCGGGCGTCGCCAGAGCGTCGGGCGACGCGCCCGGGTCGGCCGGCGCGGTCGTCTCGCGTCCGGGGTCGGGCGCGGCCGCGTTGAGGGGGTTGCGGACGCCCGTGAAGGCGATGTGCCGGCCGTCGGGCGACCAAGCGACCGAGTCGGGGAACGTGCCGATCATGTCGGCGGGGAGGATGTTGCGTATGAACATCCCGTCCGCGCCGTAGAGGTCGAGGCGGAAGTCGGGGTCTTGGATTTCGCTCGTCGCGTAGACGGCGAGCGCGCGCTGGCCGTCGGGCGACAGCACCGTGCGGATGAGCGCGTCGCCCGGTCGCCGCGTCTCGAAGTCGCGCTGGACGGATTCGAGCTTGGCGTCGGACGCTTCGGCCTTCAAGGGCTCGGGCAGGTTCTCCTCGGCCACGTCGGGCTCGAAGCGGAAGGCGAGGCGCTCGGCCGGCACGTCGCGCAGCGTGCGCGGGGTGACGGTGACGGCGTCGTCGGCCTCGCGGCAGGCGGGCGCGGCGAAGACGAGCGAGAGGGCGAGCGCGAGGGCGGCCGCCGACCGACGCGCGCGCGAGGGCGGCGGGCACACGACGGCTTTCATTTTCGGCGCGGGGTCTCTCATCGTCTTTCGTGCGGCGATGATAGCAGAGGCGCGCGCCGCCGTGTCAAAGAGGTCGGCGCGGGCGCGGCCGTCACCTGTTCTTCCACGCCGGACGCCGCTTCTCCATGAAGGCGCGCACGCCCTCTGCGGCGTCCTCGGTCTTCATCAGCTCGTTGAGATAAATGTCCTCGACGCGCGAGAGCGCGTCCTCGAAGGTGCGCCCGCGCCCCGCGTCGAGCGCGCGCCGCGTCAACTCAAGCGCGGGCGCGCTCAGCTCGCGCAGGCGCGCGAGAATCTCCTCGGTCTTCGCCTCCAGCTCCTCGGGCTCGACGACGTAGCTGACGAGCCCGAGCCGCAGGGCCTCGGCCGCGTCGATGAGCTCGCCCGTCAGCACGAGCTCGCGCGCGCGCCGCTCGCCGATGAGGCGCGGCAGGATGACGGCCGCGACCGGCGGGAAGACGCCCAACTTGATTTCGGGCTGGCCGAAGCGAGCGCGCGAGGTGGAGACGACGAAGTCGCAGGCGGCGACGAGCTCGCAGCCGCCGCCGAGCGCCGCGCCGTCGACGACCGCGACGGTCGGCTTCGCCATCTGCTCCATCGTGCGGAAGATGGCGTGGAAGGATTCGAGCATCCGGTAGATGGTCTCCGCCTGATGCTCCTCGACCGAGACGCCGGCCGAGAAGGCGCGCGCCCCCTTCGTCGCCTCGAAGACGACGGCCACCACGTCGCGCCGCCCCATCACGTCGGTCAAAGCGCCCTCCATCTCGCGCATCATCGCGATGTCGAAGACGTTGAGCGGCGGGCGCGCGAACGTGATGCGCGCGACGCGGTCGTCGACCGCGTACCTGATGTTTTCGTACTGACCGGCCATCAAAAAAACCTCCTCGCGCGCGAAGCCTCTCCGGGGCGGGGCGTCGCGGCTCCGGGCGCTCCCCGGATGATATCACGCGCGCGCGACGAGCCGTTTCATCAGGAGGTAGGCCGGCAGCGAGAGCGCGAGCAGCAGCAGGGCGTCGAGGCTGCCGCGCGTGCCGGCGAGGAGGTCGGAGACGATTGCGCCCGCGAGGATGGCGAGCGAGCCGGCCAGAGAGAGCGCCGTCGTGAGGGGGTAGCCCCACGCGCGGTAGGGGCGCGCGGCGTCGGGCTCGCGCCGCCGCAGGACGAAGAGCGAGGCGAAGGAGAGCGCGTAGTTGACGATGAAGAAGAAGGCGAGCGCGCTGATGATGCGGACGAACGTCTCGCCGAAGACGACGAAGAGCAGCGCCATCGCGGTGCTGACGGCGAGCGCGACGGTTGGCGTCCCGCCCTCGTTGACGCGCGTCGCGGCGCTCGCGAACAGGCGGTCGCGCCCGACGGCGAAGAGCACGCGCGTCGCCATCAGGTGATCGGCGTGGCTGCTGCTCAGGAGCGCGACGACGGCGAGCGCGCGAATGACTGGGTCGCCGCGCGCGCCGAAGACCTC
>DASQDT010000143.1:0-8848 GCA_035634035.1 Pyrinomonadaceae bacterium | reverse complement strand
GCCGAGCGCCTTTCGCAGACGGACGATTTGACGAAACTCCACAACGCGCGTTTCCTCCGGCAGTACCTCAGCAGCGAGGTCAAGCGCGCGCGCCGCTACGGCTCGACCGTCTCGGCCATGTTCCTCGACCTCGACGACTTCAAGGCCGTCAACGACCGCCACGGCCACCTCGTCGGCTCGCACGTCCTGATGGAGACGGCCGCCGTCATCCTCGCCTCCGTGCGCGCCCCGGACGTGGTCTCGCGCTACGGCGGCGACGAGTTCGTCGTCATCCTGCCGGAGACCGGGACGGAGCGCGCGGCCGGCGTGGCCGAGCGCGTGCGCGAGCGCCTCTCGCGCCACGCCTTCAACGGCGGGCGCGGACTCAGCCTGACCCTGACGGCCAGCTTCGGCGTCTCGAACTTCCCCGAGCACGCGCAGAGCCCGCAGCAGCTCATCGCCGCGGCCGACGCCGCGATGTACGAGGCGAAGGCCGCGCGCAAGAACTGCGTCCGCCCGGCGACCGGCGGCGCGGACTGAGTCGGGCGGACGCCCGAAAATACCTGTAGACATTTTCCCCCGCTTGCTGTAAAGCTTTCGTGAGTAGTCCGAGAGCACCCCCCGGCCGGAAACGTCCCAGACAGACACTGACTGATTGAGGGCCTTCGACCGCCTCGGAAACCCTGCGGAAGGGTTTTGCCGGTTGGCGGACGGGCCGTCGTTCGTTGTATCCTTTCCGGTTCGACTCGCGGGCGCGCCCGCAGTCGTGCTGGCGCTTTTTATTTCAACCCTTTAAGGACGGTCATGGTAGACAAAGCGAATGGCATTTAAATCCCTCTTCAGCCTCTTCAGCAGCGACTTGGCGATTGACCTCGGCACGGCGAACACGCTCGTCTACGCGAAGGGCCGCGGCATCGTCGTCAGCGAGCCCTCAATCGTCGCCATCAACAAGGTCACGAACCAGCCCGAGGCCGTCGGCAAGGAGGCGAAAGAGATGTTGGGCCGCACGCCCGGCAACATCGTCGCCATCCGCCCGATGAAGGACGGCGTCATCGCCAACTTCGAAGTCACCGAGCGTATGCTCCAGCACTTCATACGCAAGGCGCACAACGGCAAGAGTTGGGTCAGCCCGCGCGTCGTCATCGGGATACCTTCCGAGATCACGCAGGTCGAGCGGCGCGCCGTGGAAGACTCGGCCTACCGCGCGAAGGCCAGCGAGGTCTACCTCGTCGAAGAGGCGATGGCGGCGGCCATCGGCGCGGGGCTCCCCATCACCGAGCCGCACGGCAACATGATCGTCGACATCGGCGGCGGCACGACCGACATCGCCGTCATCTCGCTCTCCGGCATCGTCTACTCGCGGGCGGTGCGCGTCGCCGGCAACGAGATGGACGAGGCCATCACGCAGTACATCAAGCGCAAGTACAACCTGCTCATCGGCGAGCGCACGGCCGAGGCCATCAAGATCGAGTTGGGGAGCGCCTTCCCGCTCGACGAGCCGCTGTCGATGGACGTGCGCGGGCGCAACCTCATCGAGGGCATCCCCAAGACCATCACCATCACGGACGAGGAGGTGCGCGAGGCTCTGGCCGACTCGGTCTCGACCATCGTCAACGCCGTCCGCGTCGCGCTCGAACGCACGCCGCCGGAGCTCTCGGCCGACATCGTCGAGCGCGGCATCGTGATGACGGGCGGCGGGGCGCTCCTGAAGAACCTCGACAAGCGACTCTCCATCGAGACGGGCCTCCCCGTCTCGGTCGCCGAAGACCCGCTCTCCTCGGTCGTGCTCGGCGCGGGCAAAATGCTCTCCGACTTCAACCTCCTCAAGCGCGTCAAGTGGGACAACACTCTGGTCAGCGGAACATAAAAGCAGCCGCGGGCGACGAGTGACCGGTTAAAAACCCGTCCCGCCCGTCGCCCGTCGCCCGCCGCCCGTCACTCGAAGTTATGCCGGTGATGCGCACGCAGAAGGAGATACGGCAGCGAGCGCCCGTGTGGCTCGTCGCCCTCCTCGTCGTCAACTTCGGCCTGATGAGCTACGACGCGCGCGACCCGTCGACCAAGCAGACGATGTTCCGCGTCTGGGTGCAGGCGCTTTTTTCGCCCGCGCAGCGCGTCGTCGTCGGCGCGGGCGGCACGGGCGTCGGCTTCTTCCAGTACCTCGCCAACCTGCGCACGGCCGCCTCCGAGAACGAGCAGCTCAAGGCGCGACTCGTCGACCTCGAAACGCGCGAGCGCGACGCCCGCGCCGCGCTCGACGAGAACGAGCGGCTCAAGCGCCTGCTCGACTTCAAGCAGGAGAGCGAATACGGCCGCGTCCCGGCGCGCGTCATCTCGCGCGACCCCTCGGCTTGGTTCAACTCCGTCGTCATCAGCCGCGGCACGACGGCCGGCGTCGGCCTCAACATGCCGGTCGCCACGCCCGAGGGCATCGTCGGCCGCGTCGTCGCCGTCAGCCCCCTGACGGCGCAGGTGATGCTCATTACCGACGACCGCTCGGCGGCCGGCGCGGTCGTCGGCCAGCTCGGGCAGTCGAACGCGCTCGGCTCGGTGCGCGGGCTCGGGACGGTGGGGCTGCTCGACATGCGCTACGTGTCGGGCTTGGAGGCGGTCGAGGCGGGCGACTACGTGGTGACGACGGGTCAGGACGGCGTCTACCCGGCGGGACTGAGCGTCGGGACGATTGTCGAGAAAGTGCCGGGGTCGGCGACGACGCCGCACACGCTCCGCATCAAGCCGAGCGCGCGCCTCGACTCGCTGCAAGAGGTCGTCGTCCTCCAGTACCGCCCGCCGCCGCGCGAGCAGCCGACGGGGACGCTGCCGAACGTGGACAAGGGGAAAAAAGCGGTGCCGGGCCGCGAGTGACGAGCAAGGGGGTTGAGTGAAATGATTACTTCTTCCCACGCCTCCGGGCTTCTCTTTAACTCGTCACGCGTCACCCGTCACTCGCCGCTGTCTTTATGAAGTTGAAGATCGTCGTCTGCATCGCGCTGGCCGTCCTGCTGCAATCGGCGCTGCGCGCCGTCCCCGTCGTCGGCGAGCTGCTCGCCTACGCCGACCTGCCGCTCGTCGTCGTCGTCTACTTCGCGCTGCGGCTCGACCCCGTGCAGGCGGTCGTCATCGGGACGTGCGCGGGCCTCGCGTCGGACGCGCTCGGCGGCGGGCTGCTCGGCGCGGGCGGGTTCTCGAAGACGCTCGTCGCCTTCCTCATCTCGTTCATGGTGACGCGCATACGCATCGACAACCCTTTGCTCCGCATCCCCGTCTTATCAGGCGCGGCCGTGCTCGACGCGACCCTTTTCGTCGCGCTGCACGGGCTGCTCAGGCAGCCCGTCGCGGCTTCGTTCGCCGAGACGGTCTCCTTTAAAATCATCGGGACGACGATCGCCGGCACGCTTCTGGCCTATATGCTCGACAACTTCTTCGGCGAGAAGGCCAGCCAGCGACGCGCCTTCGCCTTCCGCCGCCGCATCGCCCGGCGCGGCCTCGGCCGCAAGCGTTACTGAGTAGCTTCTCATGAAATTCGAAGACGACTCGCAGAACCTCCGCGCGCGGCTGAACGTGATTCACGCCGCCGTGTTCGTCATCTTGGCCGTGCTCGGCGTGCGGCTTTATTACTTGCAGGTCGTGCGCGGCGACTACTACGCCGAGCGGGCCGAGAACCAGCGCATCCGGCGACTGCCCATCGCGGCCCCGCGCGGCGCGATCTTCGACCGCAACCAGAACCTCCTCGTCGACTCGCGCTCCATCTACAACGTCGTCCTCTCGCGCGAGGACATCAAGGGGCGCGACCCTTCGGACTTCATCGAGTCCTACTCGCGCGGGCTCGGCCTCGACCCCGCGCTCCTGCGCGAGCGCTTCGAGGAGATTAAGGGGCAGCCGCAGTTCGAGACCGTCATCGTCAAGGAGAACGCGACGAGCGCCGACATCGCTTGGGTCGAGGCCCACTCGCTCGAAAACCCCGAGCTGACCATCCGCGAGCAGCCGCAGCGCCGCTACCCCGAGAACGGCTCGCTCGCCCACGTCCTCGGCTACGTCGGCGAGATCAGCCCCGAGCAGCTGAAGCAGGATCGCTACAAGAACAATCAGGAGAACGCCTACCGGCCGGGCGACATCATCGGCCAAGACGGGCTTGAGGCTTACTACGACGAGCTTCTGCGCGGGCGCGACGGCTTCGTCGAGGTCGAGGTCGACTCGCGCGGGCGCATCCAGCGCGAGCTGCGCATGGTTCCGCCGCAGCCCGGTCAGGACATCGTCACGACGATCGACTTGGACTTGCAACTCGCCGCCGAAGACCAGCTCCGCAACTCGGCCTCGAAGCGCGGCGTCATCGTCGCCATGAACCCGAACAACGGCGAGATACTCGCGCTGGCCTCCGCGCCGTCCTACGACCCCAACCTCTTCTCGCAGCGCGTCGGCACGCCCGAGGGCCGGCGCGAGGCCAACGCGCTTTTGCGCGACCCGAAGACGCCGCTCTACAACCGCGCCATCAAGGGCCGCTACCCGCCCGGCTCGACGTGGAAGATTCCGATGGCCGTCGCCGGCCTAGAGCAGGGCGCGATCACGGTCAAGAACTCGAACATCGCGTGCGGCGGCGGCATCACCATCGGCAACAAGTTCACGCGCTGCATGGGCAGCCACGGCTCGCCGCCCGTCCGCACCGCCATCCAAGTTTCGTGCGACGGCTACTTCTACCGCCTCGGCCTCAAGATGCGCCTCGAAGGCATCGAGAAGATGGTCGACGACTTCGACATCAACAAGAAGACGGGCGTCGACCTCCCGCGCGAGCTGCGCAGTTGGACGCCCTCGCGCGAGTTCAAGGCGAGATTTACGCCGAAGGGCGGCGACCCGACGTGGCGCGAAATCGACACCGTCTACGCCTCGTTCGGTCAGGTCTACGAGTTCACGACGCCTCTGGCGATGCTGCGCGCCGTCGCGGGCATCGGCGTCGGCGGCAAGCTCTACGTCCCGCACCTCCTGAAGGAGGCGCGCGCGGTGGCGGCCGTCGGGCCTTTCCCCGAGCGCGCGCTCAAGACCTTCGAGCGGCCCGAGCCCAAAATCGTCCACATCTCGCCCGAGAATCACCAGATAGTGATGCAGGGGATGTCGGACGTGGTCAACAACGGCGGCACGGCCGGGCGCATCAAGATGGAGGGCTTCGAGATCGCGGGCAAGACCGGCACGGCGCAGGTCGTCTCTCTGGGTAAGGACGTGGGCGAGAACAAAGACCACGCTTGGTTCGTCTCGGTCGCGCCGGCCTCACAGCCCGAGATCGCGGCTATCGCGCTCATCGAGAACGTCGGCTTCGGCGGCACGCACGCCGCCCCGGCCGTCCGCGCCGTCTACGACGCCTACTACTCCAAGACGCGCGGCACTCCCGCCGCCGGAGAGCAGGAGCAAATAGCACGAAAGCAGTAGCGAGCGACGGGTGACGGGCGACGAGTTTAAGAACTCGTCTCATGCCCGTCACCCGTCGCCCGGCACTTCCCTTTATGGTTGCAATACTCGAACACCGACGGCTGCGCGACTTCGACTGGTTTCTGGTGCTGCTCGCCCTAGCGATCGCCATCTTCGGGACGTGGCAGATTTACAACGCGCAGCCGGAGCTCGCCTACTGGAAGAAGCAGCTAATCGGCCTCGGCATCTCGGCCGTCGTGATGCTCGCCGTCTCCCTGACCGACTACCGCAAGCTCGTCCACTTCGCGCCCGTCTTCTACGCCTTCGGGCTCGTCCTCCTCGTCGTCGTCTTGCACCCGTCGGTCGGCCTGAAGATTAACGGGCAGCGGGCGTGGATAAACGTCGCGGGCATCGGGCAGTTCCAGCCCTCGGAGTTCGTCAAAATCCCGACGGTGCTGATGCTCGCGCGCTACTACGGGCGGCCGCGCTCGTGGCCCCTGAAGTTCCGCGAGATGCTCTTCGGCGCGGCCATCGTCGCGCTCCCCGTCGCCCTCATCCTGCTTGAGCCCGACACGGGGCAGGCGCTCACCTACATGCCCCTGCTCGCCGTCGCGCTCTTCCTCTCGTCGGTCAGGATGTGGCTCGTCATCGCGGCGCTCGTCGTCGGGACGGTCGCCGTCCCGGCCGCCTACATCGGCGGCGTCAAGACCGGCCTCATCAAGTCTTACCAGCAGAAGCGCATCGAGGTCATCCTCAACCCCGAGAACGCCGACCGCCGCGACATCGGCTACCACACTTGGCAGTCCATCATCACGGTCGGCAAGGGCGGGCTGACCGGCTCGGAGGAGGCGGGCGAGGCTTCGCAGAGCCGCCTCAAGTACCTGCCCGAGCCGCACACGGATTTCATCTTCGCCGTGACGGCCGAAAACACGGGCTTCATCGGCTCGATACTCCTGCTCCTCGCCTACGCCGTCCTGCTCACCAAACTGATTCACGGCGCGCGCCGCGCGCCCGACCGCACGGGAATGCTCGTCATCATGGCGATCGTCGGCGGCCTCGCCTTCCAGATTTTGATTAACGTCGGCATGGCCGTCGGCATCCTCCCCGTCATCGGCGTCCCGCTGCCTTTGATGTCGGCGGGGCTCTCCGCCATCCTCGCCACCTCCATCGCCATCGGCTTCGCCATCAGCATCCGACTCCGACGCTTCGTCAACTGATACGACACTCAAGCCCCGACTCGCGCCGACGCGCCGCCGCTCTTTCGCGTGGCTTTAGACTTTGCGGGGTTTTCGGTTATACTCGGGCGTCCCTGTTGTTTCGCTCGTGTCGGTGGCGCTTGAGGGCGTCGGCGCGTGAGGCGCACGCGGGCGGGAGGGGCGCGAAGTTTTTTTCGAGGGCCGCGCGGCTTCTTAACCGAGCGCGCCGGACGCGGCCCACCAAGAGTTCTCTTTAAAGGCAAGTGCCGCAGCCATCCGCCGCGCGCGTCCGAGTCGGACACCGGCGCGCCGAGGGCTGCGAGGGTCGAGCGGGCATCGGCGCATGACGCGCCCCGCGCGGCGGCACGCCCGACGGAGTTTTCCACGTGAACAGTTCGACTCGCTTCCCGGCGTCGGGAGTCTACCCGACGCCCGCGGGGCGGCCCTGCACGGAGCCGCCGGCGACCCGCCGACTCGTTTCACACCTTCCACACCACAGCGCGGACAAAGGCAGCGCCCCGCCGCCCGTTTCGACGTGGCCCGGCGACGAGTCGGCGCGCCGCGCACTCAACATCAGGAGACAGTTTTCAGCTAATGCCTAAAGAGCTAATCGTCAGCGTCAACGGGCGCGAGAAGAAGATCGCCATCGTCGAGAACGGGCGAACCACCGAGTTTTACATCGAGCGCGGCGAGTCCGATCAGGGCATCGTCGGCAACATCTACAAGGGCCGCGTGATGCGCGTCCTGCCCGGTATGCAGTCGGCCTTCGTCGACATCGGGCTGGAGCGCGACGCCTTCCTCTACGTCTCCGACTTCTTCGACGAGGAGGAGGAGTTCGAGCGCATCGTCGTCGACAAGAAGAAGACCGAGGGCGCGGACGACGAGGCGGCCGCGCGCGCGGCGGCCGAGCGCGTCGAGCGCGCGCGCATCGAGCGCGAGCGGCAGATGGAGTCGGCGCACGAGCACGCCGAGCCGTCCGAGGACGCGGCCGCGCCCGACATCGCCATGCCCGACCTCGACGAAGTCTTCGCCGGTCTGGACGCCGCACTCGGCGAGGGCGACGAGGCCGGACTCGCCGTCGCGCCGCCGGCGCCCGCCGCCGCCGAGGAGTCGCGCGGCGAGGGTGAGGAGGCCGACGGCCGTCGCGGTCGCGGTCGCCGCGGGCGTCGCGGCGGGCGCGAGCGCGAGGAGCGCGGCCGGGAGGAGGAGCGCGGTGGTGAAGAACGCGGGCGCGAAGAGCGCGGCCGCGAGGGGCGCGCGGGCGCGCCGTCCGGCGCGAAGGCGCGCGAGTTCCCCGTCGAAGAGATCGCGACGCCGTTCGTCGCCGCCGCCGACTCGTTCGAGCGCGTGGTGGACGAGGACGAGGCGGCCTTCGAGGAGGGCTCGATGTTCAAGGACGCGCGCCTGCAAGAGCGTCTGACGGATCAGATTCGCGGCGTCGAGTTCGACATGGACACGGTCGCCGAGGCCGAGGTCGGCTCGCTCATTTCGTCGGCCGCCGCGGCGGGCGATTCGTCCTTCCAGCGCGTCGCCGACGACGAAGAGGACGGGCCGGCCCCGAGCGCGTCGCGGCCCGCGGCCGTGCCGGTAGCCGCGAGCGTCGCGTCGCTCGCGGAAGATTTCGACGAGGACGCGGACGCTTCGAGCGCGCTGGCCTCCTCGCAGACCTTCGAGCGCGTGAGCGACGACGAGGAGCGCGGGGCCGACGATTCGGCCGCCGCGGAGAAGGGTTCGCGCGCGCGCAAGGGCGCGACGGCCGCGGCGTCGAAGAAGTCCGCGTCGAAGAAGTCGTCGAAGAAGGCGGCGACCGCGAGCGAAGACGAGTCGGGCGAAGGCGCGGGCGCGAAGAAGTCTTCCTCGAAGAAGGCGGCGGCGAAGAAGTCTTCGTCGAAGAAGTCGGCCGCGAAGTCTCCGGCGCGCGGCAAGAAGGCGGGCGCGGTCGCCGACTCCGAGCGCGAGGTCAAAGAGGAGGCGGCCGCGGCCGACGTTGACGGCGCTCACGAGGACGGAGAGGCGCGCGTCGGCGGTCGCACGTCGCGCGGCGAGTTCGCGCGGCGGGGCGGGCGTCGTCGCCGCCGGCCGGGCGGCAAGGACGGGAACGGCGAGCAGTCGAACGGCCACGGCGAAGAGGCCGAGCCTTTGAGCGACGCGGACGAGCAGGAGAGTCCGGCCGTCGAGGACGCGCCCGAGGCGGTTGCGCCGGTCGCGGCGATAGCGACGCCCGCGCCGGCCGAGCGCGCTCCGGCCGAGCGCGCGCCGCGCGCCGAACGCAGCGC
>DASQDT010000142.1:0-9546 GCA_035634035.1 Pyrinomonadaceae bacterium | reverse complement strand
GGGCGCGAGGCTCACTTGCGCGTGAGCTGCGGCGTCGCGAGCTTCCCGCACGACGGGGAGACGACCGACGCGCTGCTCGCCTCGGCGGCCGACGAGAAGCGATATCAAAAGCACGCGCGCACGGTCGCGGCCGGCTCGCTCGCCGCCGGCGGCGTCGCACACTTCGACGCGCACCGCTGAGCAGCGTCCAAATTTCACACGCGAAAGGCGCGCGGGCGCCACGTCCCGCGCGCCTTTTTGCTTTCAAACCGCCCCTTTTGCGCGCGGGCTCGCACCTCGCGTATAATCCGCCTCGAACTTTCGATTCAAACGAACAGACGCGCAGGAGTTCGCGCCCGAGGCGGCCGACGCCTCCCCCCTTCCGTCCGAATGAGAGGGGCGCGCGAGACACTTGCGGCGAGCGGAAGCGAGATGAGCGAGCTAAAAGTCACTCCGTTGAGGCCGCGCGAGCACGGCGACGCGCCGCCGCCCGCCGCCTCGGCCGCCCCCGCGCCGCAGGAGGCGCGCGAGACGACCGACACCATCAACCCGGCAGAGCTGCGCGACGAGCACCAGAAGCGCCAGCGCGAGCAGCGCGAGCGCGTCGAGGAGGTCGACCGCGAGACGCTCCTCCGGATGCTCTACCAGCTGATTCTCATCCGCCGCTTCGAGGAGAAGGCGGCCGAGGCCTACACGCTCGGCAAGATAGGCGGCTTCTGCCACCTCTACATCGGTCAGGAGGCCGTCGCCGTCGGCGCTCTGAGCGCGCTGCGCAAAGACGACTACGTCTTGACGAGCTACCGCGACCACGGTCAGGCGCTCGTCATGGGCACCCCGCCCGACGAAGTGATGGCCGAGCTATTCGGACGGGCCGGCGGCTGCTCCGCGGGCAAGGGCGGCTCGATGCACCTCTTCGACGCCGACAACCATTTCCTCGGCGGCCACGCCATCGTCGGCGGTCAGATTCCGCTCGCGACCGGAGTGGCCTACGCGACGAAGTACAAGGGGGCGGATCAGGTCACGCTCTGCTTCTTCGGCGAGGCCGCGGTCAATCAGGGCGCGTTCCACGAGTCCCTGAACATGGCGCAGCTCTGGAAACTGCCGTGCATCTACATCTGCGAGAACAACCAGTACGGGATGGGCACGTCGCTTGAGCGCGCGATGAGTCTGCGCGACGTTTCGCGCAAGGCCGCGGCCTACGACATGGCGGGCGAGTTCGTTGACGGGATGGACGTGTTGGCGGTGCGCGCGGCCGTCGCGCGGGCCGTCGAGCGCGCGCGCAAAGAGTACCTGCCTTCGCTCCTAGAGGTGCGCACCTACCGCTTCATGGGCCACTCGATGTCAGACCCCGGTCAGTACCGCACGCGCGCCGAGATCGAGAAGCATCAGGAGCGCGACCCGATTAAGGTCTTCTCCGAGAGTCTCAAGCAGCAGGGCGTCGTCGACGACGCGGGGCTCGCCGACATCGAGAAGCGCGTGCGGGAGGAGGTCGAGCGGGCCGTCAAGTTCGCCGACTCAAGCCCGGAGCCCGCGCCCGAAGAGCTTTTCACGCACATTTACGCGAGCCCGTTCGGCGGCGAACGTTGATGAGAAGATTACTCACCACGCTCGGCCTCATCCTGACGCTCGCCGCTGGTGTCGCGGCCGCGCAGGATAAAATCCGCTGGTATCGTGTGACGCCCGAGGGGCAGGAGTTCACAGTCCTCATGCCCGACGTGCCCGTGCGGGTCAGGCGCGAGATTCCGCTCGCCGAAGGCGGCATGATCGCGCCGCCCATCTACGAGCTGACGAGCGGCGGAATACTCTTTTCGGTCATCGCCTTCGACAAGTCGGGCGCGGCCTCCGCGCCGAACGCGGACGCGGCCGTCGAGATTCTTCGCCGCGCGCTCTCGAAGGCCGGCGAAGGCAACTCGCTCACCTCCGAGCGCAACGCGCAGGCCGGCGGGACGGCCGTCAAGCAGTACGCTCTGCGCGCGGGCGGTGCCGACGGGACGGCCCGCGCCTACGAGGCCAAAGACCACGTCTACATCGTGATGACCCTCGGCGCGCGCGCGGGCTCTGTCAGGGCCGACAACTTCTTCAACTCTTTCTCGCTCGACCCGGCCTCGGCGGCGGGCCCGAGCCTCGTGCCCTACGAGCGCGTCGACTTCCCGCTGCCGGCCGCGCCCGCGCCGCTGTGGCCCGTCAAAGGCACCTCGGCGATGACCCTCGGGAACAGAGACGCGAGCACGCCCGGCGTGTACCTCGGCAAGAGCGCGGGTGAATCGGACAGAAAGACTGTTTCCGGCGCGGTGGTAAACGGGAGGGCCATTCACAGGGCGACGCCCGAGTACCCGCCCATCGCCAAGCAGGCGCGCGCGCAAGGCGACGTCATCGTGCAGCTCACGGTTGACGAAGAGGGCTACGTCATCGCCGCGGCGGCGGTGAGCGGCCACCCGCTTTTGCAGCAGGCGGCCGTCCGCGCCGTGAAGCAGTACCGTTTCGAGCCGACGCTGCTCGACGGTGTGCCCGTGAAGGTCATGGGCAGAATCGTCGTCACCTTCACTTTGCAATGATTTCACCCCCGCTTCGGAGGTCGAACACCGGATGGCTGTGATAACGATGCGCGAGGCGCTCAATCAGGCGATGCGCGAGGAGATGCGCAGGGACGACAGCGTCTTCCTGATGGGCGAGGAGGTCGCGGAGTATCAAGGCGCTTACAAGGTCTCGAAGGGCTTGCTCGACGAGTTCGGCGCGCGGCGCGTCGTCGACTCGCCGATCACCGAGTTGGGCTTCGCCGGACTCGGGGTCGGCGCGGCGATGGTGGGCCTGCGGCCCGTCATCGAGTTCATGACGTTTAACTTCTCCATCCTCGCCACCGACCAGATCATCAACTCGGCGGCGAAGATGCGCTACATGTCGGGCGGGCAGTTCAAAATCCCCATCGTCTTCCGCGGCCCGAACGGCTCGGCCTATCAGGTCTCTTCGCAGCACTCGCAGGCGCTCGAAAGCTGGTACGGCCACTTCCCCGGCCTCAAGGTCGTCATGCCCTCGACGCCGGCCGACGCCAAAGGGCTGCTCAAGAGCGCCA
Source organism: Pyrinomonadaceae bacterium (assembly GCA_035634035.1). GTDB lineage: Bacteria > Acidobacteriota > Blastocatellia > Pyrinomonadales > Pyrinomonadaceae > DASQDT01. The sequence goes on along the minus strand of DASQDT010000142.1, from coordinate 6,497 downwards.
TACGCGACGACGACCCCGTCATCTTCCTCGAACAGGAGCGGATGTACGGCAACAAGGGCGAAGTGCCCGACGGCGAGGACTTCGTCATCCCGCTCGGCAAAGCCGACGTGAAGCGCGAGGGGACGGACTGCACCATCGTCGCGCGCTCGCTGATGGTGCCCGTCGCCTTGAAGGCCGCGGAGGAGTTGGAGAAGCAGAACGTTTCGGTCGAGGTCATCGACCCGCGCACCATCCGCCCGCTCGACATCGAGACGATCGTCGCGTCGGTGAAGAAGACGAACCGCGTCATCGTCGCCGAGGAGTCGCACCCGTTCTGCGGCGTGGCGGCCGAGATCAGCGCGCAGATCATGGAGCGCGCCTTCGACCACTTGGACGCGCCCGTCAAGCGCGTCTCGGCGGCCGACGCGCCGATGCCCTACGCGAAGAACTTGGAGCGGCTCGCCATCCCGGACGTCGCGCGCCTCGTCGCGGCCGTGCGCGAGGTCGCGTACCTCGATTAGTTAATCGTTAGACGGCAACTAGGAGACAGAATGGCTACGCAGGTCGTCATGCCGAAGCTCTCCCCGACGATGGAGGAGGGGCAGCTCGCGCGCTGGCTCAAGAAAGAGGGCGACAAGGTCAGCGTCGGCGAGCCGCTCGCCGAGGTCGATACGGACAAGGCGACGATGGAGGCGCAGGCGCTCGCCACGGGCGTCCTGCGCAAGGTGCTCATCGGCGAGGGCGAGACCGTCCCGCTCGGTCAGGTCATCGCCATCATCGGCGAGCCCGACGAGGACATCTCCGCGCTGCTGGCCGAGGCCGAGTCGGGCGCGGCCACGCAGGAGCGCAAGGAGCGGATTCAGGAGAACGTCCAAGCGGGCGGCGACGGCGCGCAGTCGGAGTTGGCCGGGGTCAAGGCCGACGGCGCGCGCACGCAGGCGACCATCGAGGGGCAGCCGCTCGCGGGCGACGTGGGCGGACGTGCGGGCGAGGAGCAGCCGCAGCCCACGCCGACGGGCGGGGGCGCGACGGGCGGAGACGGCGGCGGCGCGGCCGCGGGCGCCGCCCCGGCGGGCGACGGTCATGAGTCGGGCGGGCGCCTCGTCGTCTCGCCGATTGCGGCGCGGATGGCGGCCGAGGCCGGCATCAACCTGCGCACGCTCTCGGGTAGCGGGCCGGGCGGACGCATCATCAAGCGCGACATCGAGGCCGCCATCAGCTCGGGCGGGCAAAAGCCCGCGGCGCAGGCGACGCCCGCGACGGCCGCCGCCCCGCAGCAGCAACAACAGCCGCAGCAGCAGCAACAACAGCCCGCCGCACAGAAGATTGCGCGGCCGTCCTACACGCCCGCCGAGGTCGAGGGCGCTTCGCCCTACCGCGACGAGCCTCTGACGACGATGCGCGCGACGATTGCGCGCCGCCTCGTCTCTTCAATCGGCCCCGTCCCCCACTTCTTCCTGACGACCGAGATCGAGATGGACAAGGCGGCCGAGCTGCGCCGCTCCATCAACGAGGCCGACCCGGAGCTTAAGGTCAGCGTCAACGACATCGTCGTCAAGGTCGCGGCCGTCGCGCTCACGCAGCACCCTCACGTCAACGCGTCGTTTCAGGAGAAGGCCATACGTTTCTACGAGCGCGCCGACGTGGGCGTCGCCGTCGCCGTCGAAGAGGGGCTCATCACGCCCGTCGTGCGCGGGGCCGACCGCAAGTCCATCGGCGAGATAAGCCGCGAGGTGCGCGAGTTGGCCGAGCGCGCCCGCGCGCGGCGTCTGAAGCCGGAGGAGTACACGGGCGCGACGTTTTCCGTGAGCAACCTCGGTATGTTCGGCATCGACGAGTTCACGGCCGTCATCAACCCGCCGGAGGCGGCCATCATCGCCGTCGGCGCGATGACGCCGAAGCCCGTCGTCCGCGACAATCAGGTCGTCGTCCGGCAGATGATGAGGGTCACGATGTCCTGCGACCACCGCGTCGTCGACGGCGCGACCGGCGCGAAGTTCCTTCAGACGTTCAAGAGGATTTTGGAGAACCCGGTTCTCCTCCTCGTCTGAGCATCCCGAATCAAAGAGGAATCACATGAGCGAACGTGACAAGAGCGAGTCGAACGCGAGCGAGCCTTCTTCGGACACGACCGGCCCGGCCGGGCAGGCGTCGCCCCCGGAGAATCCGGGCGTGACGGGCGAGGGCGGCATCAACTACCGCCGCGCCGAGGAGGACGCCACCTCGCGCGCCGAGGAGGAGCGGACGGGCGAAGGGACGGGCGCGCGCGCCGGAGAGTACAGCTAGCGGTGAACACGCGCGGCGAGAGCGCGAGGGGCGGCCTCGCTCCGCACGCCGCCCTCGTCGCCGTCCAACTCTTCTTCGGGACGTGGCCCATCTTCGGCAAGGTCGCGCTCGCGTCCCTGCCGAGCACGGGCCTCGTCGCCTGCCGCGTCGCCGGCGCGACGCTCGTCTTCGCCGCCCTCCGCCTCTTCACGCGCGAGACGACTTCGGTCACGCGCCGCGACCACGCGCGCTTCGCCGTCTTCGCCCTGCTCGGCGTCGTCCTCAACCAATTCTTCTTCGTCAAGGGCCTCGAATACTCCACGGTCACGAACGCGACGCTTCTGGGCACGGCCATCCCCGTCTTCGCCATGCTCATCAGCGTCGTGCTCGGCCGCGAGCGACTCTCGGCGCGTAAAGTCCTCGGCGCGCTTCTGGCCGCGGCCGGCGTCGTCTTCCTCATCGACCCCGCGCGCGCCGACTTCTCCGGCGGGCGCACGCTCGGCAACGTCCTGCTCATCGTCAACGCCGCCTGTTACGGCGCCTACCTCGCCGTCTCGCAGGACACGTTCCGTCGCTACGGCGCGCTGGAGAGCATCTTCTGGGTCTTCGTCTTCGGCAGCCTGTTCGTGCTCCCCATCGGCGGCTACCACTTGGCGCAGGCCCCGCTCGCGAACGTCCCGGCGACGACTTGGCTCGTCGTCGCCTACATCATCGTCGTGCCGACGGTCGGCGCTTATTATCTGAACGCGTGGGCGCTCGAACGCGTCGTGCCGAGCACGGTCGCCGTCTACATCTACTTGCAGCCGCTCATCGCGCTCGCCCTCGCGCCGCTCGTCTTGGGCGCGGACGAGGGTTGGGGGCCGCGCACGCTCCTCTCGGCGTTGATGATTTTCGCGGGCGTGGCCGTCGTGACGGTCAAGGCGCGCAGCCGCGCGGCCGAGGAGATGTCTGAGCGGCCGGAGGTCTTGGGCCGCTAGTCTGTTATCATCGACGGCACGCGGGGCGGGTGTTTTATGGAGGCAGGGGGGACGACCGAGGATCGCAGGTTCGCCGTCACGCCGTCGGAGACGACGGCGAAGCGGAGGGCCGCGCGCCTCTCGATCATGGTCGCCGGCTCGCTCGTCCTCCTCAAGTTGGCGACCGCGTGGCTGACGGGCTCGCTGAGCGTCGTCGCCTCTCTGCTCGACTCGGCGATGGACATCATCGCCTCCCTCATCAACTTCTTCGCCGTCCGCGCCGCCTCGCTTCCGCCCGACGAGGATCACCGCTACGGGCACGGCAAGGCCGAGTCGCTGGCCGGGCTCTTTCAGGCCGCCGTCATCACGGCCTCCGGCATCTACCTCATCACGAGGGCCGTCCAGCGCCTCTACCGCCCCTTCGAGACGAGTTCCGAGTGGGTGGGCGTCGGCTCGATGCTGGTGGCGGCCGTCGCGAGCGCGCTGCTCGTCATGAAGCTGCGCGCCGTCTCGCGCGAGACCGACTCGCCCGCGCTCAACGCCGACGCGGCCCACTACGCCTCCGACGTTTTCACGAACGGCGCGGCGCTCGTCGCCCTCTTCGTCGTCGCGACGACGGGCTTCCGCCTCGCCGACCCGCTCATCTCGCTCGTCATCTCCGCTTTCATCCTCTGGTCGGCGCTGGGCGTGGCGCGCGAGTCGATTGACGTTCTGATGGACAGGAAGTTGCCGCCGGAGGTTGACGAGGCGGTGGCGCGCGTCGTCGGGAGTTTCGGGCCGCAGGGCGTCGTCGGCTTTCACGACCTGCGGACGCGCCGCTCGGGCGCGCTCAAGTTCATCGACCTGCACTTGGAGGTCGAGCGCGAGCAGAGCTTGGTCGAGGCGCACGACCTGACCGTCCGCGTGCTGCGCGCCATCGAGGCCGAAATCCCCCGCTCGCGCGTGCAGATTCACACCGACCCGGCAGAAAAAAAGAATGAAGGCGGAAGGATGAAGGCCGCGCTTTAGGCCGTCTTGATGGCCCTGACGTTTTTGGGCCTGTCGGACTCGGCGAGTTTCTTCAACTCGAAAAGCTTCATGAGCGCCTCGACGGGCGAGAGCGCGTCCGGGTCGACCTCGTCGAGTGCGCGCGCGAGACGTTCGTCAGGCGCGCTCGTCATCGTCGCCGCCGCCGGCGCGGGGGCGGGCGCGTTGAGTTGTTCGGCCAGAGCCCTCTCGGCCTCCGCGTCGGCGTAGACCTGCGCGCCGCCGCGCGACTCGTACTCGCGCAGGAGCACTTCGGCGCGCCGGATGACGGGGCGCGGCAGGCCCGCGAGCTTCGCCGCGTAGACGCCGAAGCTCCTCCCGGCCGCGCCCGGCGAAATCTTGTACAGGAAGACTATCTCGCTCCCCTCCTCCGCCACCGCGACGTGCAAATTCTCGACGCGCGGCAGAACGTCGGCCATCTCCGTCAGCTCGTGGTAGTGCGTGGCGAAGAGCGTGCGCGGGCGGAGATGCGGGTGGTTGTGCAGGTATTCGAGGACGGCGCGGGCGACGGCCAAGCCGTCGTAGGTCGAAGTGCCGCGCCCGAGTTCGTCCAAAAGGACGAGCGAGGCGGGCGTCGCGTGGTGAAGGATGTGCGCCGTCTCGACCATCTCGGTCATGAAAGTCGACTCGCCCCGGCCGATGCGGTCGTAGAGCCCGATGCGCGTGTAGATGCGGTCGGTGATGCCGACGGTGGCGCGGCGCGCGGGCACGAACGAGCCGACCTGCGCGAGCAGGGCGATGAGCGCCGTCTGCCGCAAGTAAGTTGACTTGCCCGACATATTCGGCCCCGTAAGGAGCGCCACCTGCGGGCCGTCCTCCCCGCCGAGCCGCACGTCGTTCGGCACGAACTCGCGCCCCTCTTCCAGCCCGCGCTCGATGACGGGGTGGCGGCCCGCCGTCACTCTCAACTCGGGCGCGTCGACTATCTCCGGCCGCACCCACTCCCAACGCTCCGCGTTGTGCGCGAGCGAGGCGACCACGTCCAAGTGCGCGAGCGACGAGGCGGCGGCGAGGATTTCGTCGCGCCGCTGTCCTATCTCGGCGCAGACCTTGCGGAAAAGGCCCTGCTCAAGCTCGGCGATGCGCTCCTGCGCGTTCAGGACGAGCGACTCGTGCTCCTTGAGTTCGAGCGTGATGAAGCGCTCGGAGGCGGCGAGCGTCTGCTTGCGCGTGAAGCCGTCGGGGACGAGGTGAAGGTTCGGACGCGTGACCTCGATGAAGTAGCCGAAGACCTTGTTGTAGCCGACGCGCAGGCTCCTTATCCCCGTCCGCGCGCGCTCGCGCTGCTCCATCTCGGCGAGGAAGGTCTTGCCGTCGCGCAGAAGTTTTCGGAGCGAGTCGAGCTCCTCGGAGTAGCCGTCGCGGATGACGCCGTACGACTCGGAGCGCGACGGGAGCGCGTCGTTAATCGCCGACGAGATGAGCTTGACGACCGACTCGCACGCGGGGAGCGCGGCGAGCAGCGCGCCGAAGCGCCGCGGGTCGCGCCCGACGGCCGCGCGGACGCGCGGAACCATCTCCAAGCTCTGCCCGAGCGCGAGCACTTCCGAAGGCGTCGCGAGTCCGGCGCGCGTGCGCGCGGCCAGCCGCTCGACGTCGTGAACCATGTCGAGCGCGGCGAACAGCTCCGCGCGCGCCTCGCGCTCGGAGGCGAGCCAAGCGACGTGCTCTTGCCGGCGCACAATCTCGGCCGCGTCGAGCAGCGGCTGACGAAGCCAGCGGCGCAAAAGCCTTCCGCCCATCGCCGTGCGCGTCTCGTCGAGCGCTTGCAGAAGCGACGGCGCGCCGCCCGAGCTATCGAAGATTTCGAGGCTGCGGACGGTCTGCTCGTCGAGCGTCATGTAGCCTTCGGTGCGGTAGCTCGTCAGGCGCGTCAACTGCGCGGCCGCGACGCCCTGCGTCTCGCGCAGGTAGGCGACGAGCGCGCCGGCCGCCGCGACCGCCAGAGGCCACTTCGACAGCCCGAACGGCGCGACCGTGCGCGCGCCGAAGTGTTCGAGGAGTTCTCGCTTGGCGCGCGACGCGTCGAAGGTCGCGTCGGGGCGTCGCGTGATGAAGCCGGGTAGTGACGCGCGGTCGTATTCGAGCTTCGACGGGACGAGCAACTCGGAGGGGCCGATGCGTTGCAGCTCTCCGGCGGCGGCCGACGCCTGCACCTCGGTCGCGGCGAAGTCGCCGGTCGTCACGTCGGCGTAGGCCATGCCCGCGCGCTTGCCGTCCGTGACGAAGGCCGCCAAGTAGTTGTTGACCTTGCTCTGAAGCAGGCCCGGC
>DASQDT010000141.1:0-3753 GCA_035634035.1 Pyrinomonadaceae bacterium | reverse complement strand
GACCGCGCGGCGCGCCGCAGGCGACTCGGTCGGCCTGGCCTGACTCTCGCGAGGAGCGCCGGGGGCGCGCCCGTCGGGCGCGGGTTGCGGCGTCGGGTGAACGTCGGCGTTTCGTCCGGCGTCGTCGAAGGGGCGGCGGAGCACGCTGCCCGTCGCCGCGCCGCCCGCGGCAGTCGCCGCCGCGGCGGTCTCGGATTGGGCCGACGGGGTGGGCGCGGGCGCGGGCGTCGGCGAAGAGGATGCGACGTGCGCGGGCGGGGCGTCGGCGCGCGCCGCGCGCTGTGAGATGAGCGTCTGCTCCTCGTCGAAAGAGATGGTGTCGAAGAGACTCTCGTCGTCCTCGCCGCCGACGCGCACCAGCACGGCCGTCAGATTGTCCTCGGCGCCGCGCTCGAAGCAGCGCCGCTTCATCTCGGCGCAGGCCGCGTCCAAGTTCGGCGAGCGGGCGATGACGTCGCTCAGCTCGGCGTCGGGGATGTGGCGCGTGATGCCGTCGGAGCAGAGGAGGAAGACCGTACCGGGCTCGACCTCAATCGTCTTCAGGTCGACTTCGACCGCCGCCTCCGCGCCGAGCGCGCGGCTGATGACGTTGCGGCTCGGGTGGTTGCGCGCCTGCTCGGGCGTCATGCGCCCGGCGCGCACCTCCTCCTCGACGACCGAGTGGTCTTCGGTCTCGCGGTGGAGCGTCCCGTCCGGGGTGACGCGGTAGAGGCGCGAGTCGCCGACGTGGCCGATGGTCGCGCGCAGGCCCTCCAAGTGGAGCGCGACGACGGTGGTCGCCATCATGGCGAGTTGCCGGGTCTCGCGCGTCATCTGGTGGATGGAGGCGTTGGCGCGCTGGATGGCGATCTCCATCAGGTCTTCCACGTCGTCGTCGTCGCGCCGGTGGCGGAACGCCTCGCCCAAGACTTCGACGGCCGTCTGCGAGGCGACCTCGCCGGCCTCCGCGCCGCCGACGCCGTCGGCGACGGCGAAGATGCCGAGCGCCACGTCCGAGAGGTACGCGTCCTCGTTGAGCGGGCGCTTCCCGCTCAGGCCGCGGTCGCTGACGGACGCCGCCTCCACTTTGATCTGCGTCGCGTCTCCCATCATTGGACAGCCTCCGGAAGAGTTGGGTCGCCGGCGGCGCGCGCCTTGCGGCCGGTCGGCAGCCGCGCGGGCGCGGCGTCGCGCGCGTTGCGGTGCGAGAAGGCCAAGAGCATTCCGAGCATGGCGAAGCTCGTGATGAGGCTGAAGCCGCCGTGGCTGACGAAGGGCAGAGTGATGCCCGTCATCGGCAGCGCGCGCGTCGTCCCGCCGATGTTGACGAGCGCCTGAAAGCCGATGAAGGCGGTCAGGCCCGCGGCGCAGAGCTTCGTGAACATATCGCGCGCGTCTAAGGAAGTGCGCACGCCCGCGTTGACGAAGATGATGAGCGCGAGGATGACGACCGCGCCGCCCGCCAGCCCCAACTCCTCGCCGATCGCCGCGTAGATGTAGTCGGAGTCGGCCACGGGTATGACCTCGGCGAAGCCCAAGCCCAGACCGCGCCCGCTCGCGCCGCCGGCCGCGATGCCGAACGTGGCCTGCGCGGGCTGGAACGCGACGCGGTCAAACCACACGTCGACGTTGACGGTGCGCTGCATGGCCGGGCTCTCCTCGGCCAAGCTCTTCATCTTCGGGTCTTCGCTGAGCGCGTCCTCGTAGTCGGTCTTCCACCAAGAGACGGAGGGCGCCGGCGGGTTGAAGCCGTCGAGCCAGAGGTGGAAGCGCTGCTTGATGCGCGAGGGCAGGGCCGCTTGGACGGGGCTCGCGATTTCGGGGAGCAGGGGGACGTGGGCCTGTATGTCGCGCGGCAGGGCGCCGACGACGAGAATCGAGGCGACGAGCGCGACCGAGCCGACGAAGAGCAGAACCTGCGGCCAGCGCCGGACGGCGACGAGGTAGAGCGTCGCGTAGGCGCCGCTGAAGACGAGCATCTGGCCGAAGTCTTTGAGCGCGAAGAAGGGGATGAAGGGGATGGCCGCCATGACGAGCAGCGGCAGGACGTTGCGCGCGCGCGGCAGGCCCCAGTAGGTCTGCGTCAACTCGCGGTAGTGCGTCGTCAGGATGCCCGCGAAGCCGAGCAGGAATGGAATCTTCGACGGCTCCCACGGCGTCATGTTGCCGAGCGCCTTGCCGGCCGACGAACTCGCGACGGCCGCGCCCAAGGGGACGAGCGTGACCAAGACGATGATGAAGCTGTTGCGCTGCACCCAAGAGAGGAAGTCGTCGCGCATACAGAACCAGAAGGCGAGGGCGCAGGCGATGAAGGAGAGGACGGGAATCCACGTCGCGCCGGAGGTCAGGGCGTCGGCCACCGAGTAGTCGGAGCGCCGCGCCTCCTGCCCCTGCTGGATGGCGTCGTTCGGGTTGAAGTCGGCGGGCAGGCCCATCAGCCTCTTCTTGTCGGCGTCGTAGAACTGCCCGATGTAGCGCAGGCGCAGGGTCTGCGTCTTCTCGGCGCGCGCCTCGGCCTTGCGCCGCGAGCCGTACTCGGGGTCGCTGTAGAGTCGGTACTGGACGAGCGTGCCGACGGAGAAGAGCAGTATCGCCGTCGTGAACAGCACCCAGTTGCCGGCGAACCTCTGCGCGCGCGAGAGCCAGAAGAGGAGCGCGAGAATCGGGATGTAGAGCGCGAGGTCGCGGCCCGCCTGCACGAGCGAGGGCTCGTAGCCGCGCAGAAGCGCCGCCTTGTAGACGGCGACGTAGCCCACGACCTCGAAGGCGACGATGAGAATCAGGACGAGTAGATGTGACGACGCTCGGTTTTTCATAACAGCAGTGGTCAGTAGTCAGCAAACAGTAGTCAGTAGAAAGACCTTCGGCGGCTAGTCATTCGAGTCTCATGTCAACGGCCGTGACGCGTGGCGTCTGCCGGCCGCCGACTACTGAATGCTGTCTGCCCCCTTCATTGTCTCGCCGCCTGCCGGGGGCGGTTCGCGCTCGGGCGGTTCGAAGCCGGGGGCGTCGCGGGGGTGCGCGTGTTGTTCGAAGGACGCGCGGCCGGGGAGGGGCGCGTCTGCGGCGCGGGCGTGGCCGCGGCGGGGGCGGCGGGCGCGGCCTGCGGCACTCCGCCGAGGAGCCCGAGTTCGCGCGCCTTCAGGATGAGCGCCGCGGCGACGGGCGCGGCCGCGCGCGAGCCGTAGCCGCCGCCCTCGATGATGACGGCCATGGCTAGCTGCGGGTTGTTGAGGGGCGCGATGCAGAGGAACCAACTGTCTATGCGCGGCTCTGGGTCGAGCACAATCTGCTCGTACTCGCGTATGACGTTGCCGCGGCGGTCGCGCTCCACCTTCCTGACGGTCTTAATCTCGCCCGTCTTCGGGTCGTACTGCGGCACGTCCTTCTGCGCCGTGCCGGTCTTGCCGCCTGTGATGATGCCGGCCGCGTGTACGGGCGCGAAGACGCCGCGCGCCGTGCCCGACGAACCGCCCGTCACGAGCCCCATTATCTGCCGCATCTCGGCGGCCTTCTCGCGCGAGACGACGTTGTTGTAGACGGCGGGCGGGAGGTCGTACTCAATCTTGAGCTTCATCACGTTGCCGTCGAGGTTGGCGACGGCCGCGGCCGAGAGTGCCATCTGCAAAGGCGTCATCTGGCCCGCGTAGCCCTGCCCGTAACCTTCGAGCGCGAGGTCGAAGGCGCGTATGTCGGGCGCGGTGACCATCGTCGACTGACTCGGCGCGAGCGCGCGCGCGACGCTCGGGCGCGAGGCGTTCCAGATGTCGGTCT
>DASQDT010000140.1:0-4507 GCA_035634035.1 Pyrinomonadaceae bacterium | reverse complement strand
GTCGCGGCCCGGCACGGCCGCGCGTCGCGCGGGGCGCGAGCTGCTCGTCTTCGCCGCGTTCCTCCTGATGACGGCCGCGATGACGTGGCCGTGGGTCTTGAATCTGCGCGACGCGGTCGGCGACGAGGGCGACCCTTATATGCTCGCGTGGACGCTCTGGTGGGACTACCACCAGACCTTCACAGACCCTCTCAACCTCTTTCACGCGAACGTCTTTTACCCGCACCGCTACGCGCTCGCCTTCAGCGAGCACGACTACGGCATCGCGCTCCTTTTCTTCCCCCTGTTCGCGGCGGGACTTCGGCCGCTCACGGTTCACAGCGTCGCGACCTTCTGCGGCTTCGCCTTCTCGGGCTACGGCGCTTTCCGACTCGCCCGCACGCTGACGAAGTCTTACGGCGCGGCGTGGGTCGCCGGAATCTTCTTCGCGTTCGTCCCGTACCGCTTTCACGTGCTGTCGCACTTGCACTACCTGTTCGCGGGCTGGGTTCCGTTACTTTTGGAGTCGCTCGTTCTTTTCGCGCGCGCGCGGACGCGCCGTCGTGCGGCGTGGATGGGGGTGGCGTTTCTGATGAACGCGCTGACGTGCGTCACCTACTTCATCCTGACGCTCGTGCCGCTGGCGCTTACGGTCGCGCTGCTCGCGACGCGCTTGCGGCTTTGGCGCGAGCGCGCGTTCTGGCTGCGCGGGGCGGGGGCGGTCGGCGCGGCGTCGCTCGTGCTCCTGCCGTTCATGCTGCCTTACGTCTACGTGCGGGAGCTTTACGGCTTCGAGCGGAGCGCGCGAGAGCTGACCATCAACTCGCCCGAGGCGCTCCATTGGCTCGTCGCCGAGGGCCGCAACAAGCTCTGGCGCGGCCTCGGCTCGAACGTGCCCGACGGCGCGCGCCACGCTCTCTTCCCCGGACTCGTCGCGCCGCTGCTCGCGCTCGCCGCGGCCTTCGTTCCGCCGCGCTTGACGGGAGCTTCCGGCGCGCGCGGGAGACGCCTGCTGCTCGCGCGCGCGCTCGACGGGCTGGCGATTCTGTCGGGCGTCGTGGCCCTTCTGGCGGCGGGCTACGAGGGCGTCGAGTCGTCCGTGCTGAGCGAGTTCTTCGGCGCGCGGACGGCTTCGCACGCGCTCGCGTTGATGACGGCCGCGCTGGTCGCGCGTCTCGCGCTCGGCTACTCGGCGTCGCTCGGGCGCGGCGGCGTGAAGAATCTTTTAGGGTCTCTGCGCGCGGCGCGGCGCGGCGACGCGTTCGCGCTCGGCGTCGTCTGGGCGGCGTGCGGCTTCCTCGGCTCACTCGGCGCGAACTTCTTCCTCAACCGCGTGCTCCACGACCTCGTCCCACTCTTCCGCGCCATGCGCATCCCCTCGCACTACGCGATGGTGGCCTACGTCGGCCTCGCGCTGCTCGCGGGCCTCGGCGCGCAGCGTCTCGCCGAACGCGCCGCCGCGGCGGGGTGGCGCGCAAACTTTCTGAGTCCGCGCGCGCGCGCGGCGACGGTCTTCGCGTGTCTCGCCGCCGTCCTTCTTTTCGAGCTTCGCGCCGCGCCTTTGGAGTTCGCGCGCGGCGCCGTTGACCCGGACGAGGTGACGCTGAGGATCAGAGAGACGCCGATGCGCGGCGGGCTGCTCGAACTCCCCATCGCGGGCGAGCAGATGCTCGTCCACCGCTATATGCTGCGCTCGGCCGACCACCGCAAGCCCCTCATCAACGGCACGTCGAGCTTCGTCCCGCCGACCGTCGACCGCATCAACGAGTACGTCCGTGGCGGGCCGATTGATACGCGGCTGCTCGACTTGATGGAGGAGCTGCCCGCCTCTTACCTCGTCGTCCACGCGTCGGAGATTCCGCCCGAGCGCCGGGCCGACTACGAGACGTTCATCTCGCAGGCCGTCCGCTCGAACCGCCTGCGCTACGTCCGGAGCTTCGGCGCGCGCTCCGACCTCTACGCCGTCGTCAAGACCGAGCCGGAGGCGCGCGCGGAAGCGCCGCTCCCGTTCCCGCTCGCGGCGCGCGAGTGGGGCGCGCTGCTCGAAGAAGACCCGGCCAATATGCTCGGGCAGTTCGGAGAGTGGAGCGAGACGGTCTACCGAATGCACGTCGCCTCCTACGGCGAGCTTCCGCGCTACGCGGAGTTCGTGCGCGACGTGCGCGAGCTTGCGCCGGGCGTCACGTCGGGGCTCGCGGGTCAGGAGGCGCGGCTCAGAGAAAATCTCCGACGGCTCGCGTCCGAGTGGGTCGGGCGCGAGCGTTTCCGCGCGCTCTACGGACGGCAGACGGCGGCGCAGTTCGTCTCGGCCTTGCGCGCGAACGCGGGGCTCGCGCCCGACGGCGCGGCGCGCGACGGGTTGGCCGCGCGGCTCGACGCGGGCGAGTTGACGCGCGCCGACGCGCTGCTCGAAGTCGCTTCGGACGCGGAGTTTGCGCGCCGCGAGAGCAACCGCGCGCAGGTCTTACTACATTACTTCGGCTACCTCCGGCGCGACCCCGGCGACCCGCCCGACCGAGACCTCGCGGGCTTCCAATTCTGGGTCAACCATCTCGAACAGTCCGGCGACCGCGCAGGCTTGAACCGCGCCTTCATGGCCGCGGGCGAGTACAAGGACAGGAAGAAGTAACTACTTTTGGACGTAGGCGCGGAAGCCCGCGCGTTGGAGTAGGAGTTGACAGTCGTCGTGGCAGGGGAGTTCGGTGCTGATGACGAGAGCGCCTGCGGGCGGGCGCTCGTCTTTCGGAAGGCGGGCGAAGTTCGAGAGGTCGAGGCCGCGCAGGGCCGCGTACCAGTAGGCGTGCATATAGCCGGGCGCGCCGTTTTCGTCGCGCAGGTAGACGGGTCGCTCGGGGCGCGCGAGCGCGGCGTCGAAGACCTCGGGGTAGAAGGCGTCGAAGTTGTGCCAGCGGCGCGGCGCGGCCTCGCGAAACTGCCTCTGAAAGAGTAAGCCCTGCGCGAGCGCGCACGCGGCGAGCAATGCGAAGAGCGCGAGACGCGCGCGGGAGGAGCGAAGCGTTCGCACGCCGCCGCGCGTCGCGTCCCCGTCGTGACGAGCGGCGAGCAGCCGAGCGAGCGCGGGCGTGTTTAAGACGAGCGCGAAGACGGGCAGCGCGACGAGGCGCAGCGTGTGGAAGTGGTCGAGCGTGAGCGCGGACGGGACGGGCGCGACGGCGAGGCCGTAGAGGACGAAGCGCCACCACGCGTCGCCGCGCAGACGCCGACTGCGGACGACCGACAGCAGCCCCGCGCACGCGAGCGCCCAGACGGCCAACAGCACGCTTCCCATCGTCTGCACGTGATGGCGCGGCTCGGGGTCGCCCCTCAGGAGCCAGCCCCGCGGGTCGAAGGCCGCGAGGTAGTTGGCCGCGAAACGCCAGAGCACCTCCGCCCAAGACATCTGCGGCGTGACGAACGTGACGTGCTGAAACCTCGACCCGAGCGCGCCCGCGTGCCGCCACTCGAAGACGAAGAGCGGCGCGAGCGCGAGCGCGAAAAACAGCCACGCCGCGACGACTCCGCGGCGGCGACGACGCGACCAAAAAAACGCGAGCCCCGCCGCGAGCAGCGGCGCGACGACGCGGCCCGACGAGTAGGTGTAGACGAGCAGGGCGAGCGACGCGCCGAGCAGGGCCGCGCGCCGCGCGCCCCACTCCTCGCGCCGCGCCGACGAGTGCAGCAGCAGCAGGAAGAGCGCGAGCGCCGCGGGAAAGAGCGCGACCTCGAAGACGAGTCGGCTGACCTCGAAGAGCCACGGCGTGAGCGCCGCCGCGACGAAGACGAAAAGCCCGGCGAGCGCCGGCGCGCGTGCGTCGCGCGACGCGACGCGGTCGCGTCCGTCAGGCGGCGCGTCGCGCGTCGTGTTTAAAATTCGCGCGGCGAGGAGGCCGAGAAGCGCGGCGGCGGCGAGTCCGAGCGCGGCGCTCAGGGCGCGCGCGACGGCGATGCTCGGCCCCGTCATCTTGAAGAGTGCGGCGAGCAGGTAGACGTAAGCCGGACTCTTGTACTCGCCGAAGGCGCGGAAGAAGAGCGGCCACGCCTCGCCGTGCTCGTCAACGCCGGCGCGCGCGACGGCGTGCGCGTTGTAGGCGATTGAAGACTCGTCGACGAAGAAGCCGGGCGGGTTCGCGGCCGCGTCGTGAAAGTAGAGGAAGGCGAGCGCGGCCGCGGCGAACGCGAGCGCGGCTGTGCGGAGACGCCGAAGCGCCCGCGCTGTCTCCGTGTGGTCACGCGCTTCGCTCATCTTCGTCGTCCGCGGCGGCGTCGAAGCATACCGCAAACGGCCGCGCGAAGGCGACGCCCCGGCGGCGCGTGACGGACGGGTGGCGTCGCGCGTCGTCGGTTATAATCCCGCGCGCCTGAAGGACAGTCAGCCCGCGATGTTTCGGCAACCGCACACGACAGACGAACGGAGACGCGCACGCGGATGACGGCGTGGCTCTTCCTCGCGGGCGCGTGGGCCTTCGGCGTCGCGCTCGCCGGGCGCGCGCTCCGGCGCGACGCGCTCGCGCCCGCGGAGCGCGCGCTC
>DASQDT010000139.1:0-6571 GCA_035634035.1 Pyrinomonadaceae bacterium | reverse complement strand
GGGCTTTGATGGTGCGGGCGGTGGAGACGGCGTGGAGGGCTTGGTTGGTTTGGTGGAGGGGGAAGCGTTCGAGGCGGAGGCGCGTCCACGGGGCTGACAGAGTCGGGTCGGAGATGATTTGCGCGCCGCGGTAGAAGTGTGAGAAGTCGGAGCCCCAGCAGCCGCGCACGTCCAAGTGCTTGCGGTTGAGGTCGAGGTGGGGATTAAAAGAAGTGTCGCCGTGGTCCGTGTACTGGCCGACGACGACGACTGTTCCGGCGTCGCGCGTGTAGCGCATCGCCTCGACGACGGCGCGCGGAGCCCCCGTCGCCTCGATCGTCACGTCCGCGCCGCGCCCTTCCGTCTCGGATAAGACCCACTCAAGACGTTCTTGCTCGTCGTGCGCCTCGATGTCGAGCGCGGCGTGCGCGCCGACCTCGCGCGCCGCTTCGAGACGCGCCGCGGGCGCGCCCGTCGAGAGGACGCGACGCGCGCCCGCCATGCGCGCGAAGATGATTGAAGAGAGGCCGACGGGGCCCGTGCCCAAGACGAGCACCGTGTCGCCGAGCCGCACGCGGCCGCGCTCGACGGCGTGCAAGGCGGTCGGGAGCGAGCAGCCGCCGGCCATGAAGCGCTCGAAGCTTTCGGCCGCGAGGCGTATCAGGCGCGTGCCGGGCTTGAGGTAAATCTTTTCGGCCCACCCGCCGCAGAGGCCGTCGGCCGCGCCGTAGGTGATGCCGTAGACCTTGCGCGCCGGGCAGCGCGTCGTCGCCTTCGCGACGAGACAGTGCCAGCAGGCGTTGCAGGTGCGGTGAACGTCGAGGAAGGTGACGGCGTCGCCCTCTCGGAACGGTTGCCCGTTCACGTCGAAGAGCCGGCCGCGGATCTTGCCGAGACGCCCGACCGAGACGTGGCCGGGGATGAGCGGGTATGGGACGCCCGCGAGCCGACCCTGTTGCAGGTGAACGTCCGTGCCGCAGACCTCGCTCAGCTCGACTGCGAGGAGCGCCGAATCCTGTTCGAGCTCGGGCTCGTCGAGCTCGCGCACTTCCACGGCCGCGCCCGGCTCGGGTATCAGCGCGGCCAGAACCTTCTCACTCATCTTCGTTCGCCTCGGTCACTGCGCCGCGGACGGGCGCGGCGCGTGCTGGAGTGCGACGGGCAGGCGCGGCGCGCAGCAGATGTTCGTGAGTCGCGCGCGGTCGCGCTGCATCTCGGGGTCTTCGGCGAGCCAGCGCATGACTTCAACGAAGACGCGCGCGGCGTGCGCGTCCGAAGGCTCCGCGACGCGGTAGTGTATCCACTTGCCCTCGCGCCGCGCCTCGACCACGCCCGCGCGCCGGAGGTAGGCGAGGTGGCGCGAGATTTTCGGCTGGTTCGTCTTGAGCACCTCGACGAGGAAGCAGACGCAGATCTCCCCGCCGCCCATCAGGTTCAGAAGTCGCAGGCGCGTCCTGTCGGCCAGAGCCTTGAACAGAAGCTCCATCCCACGCTCTTTAGAGGCCATCCCGCTCGTCTCCCCTCACTCTTTTAGTCGACGCCCGCCACCCGGCTGCGGCGTTCGAGCAGAAGCGTGTCGCGCCACGCGCCGCGCAGACGCCCGACGCGCTCGCGCCGCCCGACCACGCGGAAGCCGCAACGCTCGTGCAGGCGGACGCTCGCCGCGTTCTCCGGGAAGATGCCCGCCTGCAAAGTCCAGACGCCCGCGCGCTCCGAGGCCGCGACGAGCGCGTCGAGCAGCGCGCGCCCCACGCCGCGCCCGCGCCACGCGGCGGCGACGTAGACGCTCACCTCGGCCACGCCCGCGTAGACGCAGCGCGACGAGACCGGACTGAGCGCGGCCCACCCGGCGACGTGTCCGGCGCCGCCGCCCTCGCGCGTCCGCGCGACGAGGCGCGCGAACCGAAGGTGCGACGCGTCCCAACGCTCCCACGCGGGCGGCTCGGTCTCGAAGGTCGCGTCGCCCGTCGCCAAGCCCTCGGCGTAGACGGCGCGCACCGCCTCCCAGTCCGACTCGCGCATCTCCTCGATGACGAACTCGCCCACGCGCATCCTCCCGCCCCGGCCCGCACATCATACGCGACGGCCGCGCCCCTGAAAAGAATTTACAAATACGCCTTGACAGATATGTGGGGCGGGTGTAGTATCCACCTCACATTCGCTTCGGCGAATATGAATATTAGAGGAGGAAGGCGATGGAAAGCAAGACGGTGAAGGCTTTGAAGGCGCACTTGGCGATCAACGTTTCGAGCGTCGAGCGGAGCGTGGAGTTCTACACGAAGATGCTCGGCATCGAGCCGGCGAAGCGGCGGACGGGCTACGCGAAGTTCGACGTGGAGAACCCCCCGCTCAACCTGACCCTC
This sequence comes from Pyrinomonadaceae bacterium, assembly GCA_035634035.1. Classification (GTDB taxonomy): domain Bacteria; phylum Acidobacteriota; class Blastocatellia; order Pyrinomonadales; family Pyrinomonadaceae; genus DASQDT01. The sequence goes on along the minus strand of DASQDT010000139.1, from coordinate 4,229 downwards.
AACGAGCGCCCCGGCGTCACGGCGGGCGCGCTCTCGCACCTCGGCATTCAGGTCGGCTCGACCGACGACGTGTTAACGTTGCGCGCGCGCTGGCGCGAGGCGGGGCTCGCGACCGAGGACGAGATGGGCGTCAACTGCTGTTACGCGCTTCAGGACAAGACTTGGGTGCGCGACCCCGACGGGAACGAGTGGGAGGCCTTCGTCGTCCTCGAAGACAACCTCCCCGTCACCTCCGACTGCTGCCAGCCGCAAGCCGCGCAGGCGGCCGACGCGGGCGCGACGCAGGCCGCCCCCACGTCCTGCTGCTCGTAAAGGGCGCGGGCGAGGATGTCGTGTGAAGGGCGGCGGTTCGACCTGAAGCGGCGGGCGGCGGCCGAGGCCGTGGGCACGGCCTTTCTGGTCGCGGCGGTCGTCGGCTCGGGGATAACGGGCGAGCGCCTCGCGTCGGGCGACGCGGCGCTCGCCCTGCTCGCCAACTCTCTGGCGACGGGCGCCGCACTCGTCTGCCTGATACTCACGTTCGGCCCCGTCTCGGGCGCGCACTTCAACCCCGTCGTGACGCTCGCCGACGCGTCGCAACGCGGCATCACTCGGCGCGCGGCCGCCCTCTACGTCGCCGCGCAAGTCTCGGGGGCGTTCGTCGGGGTCGCCGTCGCGAACGTGATGTTCGGCGAGAGACTCTTCGCGGCGTCGGGGCGCGTGCGCGCGGGCGGGGCGCAGGTCTTCGGCGAGTTCGTCGCCACCGCGGGGCTGATGTCGGTCGTGTGGGGCTGCGCGCGCACGCAGAGGGCGCCCGTCGCGGCCTTCGCCGTCGCCGCCTACATCACGGCCGGCTACTGGTTCACGTCCTCGACCTCTTTCGCCAACCCGGCCGTGACTCTGGCGCGCACCGCGACCGACACCTTCACGGGCATACGTGCGGCGGACGCGCCCGCGTTCGTCGCCGCGCAGCTCGCGGGCGGGGCGGCGGCGACGCTTTTCTTCCGCTGGCTCGTGCCGGCGCTGCCGGAGTCGGCCGACAGGGTCGTCGTCCCGCGCGCGGGCGATGAAGAAGTGAGACGATGAGTGAGAGGTGAGGCGATGAGCGAGAAGCGACGCGTGCTGATTCTGTGCACGGGCAACTCGGCGCGCAGCCAGATGGCCGAGGGGCTTCTGCGCGCGCTGGCGGGCGGGCGTTTCGAGGTCGAGAGCGCGGGCACGCGCCCGTCGGGTTTGCGGCCCGAGGCGGTCGAGGCGATGCGCGAGACGGGCGTCGACATCAGCCGTCAACGCTCGAAGTCCGTGGACGAGTTCGCCGGACAGAGGTTCGACTACGTCGTCACGGTCTGCGACAACGCGCGCGAGGAGTGCCCCGTCTTCGCGGCCGGGACGCGGCGCGTCCACTGGAGTTTTGAAGACCCGGCGGCCGTCGTCGGCGACGAGGGCGAGCGGCTCGCGGCGTTCCGGCGCGTCCGCGACGAGATAGCCGAGCGCCTGCGCGCGTGGCTCGAAGAGGTCTGACGTTTACGGCCGCCTGTGTCTACGGCCGCTCGTCGCGCGGCTGCGCTTCGCGCCTCTCGCGCCGGAGCCTGCGGCGCTCTTCGCGGAGCTTGCGGCGCTCCTCCTGCATCTGTTGCAGACGCGTCTGCTGCTCGGGCGTCAGGACGGACATCATCTCGCGCTCGATGTTCCGGCCGGTCTGGCTGAGGGCGTCGATGAGCACGCGCGTGCGAGCCTGCTGCTCGGGCGTCAGCGGCGTGCCTTCCTTGCGCAGACGCCACAGCGCGCGCAGCTCCTCGCGCTCGGCGCGGTTCGCGTCTTTGTACCTCTCGCGCATGGCGCGCATCTGCTCGCGCTGCGCGTCGGTCAGATCGATCTCGCGCAGTCCGCGCAGGGCCGGCCCGCGAAACTCCTGACGCCCGCGACGCCACCCGCGCCGGCGGCCGTCTCGCCCCTCCCGGCCCTCAGGACTCGGCCGCCCGTCCCGCGCCGAGTCGTCGCGCCCCTTGTTCGTCGAGTCCTGCGCGAGCGCGGCCGAGGCGCACAGGCTCGCGGCGGCGAAAGTCAGAAACGCCCTCTTCAAAAAAATCTTCATCTCTTTAAATCCCCCTTCTCGGTGATGCCGAAGCCGGCGGCCGTGAGGCCCGCGGGCGCGGCTTCCCACAGTCGCACGCGCGTGCCTGCCACTCTCCCTGCGTCGTCCCCGAAACCTTTTAGACGCGCGGGGCGTTTGGCCGGTTGAGAAAACTTTCGGAGGGGGTAGACGGCAGACGGCACGCGGTAGTCGGTAGAAAAAGACTTTAAGCCCGACGGCGCTGAGCGCCCGACGGTTACCGGCTACTGTCTAACGGCCACTTTCTGCTACAATTCGCGCCCGGAAATGAACCTCTTACAAAAGATTAACGCGCCGGCCGACCTGCGCCGCCTGAGCCCCGAAGACCTGCCAGACGTCGCGGGCGAGATACGGCAGTACATCCTCGAAACGATGTCGAGGGTCGGCGGCCACACGGGCGCGTCGTTGGGCGCCGTCGAGCTCGCCGTCGCGCTCCACTACGCGTTCGACACGCCGCGCGACCGCCTCGTCTGGGACGTGGGCCATCAGGCTTACGCGCACAAGATCCTGACCGGACGGCGCGAACAACTGCCGACCATCAAGCAGTACGGCGGGCTGTCCGGCTTCCTCAGGCGCGACGAGTCTGAGTTCGACACGTTCGGCGCGGGCCACGCCTCGACCTCGCTCTCGGCCGCGCTCGGGATGGCCATCGCGCGCGACCAGAAGGGCGAAGACCACCACGTCGTCGCGCTCATCGGCGACTCAAGCTTGGCGGGCGGCATGGCGATGGAGGCCGTCAATCAGGCGGGCCACTTGAAGACGCGCCTCGTCGTCGTCCTCAACGACAACGAGATGTCTATCGCGCCCGCGGTCGGCGCGCTCACCGGCTACCTGAACCGCATCCGCGAGGCGCACGGCTACCACCGCTTCAAGGACGAGGTCGGAGACCTTTTGCACGACGCGCCGCTCTTCGGCGAGCGACTCTATCAGGCGGCCAAGACCGTCAAGGACGCCATCGCGGCGGCCGTCCTGCCCGGCGCGCTCGTCAACGAACTCGGCTTCAAGTACATCGGCTACGTCGACGGGCACAACCCGCGCGCCCTCGTGCGCGCGCTCGAAGAGGCCAAGCAGATTAAGGACGGCCCCGTCATCGTCCACGCCCTGACGCAGAAGGGCAAGGGCTTCCCCTCGCGCGAGAAGAACTACTACGCTTGGCACGCCACGGGCCCCTTCGACCTCCAGACCGGCGCGGCCATCAAGGCGTCGAAGCCCGCGCCGCCGCAGTACACGGCCGTCTTCGGCGACACCTTGTGACAGCTGATGGAGCGCGACCCGAAGATCATCGCGCTGACGGCCGCGATGCCCGACGGGACGGGCATCGACAAAGTCTTGGAACGCTACCCCGAGCGCGCCTTCGACGTCGGCATCGCCGAGCAGCACTGCGTGACGTTCGCGGCCGGAATGTCGACCGAGGGGCTGAAGCCCGTCTGCGCCATCTACTCGACTTTCCTCCAGCGCGCCTTCGACCAGCTCGTCCACGACGTGTGCCTGCAAGACCTGAACGTCAAGTTCTGCATGGACAGGGCCGGCATCGTCGGCGGCGACGGCCCGACGCACCACGGGCTGCTCGACATCGCCTACCTGCGCGGCGTGCCGAACATGGTCGCGATGGCCCCGAAGGACGAGGGCGAGATGCGCGACATGATGTTGACGATGCTCGAACACGAAGGCCCGGCGGCGATGCGCTACCCGCGGGGCAGCGGCACGGGCGCCGACATCTCGCGCGAGCCGCAACTGCTTGAGATAGGCAAGGCGGAACTCCTGCGCGACGGCGGCGAGGTGGCCGTCGTCGCCTACGGCTCGATGGTTCACCCGGCGCTCGCCGCGGCCGAGCATCTGGCGAAGGACGGCGTCGAGGCGACGGTCGTCAACGCGCGCTTCGTCAAGCCGCTCGACGCGGGCCTCCTGCTCGCGCTGGCGCGCACCAAGCGGCTCATCGTGACGGTCGAGGAGGCGTACCTCGCGGGCGGCTTCGGCTCGGCCGTCATGGAACTGCTCGAAGAGAACGGACTCCTAGACCGCGTCCGCGTCGTACGCATGGGCGTCCCCGACCGCATCATCACGCACGGCGACCCGAAACTCCTCCTCGCCAAGTACGGACTCGACGCCGACGGCATCTACACGCGCGTCCGCGAGT
>DASQDT010000138.1:0-7163 GCA_035634035.1 Pyrinomonadaceae bacterium | reverse complement strand
TCGAAGATGAGTTGGTTCGCGCCGTTGACGATGAGTCGGCCTTGATGCTCGTCGTCCGTGGCGCGGAGGATTTCAAAGAGCGTCTGGTAGCCGGCGAAGCCCGTGCGCAGGCCGCGTACACGCCCTTCGACGCGGTACGCGCCGCGCGACGTGAAGGCGGGCGTCGAAGGAAGCACGACCCGCGCGCGCTGGCTCGCGCCGTCGAAGACGATTGCGCGCGCGACCTGCGGCGCGGGCGTCGGCGTCGGCGTCGGAGTAGGAGCAGGAGTCGGCGTCGGGACGGGCGTCGGGACGGGCGTCGGGACGGGCGTCGGCACGGGTGTCGGAACAGGTGTCGGCGTAGGAGCAGGCGTCGGCGTTGGTGTCGGAGTCGGAATCGGAGTCGGAGTCGGCGTTGGCGTCGGCACGGGGGTCGGCGTCGGCGTGGGCGTCGGCGCGGGTGTAGGCGTCGGAGTCGGAGTCGGGACGGGCGTCGGTGTGGGCGTTGGTGTCGGAGTTGGTGTCGGTGTCGGCGTGGGCGTCGGGTTGGCGGCCGAGTTGACGGTGACGCGGTCGAAGAACGCCTTGTTCGTCATCGTGTTGTTGACGCCGCAGACGAAGAGGCCGACGTAGGCGCCCGACGCCATCTGAATCGTGTCCGTCACCACCAGCGTCCAAGTGACGCCGTCCGGCGAGGTGTAGCCGCGGAACTCGTTGCCCGCGCGGACGAGCTTGAGCCAGTAGGGCGTGCGGCCCGCGCCGCCGTTCGCGTAGGTCGTCACGCCCGGCGTCTTGCGCCGGTAGATTTCAGTCCCTTCGGAGCCCGCGATGAGGTTGAGCGTGATGTGGCGCGCGTCGGGCGACAGGCCCTCGCGCCACATGACGCCGGCCATGCTGCTGTTCGACGTGTTCTCGACGCGGCCGAGGCGCGCGACTATCTCGCCGTCGCCGCTCAGGTGTTGGAACGTGTAGTGGAAGGAGTCGCTGTCACCCCAGAGTTGCGCGCCCGAGCCCTCGACGGCGAAGTTGCCGCCGTAGACGTTGGCGCGGCCCGCGACGCCCACGCCGCCGATGTCTTGGTCGAGCCAAGCCCCGCCGGGCGGCGCGGGCGGCACGGGGAAGGTCGAGCCCGCGAACGGCCGGTAGAGCGGGTCGCCGATGTACATCAAATGCCACTTGAGCCAGAAGGTGTTTCTGAGCAGCGCGTCGCCGACGTTCGCGCCGCGGAAGAGGTCGCGGAAGACGCCGTCGACGCGCGGCTGGCCGTCCGTGTAGGGCTCCGTGATCGAGCCGGCCGTGACGGTCACGCCGCGCTCGATGGCGTTGGCCACCCAGCTCGTCCCGCCGCGCGGGTTGCGGCCCGAGGTGCTGTCGAGGTGGAAGGCGATGGCGCCCTGCGCCCACGTGAAGGCGTCGTTGTAGTTGCCGATGTTGTACCAGCCGGCGTAGAGCGCGGCGTTGTCGCAGCGCGCGGGCGCGGGCGCGGTTCCGAACTCGGCCTCGTACGTGTCCTCGTAGACCTCGAAACCCTTCTCGCGCGCGAACTCGGCGGCGCGGTAGATGTTCCAGTCGGGTTCGAGGTAGTCGGTGTCGCTCGCGTAATAGCTGAGGCCGCCGCGGTTGCGGTCGAAGCAGGCGCGCCCCTTAAGGCCGGCCGCCTCGGTGGCGATGGCCTTGTCGACGAGACCTTTGGCGAGCGCGGGCGTCGGCCCGTCGAGACGCCAGACGGAGTAGATGCGGTAGGCGAACTCCGAGGTGCGGAAGTCGGCGAAGGGTTGAAAGTCGTCGTAGAGGTTGGCCTGCGTCTCCTGCGTCGTGTAGTAGGGGTTGAAGGCCCAGAACGAGTCGGTCAAGTCCCACACGTCGGCGAGCAGTTGGTCGAGCGAGCGGCCGGCCTCGCCGGTCGAGGTGGAGGGCGGCGCGCTGCCCACGTCGTAGGGGACGCCGTAGGTCGAGACGATGTAGAGAATCTGTTCGGGGCCGACCGCGTTGAGGCAGTTGCGGACGGGCGTCTTGATGGCCGTCTGAAACTCCGCCCACTCGACGTAATCAATCGCCGAGGGCGTCACGGCGCACTTGTTCGCCGCGGGGATGCCGCGCCGCGTCACGTAGTGGTTGGCGACTTCGACCGAGCCGGCGTTGTTCGGGTTGTAGACGACGAGGACGCGCGAGCCGAGCGCCGCCGCCGCGGACGGGTCGGAGGAGACGGCACCGGGCGCGGGGTTTTGCGCGGGCGCGGCCGCGGCGCGCGCCGTCAGGAGCGCGAGCGGAAGATTGAGTGCGAGGGTGAGCGCGGCGCAGAGTCCGGCGAGTCGTCTGGCCCTGCGGCGGCGCGGCGCGAAGTGCATCGAAGTCCCTCCGTGCGTGTGTCTGTTACCGAAACGAAGCGGCGGAAAAGGTTGCGGCCTAACAAAGGTGGATAATACTAATGCACCGGGGATTCCCGCGCGAGCCGTTTGCCGCCGCGCGGCCGAGGGGTTACAGTAACGGGCCGGAGTCTCAGACGCAATGAAGGACGACGATAAGAAACGCGAGGAACGCGGCGCGGGCTTCGCGCCCGCCTCGGGCGACATGAGCGCCGAGGATTTCCGGCGCTACGGCCGCGAGCTAATCGACAGCGTCGCCGACTACCTCGCGCGCGTCGAGCAGTACCCGGTGCTCGCGCGCGTCCGCCCCGGCGAGCTGCGTTCGCAACTGCCGGACGCGCCGCCCGAAGAGGGCGAGCGCATGGACGAGATCATCGCCGACGTGGGGCGGCTCGTCGTCCCGGCGCTCACGCACTGGAACCACCCGAACTTCTACGCCTACTTCGCCAACTCGGCCTCCGCGCCCGGCATCTTCGGCGAGCTGTTGGCGGCCGCCTTCAACGTCAACGGCATGGTCTGGCGGTCGTCGCCGGCCTCGACCGAGATGGAGGACGTGGCGCTCGACTGGCTGCGTCAGATGATGGGCCTGCCCGCCGACTTCGACGGCATCATCTACGACACGGCCTCGGTCTCGACGATGCACGCGATTGCGGCGGCGCGCGAGTCTCTGAATCTGCGCGTGCGCGAGGACGGGATGAGCGGGCGGACGGAGCTTCCCCTGCTCCGCGTCTACACCTCGGAGCAGGCCCACTCGTCGGTCGAAAAATCCCTCATCACGCTCGGCCTCGGGCAACGCTCTCTGCGGACAATCGCCGTCGACGAAGAGTTTCGCATGAGGCCCGACGCTCTGGCCTCGGCGATAGAGGATGACAGGCGCGCGGGCGCGCTCCCCTTCTGCGTCGTCGCGACGGCCGGCACGACCTCGACTTCGAGCATCGACCCGGTCGCGGCGGTCGCCGACGTGTGCGGGCGCGAGAAGCTTTGGCTACACGTCGACGCCGCATACGGCGGCTCGGCCGCGGTCGTGCCGGAGCTGCGTCACGTCATCGAAGGCAGCGAGCGCGCCGACTCGCTCGTCGTCAACCCGCACAAGTGGCTCTTCACGCCGCTCGACCTCTCCGTCCTCTACTGCCGCCGGATGGACTTGCTGCGCCGCGCCTTCGCCCTGACGCCGGAGTACCTGCGGACGGGCGAGGCCGCCGAGGCGCGCAACCAGATGGACTACGGCATCCAGCTCGGGCGACGCTTCCGCTCGCTCAAGCTCTGGATGATGATGCGCTACTTCGGGCGCGAGGGCTTGGCCGCGCGCATACGCGAGCACTGCCGTATCGCGCGCCTGTTCGCCGCGCTCGTCGAGGAGACGCCGGGGTGGGAGCTGCTCGCGCCCGTCCCCTTGAGTTTGGTCTGCTTCCGCGCGCGGCCGCGCGTCGGCGGCGAGACGGAGGAGGAGCGCGGCGCGCGTCTCGACGCCTTCAACGAGTCTCTGATGAACGCCGTCAACGAGAGCGGCGAGGCGTTTCTCTCGCACACGCGCCTGCGCGGCGCGCTCGCCCTTCGACTCGCCATCGGCAACATACGCACGACCGAGGCGCACGTCCGCCGCACTTGGGCGCTGCTGCAAGAACACGCCGCGCGCCTCCTCTCCGAGACGCCCGCCGCCGAAGCGTCCGCGTCGGCAAGCGACGCGGCGGGCGGGTGAGATTCGCGGGGACATGAAGGATGAAACGCTGGAAGAAGATCGCGCTCGTCCTCCTCGCCCTCGTCGTCCTGTCGCAGACGCCATTCGTCTACCGCCGCTACCGCCTCGGGCAGTTGCGCGCGCGCATCGACCGGCTCAACGCCTCGCGCTCCGAGCCCCCGCCCGACGACCCCTTCGCCGACCGCAAAGGCGTCATCCACGTCCACTCATTTCTCGGCGGACACTCCGAAGGCCGGCCCGAGGAGATAGTCGCGGCCGCGCGCGCTAACGGACTCGACTTCGTCGTCATGACGGAGCACCCGGCGCGCCACGTCGACACCTCGGCCGCGACCCTCTCCGGCGTGCGCGACGGCGTCCTCTTCGTGCCCGGCAGCGAGTTGAGCGCGGCCGGCGACGAGCGCGCCTTCATCATCCCCGGCTTCGACGCGCAGGACAGTTCTGCCGTGCCGCTCGGCGAGTTCTTCGCGCGCGCCGAAGCGGAGGGGCGTCTCGCCCTCGTCGCCTACCCGGAGAAGGTTCGCGACTGGTCGGCGCTCGGCCCGTACGACGGCATCGAAGTCTACAACCTCTACACCAACACGAAGCGCATCAACTACGCGCTCCTCTTCTTCGACGGACTCTGGTCTTACTGGAGCCACCCCGACCTTCTCTTCGCGACCTTCTACGAGATGCCGCGCTCGGAGCTGCGCCGCTGGGACGAGCTGACGAAGGGCGGACGCCGCCTGACGGCCGTCGCCGGAAACGACGCGCACGCGAACGTCGGCGTGAGCTTCGGCGACCGGACGGGCGACGAGCTGCTCGCCGTCAAGCTCGACCCTTACGAGCGTAGCTTCCGCGTCGTGCGCAACCACGTCTTGTTGGAGAAGTCCGAGACGTTGGACGCGGCCACGCTCCTGTCCGCGCTCCGGCGCGGGCGCAGCTTCATCGCCTTCGACCTCTTCGGCGACGCGTCGGGCTTCCGCTTCACGGCCGAGGCCGGCGGCGCGCGATACGTGATGGGCGACGAGGTCGCTCTGGCCGGGCGCGGCGAGGTGAGACTCGCCGTCAGGTCGCCCGTCGAGGCGCGCATACGCCTGCTGCGCGACGGCGAGACCGTGCGCGAGGAGAGGGACGCGGCGGCGTTGGAGATGACGGCGCGGGAGCGCGGCGTCTACCGCGTCGAGGTCTACCTCGACGGGCTCGGCGCGCCACTCACGGAGAGCCCGTGGGTCGTGTCGAATCCGATTTACGTGAGGTGAGTCGAGCCCAGATACACCAGCGCCCCGCACAGGACTGTAAAGCTCTGTGTGGGGCGTGTGCTGGGTCGGAAGTCCGTCCCAAATTGTTTGGAGGCGGTGCTTAAGTCACCGACGCGCTGTAGAGAATCGAGTGATTGATTCTTCGCACGCTTTCAATCCCAAGTTGTTAGGGAAAGTGCGTGTACAGCCTCCCTGTAAGTTGTCCAAGTGGGACGGATTTTATGACCTGAGTGGGCCTTTGTCAAGCTTCAGTTTGACCGCCCCCGAAGCGTACAGCGACCGCCCCTAAATCCTTTTTGTTCAGTCACAAAACAATCTTTCGCGCCCCCTTACACGAAGAGGTGCGCGCCTCTGGAAACGCCGCCCGATTCGACCTCTCTTTGGACTCACACGGAACGAGAACGCCGCCCTCAGGAAGCGCGCCCGCCGACGACGCGACGCGCCTCCACGGAGACCTCTGTCTTTGCGCGCGAGACGCACATTGCAACTCTGTTCGCTGCTTTTCGCGGCCGCGCTCGCGCACGCCGCGCGCGCCTCTTCTCTTCCCTTAAACGCCCACCCGGCCGCCCCCGCAAATGCGCCCGCGCCTTCCGTCGAAGTCCTACTCGAACACGTCAAACGCGCGGTCGTCGTCGTCCGGAGTTTGGACGAGCGCGGGCGCGTCGTCTCGCGCGGGACGGGCTTTTTTGTCCGGCCGGGACAGATCGTGACGAACCTCCACGTCGTCGGCCGCGCCGCGCGCGTCGAGGTGACGACGTTTGACGGCCGCGCTCACATGGTCGCCGGCCTCGTCGCCGCAAGTGAAGCGCGCGACCTCGCGCTCTTGCAGGCGGCCGAAGGTTGCGAAGATGTTTCGACGCTCGCGGTCGAGGCTGACGCGCCGCGCGCGGGCGAGGAGGTCTTCGTCGTCGGCAACCCGCAGGGCCGCGCGTGGGAGGTCTCGCGCGGGCAGACGCTCTCGCTGTGGGAGTCGCAGGACGTGGGCTCTCTCGTGCGCATCTCGGCGCGGCTCGGGCAAGGCAGCTCGGGCAGCCCCGTCGTCAACATGCGCGGGCGCGTCGTCGGCGTCGCCACGATGGGCCTGCGCGCGGGCGAGGAGTTGTTCTTCGCCGTGCCCTCGGAGGAGGCCGCGCGACTCAAGCCCTCGCGCCTCCGTCCCTTCCCGCTCCAACCCGCCGAATAGCCCGCCCCACGAACCCGTACACGCTTTGGTCTCCCCCCGGCCTCATTTGGTCGAAAGTGGCCCGATTACCGTCCGCGTAACCCCGCTAAGTGTCTGTGCCGTAAGGATTCCGCGTGGCATCGCCCTTGCTTGAATGACAGAGCTTCCGGCCGTCGCCGGGGGCTCGGAAGTTTGTCGGCAGCGCGGCGCGCGAGCGCCTGAGGAACCTCATGACAGAAGCGGCTATCCTACCCCTTTGGCCGACCGCCACGAGCGGCGACGACGCGCCGCAAGCGGTCACGCCCCCGGCCACCGACTACGAACTTGCTCAGGCGGCCGCCAACGGCGACATGGCGGCCTTCGAGCGTCTGTACGAGCGCCACTCGCGCCGCGTCTACAGCTTGTGCCTGCGCATGACGCAGAGCCCCGCGGAGGCGGAAGACCTCTCGCAGGAAGTCTTCATCCAGCTCTTTAGGAAGATCGGAAGTTTCCGCGGCGAGTCGGCCTTCACGACGTGGCTCCACCGTCTGACGGTCAACCAAGTACTGATGCACTTCCGCCGCAAGGGCGTGCGCCTAGAGCAGACGACCGACGACGGGGAGACGCCCGTCCAAATCGTCGGCGGCACCGAAGACCCTTCGCGGATGCCGGTCGTCGACCGCATCGCGCTCGACAAGGCCATAGCACAACTCCCGCCGGGCTACCGGAGCGTTTTCGTT
>DASQDT010000137.1:0-5672 GCA_035634035.1 Pyrinomonadaceae bacterium | reverse complement strand
AAAATCATCTACGCTTGGGCTTTTCTGGGGTATTTCTTCAGCACCAAACATAACCCTGAAAATTTCATGGTTAGGGAATATTGGCCAGATGATAATCGTAGAGTAGGAATGCACCCCATATTTGTAAAGTGGTTTGGGTGGGCTATTCTCTTAATGATGGGGAGCTTTTTAACAACATTGGCTGCTGTATTGGCTCCCGAGTTCCTAAAATGGGTCAAAGGGCTTTTAGGCAAATGACGAATGTGTAGTGTATGCCAGCACCTAACAACGGCATACACCCGACCGCGAAATAGCGTTGACTCCTTACCTGACTCTACGCACTCTAAATCTCTGTATCACTCCTGTATCACAACTCAGCCGAACAAGCTTGCATCGAGCCGCACGGGGTCACAATACAGCGAGTGAAATCCCGATACAGGCGCTATCATCAGCACACAGGCGTACTGAGCCAAACAACTCTTTTACGACTCTTAATCAGCGGGTCACAGGTTCGATCCCTGTCCGGCTCATCATAGTCACGTAAAGAGGGCACCCTTGAGTGCCCTCTCTTTCTTTGCGCGCGGGCGTGGGTCAGGCGCGCCTGTCGGGCGAGAGGTTGCGCTCGCGGAAGAAGAGGAAGAGGGGGAAGCCGAGGGAGACGCCGACCAGAAGCGTGCAGAGCGCGTAGGCCCACAGGCGGCGCATCCCGCGCCGGCGGCCCTCCGAGAAGACGAAGGCCAGCAGCACGAGGCCCGAGATGATGACGTCGACGCCGAAGAAGGCCGAGACGTTCGTCTGGAAGAGTTGTCGGACGAGGAGCGGAAGGTCGGGGCCGTGCTCGGCGAGGAAGCGCGCGAGGAACGTGAGCGGCAGAGCCGCTCCTAAGACGGCCGCCGCGAGATAGAGCCACTGCATCGCGCGCGTCTCCTTTCCTTGAGTGCGGCGGCCGCGTGCGTTAGCCGGCGTTTGCGGCCGCGTCAACTCTAATTTAGTCTGTCGGGGCGGCGCGCCGCGCGCGCGGCCGCGAGCCTTCGGGTGCGAGGTGCAAAGTGTGGCTGGTGCAGTGGCTGAAGTCGCGTTCCGAGGATAACGAGTTCGGAATCCCGATTAAAAATTTCGCGAAGGTGGACGACACCATCTACCGCGGCGCGCTGCCGGACGTGCCCGGCTACCGCGCGCTGGTGGAGAAGCTGGCGGTCGTGCGCGTGTGCAGCATGATCGAGCACGAGCGGCGCGCCGACAAGGAGCGCGCGCTCAGCTCCGGCATCGAGGAGTGGCGCAGCCTTCCCTTCTCCGACCGCGACGCGCCCGAGGCCGCGAAGGTTCACGAGTGGCTGGCGCTGATTCGCTCGTCGAAGACGCGCGGCCCCGTCTTCGCGCACTGCCGCGGCGGCCGGCACCGGACGGGCGTGCTGTTCGGCGTCTACCGCGTCACCGACTGCGGCTGGACGAAGGAGCAGGCCTACAACGAGATGAAGCTCTACGGCTGGTACTCGGCGCTCGGCCACGCCCCGCTCCTCGAATGGTTCTTCCACGTCTTCGACCCGAAGGACTACAAACGGCAGTAGGCGTCTACCGTTGGCCGGCCAGCTCTCCGAGCTTGTCGATGCGCGCGCGGACGGCGCGGGTGAAGGTTTCGACCTCCTCGTCGGTCGCGCCGCTGGCGCGCAGCCCCTCGCGCAGTTGCTCGTCCGTGATGCGGCAGAGGAAGCCGTGGAGCCAGCGCACGTCCTCGACCGTGATGCGCTCGCGCGCGTCGTCCGTCCGCTGCCCGACGTAGCCCCACTCGACCAAGCCCTCGTCGTTCACCCCCGCGACGAACTCCGGCGTCTGCTCCTCGTAGCCGTCCGCGTCCCACTTGCTGCGGATCAAGGGCGCGCCCCAGCGCCCCATCGAAGCGCCCCAGTCGATGATGAGGTAGCGCGCCTCGTACGTGCCTTCGGGCGTGCGGTACTCGAAAATCGCCGTGTTCGAGCCGCGCGCCACGTCGCGCACGTCCTTGTTGTCCCAGTTCGACGTGAGCATGATCATGACCTTCAGGCCCGCCAGCTCGCGCGTCCCCGTGAAGGGGTTGTCGTCCCAAGACCAGCCGTGCTCGTCGAAGAGTTTGCGGACGCCCTTCTCGTCCAACTCGAAGCGCGCGTCGCTGAACGTGCACTCCTCGGTGACGCAGGTCGCGGCGCGCGTCAACTCTTTCGCGCCCTCGATGTGGCCTTCGGGGACGAAGTAGGCCTGCTCGACGTGGAAGCCGGCGGCCCAGACGAGGCGCGTCGCGAAGGTCTCGCTGCGCACCTCGTCGCCCCACTTGACGCGCCACGTCCGCCCCTTCGAGTCGCGCACCGAAAGACACGGGTTCGAGCCCGTCGCGTGCTCTTCGACGAAGGCGAACGGCGGCGCGGGCTCGCCGCCCGGCCCGCCCGGCCCGGCGCGCAAGTCCAACTCCTCGACGCGGCCGGGGTCGCTCCACATCGTCGCGCGCCGCGCGCGCAGGCGTTTGGGGCGGGCGCGCCAGACCTGATAGCGCGAGCGCCCCCACCAGACGACGTAGACGCCGGCCGTCGCCACGACGAACCCGGCGAAGCTCCACAGGAAAATTTTTATCGGCGTGGGCACTTTTTATCTCGAACGACTTTCGGCTCGACCTTCAACTTAAAGCAGCGCGTGCTCGATGTCGAGCCGACTCCCGTCGGCGAACCTCTCGACGGCCAACGGGCCGATGTCGACCAATTCCGTCCGCCCGCGCGTGACGAGGTCGGCGATGATGCGCCCCGTCGCGGGCGCGTGCATGACGCCGTGGCCGCTGAAGCCGCACGCGAGGAAGAGTCCGCGCGGCGCGGGCGACTCGCCCAAGATGGCCTGACGGTCGGGCGTCATCTCGTAGAGTCCCGCGCGGCACAGACTCCTGTCGAGCGCCGCGCCCCCAAGCGACGGCACGCGCCCGCGCGCGAGCGCCGTCACCTTCGCGGCGAAGTCGTCCGTGAAGTCATCCCCGAAGCCCGGCGTCTCCGACGGGTCGGGCCACGCGAGCAGGAGGCCCGCCGCGCGACCCGCGCGCTCGACGCGCCGGAAGTGAAAGCCCGTCCCGGCGTCGATGACCATCGGCAAAGTCTCCTTCATCCCTCCGAAGCCCTCGACGCAGGCGAGTTGCCGGCGCAGCGGCACGATCGGAAGCTTCAGGCCCGCGAGCGAAGCGACCTCCGCGGCCCACGCGCCCGCCGCGTTGACGACGACGCGCGTCGAGACGCGCCCGCGCGAAGTCTCGACCGCGACGACGCGGCCGCTTTCAGTCTCCACTCCCGTCACGCGCGCGTCTGTACGCAAGCGCGCGCCGCCGCGCACGGCCGCCTCGGTCAGCCCGCGCATCACGGCCGTCGGCTCAATCAGCCCGTCGGTCGGGCAGAAAGTCCCGCCTAAAACGTCGTCGAGACGCATCTGCGGAATCATCTCGCCTATCTCATCGCGCGTGACTAGGCGGACGTTCAGAAGCCCCGCCGCCCTCTGAAGCGCGCGGCCCGCTTCGAGTCGCGCGAGCACCTCTTCACTCGTCGCGAAGAAGAGGTAGCCGACCGCGCGGTAGCCGCAGTCCGCGCCGGTCAGCTCGCGGAAGCGCGCGAAGAAATCTATCGAGTGCGCGGAGAGGCGCACGTTGAGTTCGGTCTCGAACTGCGCGCGCACGCCGCCCGTGGCGCGCCCCGTCGAGCCCGCGCCCTGACGTGTGGCGCGTTCGATGATGAGAACGTCTCTGAGCCCCTCGCGCGTCAGGTGGTAGGCGATGCTCGCGCCGACGACGCCGCCGCCGACTATGACCGCGTCCGCACGTTCCGTCATGCCGGGCATCTTAACACCGAATCGCCGCGTCGCTTTTTTTCGACGCGCGCGCGGCGGCTGTGTTTTAATCGCCGCGCCGGAGTTTCGACCAAAGGAGACTGTGAAAGCCTTGAGCTGGAAGCAATATTTTCTGACGGCCGCGCTCGTCGTCGGCGCACTCGTGGCGGGCCGCGCGCTCGCGCCCGCCGACTCCCCGCCGCCGGCCGCGGCGCAGACGCGCCCCGCCGACGAGCGCGACGAACGGGACGAAGACAAGGCGGCGGAGGCTTCGGCCGACGGGCGTCGTTGGGAGTACTGCGCCGTCACGCGCGCGCAGTACGTCGCGGCGAGCCGCGGCGGCGTCTACTGGATAGTCTACGTCCGCGAGCGCGGCGTGCAGGTCGTGGACGTGGAGGTGCCGCCGGGCGGGAACGCGTTCGGGCGCGCGTTGGCGCGGCTCGGCGACGAGGGTTGGGAGATGTCGGGCGAGGGCGACCTCGAAGTCCGGCCGGGCAGCCCCTCGCCGAAGGCCATCTTCTTCAAGCGACTCAAGCCGTAAAAACGGGCGCGCTCGGCGTGCGGGCCTCATCAGGCGGCGGGACGCGACGCGCTCGCCGCGCGGTTAGACGACCGCGCCGCCGTCTGTATAATCTCCGCGTCCCGAACAATTCCGTCGAACGGATCGTAGTCCGCTGGAAAGGAAGAACTGCATGAAGCTCCGTCCGTCGGGCGCGCGCGGCGCGTCCACTCTTTTCATCACCGCCGTCATCTCCGCCTCGCTCGTCGCCGCGTGCGGCGACTCGGGCACGCAGACCAACAACGCCTCCGCCGACGCCCCGCGCAACGCGGCCACGAACGCCGCGGCCAACGCGAACACGAACGCGAACGGCGCGGCGGCGAACACGCCGGACGCGCCGCGCCCCGAAGCCGGGAGCGCGAGGACGAAGCTCAACTTGAACACCGCGACTTCGCAGGAGTTCCTCGCGGCCGTCCCGAACTTGGGCAACCGCATGGTGCACGAGTTCGAGGAGTACCGCCCGTACAAGAGCATCCAGCAGTTCCGGCGCGAGATAGGCAAGTACGTCGACGAGGCGAAGGTCGCCGAGTACGAGCGCTACGTCTTCGTGCCGATTTCTGAGAACGAGTCGGACGCGGCGACGCTCCGTCAGATTCCCGGCATCGACGCGTCGGAGGCCGACCAGCTCATCGCCGGACGGCCCTACCAGTCGCGCCAAGCCTTTCTCGAACGGGTCGCCGGGATGGTCTCGGCCGACGAGCTGAACGTCGCGCGCGCCTACATGGGTCAGTGATGCGAAGCGAAGAAGTCTTAAGACGCCTGCGACTGTTTCTGCTGGCGTTGGCCGTCGCGCTCTTGGGCGGCGCGGCAGTCGAGCTGCTGCTCGTCGAGCACACGGAAGACCCCGTGCAGCTCGTCGCGTTCGCCCTGTGCGGCTTGGGCGCGGTCGCGGCGGTCGCGGCCATCGCCCGGCCGCGCCGCGCGAGCCTGTGGGCTCTGAGGGTCGCGATGGCGGTCGTCGTGTTGGGCAGTCTCCTCGGCGTCTACCTGCACCTTGAGTCGAACGTGGCGCTTGAGCGCGAGGTGAGCCCGAACGCGCCGACGGGCGCGCTCCTGTGGGGCGCGCTCGACGGCGGGAACCCTCTGCTCGCGCCCGGCGTCCTCGCCGTCGCCGCGCTGCTCGCGCTCGCCGCGACGTACCAGCACCCGGCGCTCGCCGCGGGCGCGAGTTCGGAGGGCGGGCTTTAGAGCGGGAGGCGGAGACGCGCCTCGCAGCCGCGCCCGCGCGCCCACCTCGACCGGCCCCGTGCGCGGCTTCGGCAGCTTCGCCAGACTCGCGTAGGCGCGCGTGAAGCGCGAGAGCGCGGCC
>DASQDT010000136.1:0-12915 GCA_035634035.1 Pyrinomonadaceae bacterium | reverse complement strand
ACGCTTGAGCGCAAGACGCGCGGCCGCCTGAACGCCGAGGAGCGCCACGTCTTCGACATGATTCTCACGCAGCTGCGTATGCAGTACGTCTCGCTCTCCGGCGCGCCCAAAGCGCCCGCGCCCCCGCGCGGCTTCTCCGGCAGCGACATCACCGGCGGCAGATGAAGTTCACGCTTCTAGGCACGGGCACTTCGACCGGCGTCCCCTCCATCGGCTGCGAGTGCGAGACGTGCACCTCCGACGACCCGCGCGACAAGCGCCTGCGGGTCTCCGTCCTCGTCGAGCACGACGGGCAGACCGTCATCATCGACACCTCCTCGGACTTCCGCCAGCAGGCGCTCCGCCACAAGCTCAAGCGGCTCGACGCAGTCCTCGTCACACACTGCCACGCCGACCACATCTTCGGCCTCGACGACATACGCCCCCTAAACTTCCGTCACGGCGCTTTGGGCGTCTACGCCAACGAGCGCGCGTGGCGCGACATCCGGCGCATCTTCCAGTACGTCTTCGAGCCGTCGCACTTCGGCGGCGGGCTGCCGCAAGTCTTGGCGCACACGGTCGTCGCCGGCGCGCCGTTCTACTTCGGCCCCGACTTCCGCGTGCTCCCGCTCGAAGTCATCCACGGGCGGCTCCCCGTCGTCGCCTACCGCGTCAACGACTTCGCCTACGCGACCGACCTGAGCGAGATCCCCGACGCGACGCTCGACGCGTTGCGAGACTTGGACGTGCTCGTCCTCGACTGCCTGCGCATCGACCGCCCGCACCCGACGCACCTGACGCTTGAGCGAGCGCTCCAATACGTCGAGCAGTTGCGCCCGCGCCGAACTTTCCTGACGCACATCGCGCACGACGTGCTCCACGCGCGCGACTCTCGACTTCTGCCCGACGGCGTCGAGTTCGGCTACGACGGACTGCAAATCAGCGACGAGTGATGAAGCTCTTCCACGGCACGGACAACGCCGAGATTCTGCGGCCGACGGTTCTGACGCTCGGCGTCTTCGACGGCCTCCACCTCGGCCACCAGCTCATCGTCCGCACCGTCGTCGAGCGCGCGCGCGCCGCGTCGGCCGTCCCGACCGTCATCACCTTCGACCCGCACCCGCGCGCCGTCCTCCACCCCGAGAGCGCCCCGCCGCTGCTCCAGACCTTCGACCAGAAGGTCGAGGCCCTCTCCCTGCTCGGCGTCGAGCAGACGATCGTCATCCGCTTCACGCCCGAGTTCGCGCGCGTCAGGGCCGAAGAGTTTTTGCGCGACGTGGTGCGCGAGCGTCTCAACGCGAAGGAGGTCTACCTCGGGCGCGGATTCGCCTTCGGCCACGAGCGCGAGGGCGACATAGGTCTTTTGCGACGCGTCAGCGACCGGCTCGGCTTTCACGCCGACGAAGTGCCCGAGGTGCGCCTGCGCGGCACGCGCATCAGCTCAAGCCGCATCCGCGAGCTTTTGGCCGCGGGCCGCGTCAACCTCGCGCGGCGGATGCTCGGGCGGCCCTACGGAGTCGAGGGGCGCGTCGTGCGCGGCGACGAGCGCGGGCGCTTGTTGGGGTTCCCGACCGCGAACCTGCGGCCCGAGAACCGCGTCATCCCGCGGCGCGGCGTCTACGTGACGGCGACGCTCGTCGAGGGCGCGTGGCGCCGGAGCGTGACGAACGTCGGCGTCCGCCCCACCTTCGAGCGCGACTCCGACCCCTCCGTCGAGACCTACGTCATGGACTGGGAGGGCGACCTCTACGGCGACGTGGTGCGCGTGCGCTTCCTGCACCGCCTGCGCGACGAGCGCAAGTTCTCGTCGGTCGATGAACTCAAGGCGCAGATCGCGCGCGACACCGCGCGCGCCGTCCGATACTTCCGCCGCGGCGGCGTGCGCCGCACGCTCGCCGTCATTTAAAATACCCGACATCAAGCGTCCCCGGTCGCATCAAACTTCGTCGGCCTTTTTGTGGTACGGGCCTTGATTAGAACTTAAGCCCGGCCCGGCGACGTATGGTTTTGCGGGCCTCGGGCTCGGCCGCGTTCGCATTTTTCAAACGGCGGCCGTCATGAATCTCTATTTGCGAAATCATTCACGGTGAACACCAACAAGGCAGAACTGACCGAACCGACTCCGCGCACGCCGCCGCACGCCGGCGGCGGCGGCGAGTCGAACGGCGGCGGCAACGGCGACGGCGGACGTAAAACCTCGCTCGCGCTCGTCCCCGCGCGCGACGCGGGCGCGGCGAAGACGGCCGAAGTCGTCGTCGACCGCGCGGGGCCGCGCGCCCTCGCGCCCGCCCCTTCGCCCGAGCCGACGCAAGAGGAGCACGCCGAGGCCGCGCGGGGCTGGCGCGGCCTCTGGCGCACCTCGCAGATCGCGCGCGTGCTCGGCGCGCTCGCCCTCTTCCTCTACCTCGAAGGCTACGAGGCGCGCGCGAAGTTCACGCGCCGCATGGCCGAGCGCTGGCGCGAGGAGGCGCGCGCGCGCGGGCGCGCCGCGCTCTTTCAGGAGTGGAGCCGCGACGTCGACCGGCGCGCCTACGACCGCGTCGTCCGCGTCGTCCGCCGCTTCGTCTTCCGCGGCGGCGAGGGCTCCGAGGGTAAGGCCGAGCGCGAGCAGCGTCAGGCCCTCTGGCTCAAGAAGAATCTCATCGACCTCGGCCCGACCTTCATCAAGATCGGGCAGGCGCTCGCCACCCGCGCCGACCTTCTGCCGCTCGCCTACATCAAAGAGCTCTCGACGCTCCAAGACCAAGTGCCGCCGTTCCCGACGGCCGAGGCCTACGCGCGCATCGAGTCGGAGTTGGGCGCGAAGCTCTCGGAGCTCTACGCCGAGATCGACGCCGAGCCGGTCGCCGCCGCCTCGCTCGGTCAGGTCTACCGCGCGCGGATGCACACGGGCGAGGAGGTCGCCGTCAAAGTCCAGCGCCCGCGCCTGCGTGAGACCGTAGGCTTCGACGTGGCCGTGCTCGAACGTCTCGTGCGCTCCGTCACGCGCCGCCGCCCGCAGGTCAGCGAGAACGCCGATTGGGAGGGGATGCTCGGCGAGTTCCGCCAAGTCATCTTCGAGGAGATGGACTACGCGCAGGAGGCCAGAAACGCCGACCGCTTCCGCCAGAACTTCCGCGACTGGCGCGTCATACACGTCCCGCGCATCCACCGCACGCACACCACGTCGCGCGTCCTGACGATGGAGTTCATCCGCGGCACGAAGGTCACCGACCTCGAAGCCCTGCGCGCGCGCCGCATCTCGCCCGTCAAGGTCAACCGCCTGCTGGTGCGGACGTACCTCAAGCAGCTACTCGAAGACGGCTTCTTCCACGCCGACCCGCACCCCGGCAACCTCCTCGTGATGGACGACGGGCGCATCGCCTTCTTCGACTTCGGCATGACGGGCAAGATCACGCCGCAGCTCCAAGCCCTGATGATCGACGCCTTCTTCCACGTCGTCGAGCGCGACGTGCGCGGGCTCGCGCAGGACTTGTTCGACCTCAACTTCCTGAAGCCGGGCGTCGACCCCGAGCGCGTCCGCCCCGTCGTCGAGGCCCTCTTCCGCCACTACATCAACCTGAAGTTGGGCGATGTCAACTTCAAGGAGCTGACCTACGACTTGGCCGAGGTGATGTACGACTACCCTTTCAGACTCCCGTACAACTTCACCTACATCATGCGCGCCCTGATGACCCTCGAAGGCATCGGCATCGTCACCGACCCGGGCTTCAGCTTCTTCGACACGGCGAAGCCCTACGCCAAAGAGTTCATGCTCAAGCGCGAGGGCAAAGAGTTCCGCAAGCTCTTCGTCAACCGCCTCTTGGGCCGCGACCGCGACGGCCGCATCGAATGGGGCCGCGTCTGGAAGCTCGCCAAGATGGCCGCCAAGACGTATCTGGAAGGCAAAAAATAGGGTAACATCGCCCGCGGTGAGCAGCATCACGATTGACCTTTCGCCGGAGCGCCTGACGGAGTTGCGTCGGCTCGCCGCGAAACTCGGCGTCTCGCCGGAGGAGTTGGCCCGGCTGAGCGTCGAGGAGTTGCTCTCGCAGACGGACGAGGAGTTTGGGCGCGCCGCCGACCGCGTGCTGCGCAAGAACGCCGAGCTGTACCGCCGTCTGGCGTGATGCGCTATCTCACGCTCAAGGAGCTGGTCGAGCTTCACCGGCGCGTCATCGAGCAGTCGGGCGGCGGGACGGGCATCAGGGACTTGGGACTTCTTGAGGCGGCACGCGCGCAGCCACACCGTCGTCGAGAAGGCTTCGGCGGTCGGCTTCTCACTCATCAGCAACCACCCCTTCGTCGACGGCAACAAGCGCGTCGGCCACGCGGCGATGGAAGTCTCCTCGCCCTCAACGGCTACGAGATAGAGGCCGGCGTGGGCGAACAGGAGGGGTTGATTCTCGCCATCGCGTCGGGCACGACGGGCCGCGAAGGGCTCACCGAGTGGCTGCGCGGGCACGTCGTCGAACGCGAGTAGGAATTTTACAAAGGCGTTCTTTACCTCGTCACCAAGTCGGTTTAGCGTCGCGCGCGCGCGAGTTGGGCGGCAACGGCCGGGAGGCCGCGGTTCATCAGAGCGCGTGAGGTAGTCCAATCCGGCCGCGAGTCCTCGCGGCTTTGCGGGAAGGCATGACATGGAGAACGTGAAAGACGACGCCGGGGCCGGCGCGCCGCGCGAGTCGGCGATGAACCGCTTCCTGAGCTTCATCGAGCGCGCGGGCAACATCCTGCCGCACCCGGCGACGCTCTTTATCATCCTCGCGCTGTTCGTGGTCGTCCTCTCGGCCATCACGTCGGCCGCGGGCGTGTCGGTCGTCCACCCCGGCACGAAGGAAGTCATCAAGGCCGAGAGCCTCCTCACCGTCGCGGGCCTGCACCGCATCCTGACATCTCTAGTTACGAACTTCACGGGGTTTGCGCCTCTAGGGACGGTGCTCGTCGCGATGCTCGGCATCGCGGTGGCCGAGGGGAGCGGACTCATCTCGGCCGTCCTGCGCGCCGCCGTGCTCTCCGCGCCGCGCAGGCTCCTGACGATGGTCGTCGTCTTCGCGGGCGTGCTCTCGCACATCGCGAGCGACGTGGGCTACGTGCTCGTCATCCCTCTGGGCGCGATGATCTTCCTCGCCGTCGGGCGTCACCCGCTCGCGGGGCTCGCGGCCGCGTTCGCCGGGGTCTCGGGCGGCTTCTGCGCCAACTTCCTGCTCGGGCCGACCGACCCCCTGCTCGCCGGAATCACGCAGGAGGCGTCGCGCATTCTCGACAAGGGCTACGTCGTGACGCCCGCCGCCAACTACTACTTCGCGGCCGCCTCGGCCTTCCTCATCGTGATCGCCGGGACGCTCATCACGGAGAAGGTCGTCGTGCCGCGCTTGGGCGAGTACCGCGGCGACGAGAAGCCGGAGGAGCTGAAGGAGCTGAGCGCGGCCGAGAAGCGCGGCCTGTGGGTGGCGCTCGCGACGGCGGCCGTGCTCGTCGGCATCATCCTGTGGGGGCTCGTCCCCGACCGCGGCTTCCTGCGCGACCCGCAGACGAACAGCGTCCTGCGCTCGCCTTTCCTGTCGGGGGTGGTGGCCATCATCTTCTTCGGCGGCGCGCTCGTCGGGCTCGCCTACGGACTCGCCGCCGGCACGATTCGCAGCGACAACGACGTGATGAAGGCGATGGAGAAGGCGATGGCGACGATGGCGCTCTACCTCGTGCTCGTCTTCTTCGCCGGGCAGTTCGTCGCCTTCTTCAACTGGACGCACCTCGGGGTGATAACGGCCGTCAAGGGCGCGGAGCTTCTGCGCGCTTCGGGCATCGGCGGCGTCCCGCTCATCATCAGCTTCGTCGTCGTCACCGTGCTTCTGGATTTGGTGTTGGGGAGCGCGTCGGCGAAGTGGGCGGTGATGGCCCCCGTGTTCGTGCCGATGTTCATGCTGCTCGGCTACTCACCGGAGCTGACCCAAGCCGCCTACCGCATCGGCGACTCGGTGGCCAACATCATCACGCCCCTGATGAGCTACTTCCCGCTCGTCGTCGCCTTCGCGCAGCGCTACGACAAGCGCGCCGGAATCGGCACCGTGATGGCGACGATGCTGCCTTACTCGATCACGTTCTTCATCCTCTGGACGACGCTCCTCGTCGTCTGGTATCTGCTCGGACTGCCGCTCGGGCCGGGCGCGGGGATTCCCTACACGCCCTCGCCCTCGCCCGGCGGCTGACGGCCGCGCCGAGCAACATCAGAACGCGCGGAGGCCCGCGTCACCGTCGCGTGACGCGGGCCTCCGCGCGTCGCGCCGTCTTTAAAAGTTTAGTGCGGGAGCTTCTGCCCGCAGAAGGGGCAGTAAGTCCACTTGGACGAGACGCCTGAGCGGCATCGCGGGCAGTCGGCCTGGCCGGTCAGCGCGTCGAACGGCGTCCGCCAAGTGAACGACGCCTCGCCGAACTTGCCGGCCGGCTTGATGAACAGAGTGAGGCTGTCCTTCTGCGACGAGTCGACTATCTTGCGGCCCGCGCGCGTCGCCGACGGGAAGACGAGGAACTGCATATTCTGCGTCGTGCGCCCGCCGTCGGCTTGGACGACGGCGCGCATGGCCGCGAGCATCATCATCAGCTTCGGCGGGACGGCCGTGAGCGGCGCGACCTCCGAGCCGTCCGCGAGTTTGAGCACGGCGCGCGTGCGCATCTCGGCCTCGGTCGCGTAGACCTTCGTCCCGTCGGGCCGCTCGTACTCGTTCTGGATGACGAACGGGATGTAGTCGCGCAGGAAGTCGAGGTCGCGCTCCATCGCGGCGCGGTCGACCGTCCCGTCGGCACTCGCGGCGGCGACGAAGAACTCGTACGGAATCCAGATGGCGAGGTGCGTGCGGTCTTGCTCCAAGCGGAAGGCGAGCACCTCTTTGAGGAACGCGCCGAGGTCGACCGGGCGCGCGCCTTGCGTCTGCTGCTGCGGCTTGGAGGCGGGCGGCGGGTCGGACGCCGTCGGCTGTTGGTGGGCGTGCGCGGCGGCCTGCGGCGCGAAGACCGCCGTCAGGACGAGCAGCGCGAAGACGTGAGTCAGGAGTCGAGTTTTCATTGACCGTCCTCCGGGAAGGCGTTGACTTGCGCGAGCGAGATTCTTATAAACCACCCGCGCCGACTGCACAACGGCAATCGTCCGGCCCGGCGCGGGCCTCACGGCGTCGCGGCGTCGGCCGGGGCGAGCGAGTTGAAGAGGAGCGGGTAGGTGGCGAGCGACTGCGCGCGGTACTGCGGGCGGAAGCCGAAGAGGATGACGCGCCCGCGCCCGAAGCCGACCTCGACGAGCGCCGCCTTGCCCCTCAACTTCTCCTCGCCCAAGAGCCAGCCCGAGAGCAGAGGGTTCCCGCTCTGCGGGTAGCGCGCGACGACCTTCACGCGCTGGAGCGCGGCGGGGTCGCTCACCATCTCGAAGACGGGGGAGTCCTCGACCCACGCGACCGACTCGCGCGGCATCCCCCGCGCGACCGGGTGCGCCGTGTCGAGCACGACTCTCAGAATCGAGCCGGGCACGTAGAACTCCGTCCGCCTGAGCCCCGCGGCCGTGTTGCGCACGGGGAGCTTTAACTGCTCGATGGCGAAGTTCGACGCGTTGTTGAGACAGACGAGCGTGCCGCCCGCCTCGACGAACTCGCGCAGGGCGCGCACGCCCTCCTCGCCCAAGCCGCCCGTGAACTCGTCGGGCATCGAGCCTTTACGGTGTCCCTCGAAAATCGCGCGCGGCGAGTGGTCGGGGATGACTATCGAGTCGTAGCGCGCGCGCAAGTTACCCGCGCGAATCTCTCTGTCGTCGAGCGACGCGTGCCCCGTCCCGCGTCCCTCGAAGACCCACCGCGTCCAGCCCTCGTCCATCGACGGGACGTGCGACTTGTAGAGCCCGACGCGCGGGCGCGGCCTTTCGGGGAAGCGGCGCGGGCCGGAATGCCGCGCCGTCTCGACTCTGACGGGCGTGCCTTTCCTGACCGGCTCGTAGACCGGCTCCACCCGGACGCCCATCAGGAGCGGCAGCGTGTGCGCCGTCACGTCGTAAGGCTGGATGGGGTTCCCGTCCTTGTCGCGCAGGTCTGGGTAGCTCTGCGCTTCGAGGAGCGCCTTGGCGAAGCCGCCGTAGGGCTGCGCCATGCGGACGAATATCGTCCCGCCCTCCGTCGCGCGACGCCGGGCGCGCGCGCGCGCGTCGCCTCCCGCGGATTCGAGCTCGACTCCGGCGCGCTGCAAAATCTTCGCGAGGTCGGCGCTGTTCTCCGACGGCAGCACCCTGAAACCCTGCAACTCGCCGCGGCGTCGCGGGCGCACGGCCTCGCGGCCGACTTCGTAGAAGCGACGGAGCCAGCGCTCGCGGTTGTCGGCCGCGTGCAAAAGTAATTCGTGGGCGGCCGTCGTCATGTAGCGCGTGATGTCGCGCAGAGTCCACTCGCCGCCGGGCCACACGTCGGGGAAGTTGGGCGAGGGCTTCTTCGGGTCGTAGTTCTCGTCGCTCGATG
Source organism: Pyrinomonadaceae bacterium (assembly GCA_035634035.1). Classification (GTDB taxonomy): domain Bacteria; phylum Acidobacteriota; class Blastocatellia; order Pyrinomonadales; family Pyrinomonadaceae; genus DASQDT01. The sequence continues at coordinate 4,468 of DASQDT010000136.1, read as the reverse complement.
CGCGCAGGCTCTCGAACTTCGTCTGGACGGGCGTGGCGAGCCGCGCCGAGGCCGTCTCGGAGAGGATGCGCGCGCCGCCGTGGTAGTGGGAGTAGGCGCGGGCCGGAGTCCACGCGTCGTAGATGGCGTCGGTGACTATCCCGCGGAAGCCTTGCGCGCCCATCCGCGCGGCGACGTGCCGGCCGAGTTCCGTGTAGCCCTCGACGACCTGCGCGGGCACGTTCGGCTCGACCGGCTTCATGTAGGGCGGCAGGAACAGGCGCGCGCTCCCCGCGCCCATCTGGTGTATGTCGTGGACTATCTGCGGGCGCCAGACGTTGTGAACCTTGTCGACCGTGAGCTGCGTCTCCACTTGCGTGAAGGCGTACCAGTCGCGGTTGTTATCGTGGCCGACGTACTTGTGATAGAGCTCGGGCGGGGAAGTGCCCTCGTGGGGCGTGCCGAGCGTGCGGTCGTACCAGCGCTTGACGATGTCCACGCCGTCGGGGTTTAGGGACGGGACGAGGAGCACGATGGTCTCGCGCAAGATTTTCTGCACGTCGGCGTCGTCGGACGAGGCGAGGCGGTGCGCGATGAGCGCGGAGGAGAGCGTCGAGCCGACCTCGGTCGAGTGCACTCCGCAGGTGATGAGGACGACGTTTCGGCCGCGCGCGATGAGCCGGCGGCTTTCGCGGTCGGCGTCGGGGCCGAGGCGGCGCGGGTCGGCGAGGCGGCTCTGGATGTCGCGGAACTCCCGGAGGCGCGCGAGATTTTCGGGCGCGCTGATGGTGAGGAGGACGAAGGGCGCGCCGAGCGTCGTCTTGCCCAACTCCTCGAAGCGCACGCGCTCGCTCGCCGCGTCGAGGCGGCGGAAGTAGTCGACCATCTGCTGCCAGCTCGCGAGCTTGCGGTCGTCGCCCGGACGGAAGCCGAGCACGTCCTCGGGCGCGGGCACGCTGCGCGACGACTGCGCGGCCGGGCGCGAGGGCGGCACGGTCGCGCGCATCGCGTGCGCGGACTGCCGCGAAGGCGGCGCGGGCACTTGTCGCGGCGTCTGCGCGCCCGCGCCCGGCCGCGCAGTCGAGGCGAGGAGGAAGACGAGCGCGGAGGTGAGCGCGCGGCGCGAGGCTTGGAGAAACATTCCGATAACCCCCGGCTGGCGGTGCGGGGCGCTCAGTCGTGCCGGCGCGCCACGCGGTAGAGCCAGTAGATGAAGAAGACGGTCGCCGCAATCCCCAGCGCGAGCGCGAGTTGGTCGAACGTCGCGCGGCCCCCGCCTTCGAGGCCCATGAGCGCCGGGATGCTCATCACGTCGGTGCTCTGGTAGTAGGCGAACGGGATGGCGAGCAGGATGCCGACGAGCGCCTCGCCCGTGATGAGGCCCGATGAGAAGAGCAGGCCGCGCCGCTCCGAAGTGATGACGGCCTCGCGGTAATCCGTTTCGCCGGGCTGGAAGCGGCGCGAGAGGTAACGTCCGGCCGCGTAGGCGACAAGCCCGCCGAGGAAGATCGAGACCGAAAGCTCAAGCGGCAGGTAAATGCCGACGGCGACCGCCAGCACGGGCGCGCGAAACTCCGTGCCCCGCGCCTTGAGCACCATGTCGAAGGCGATGATGGCGACGGCGATTAAGGCCCCGATGGCGATCATGTTCCATTCGAGGTTGCGCGCGAACACGCCGCGCGCCACCGACTGCATCAGCGTCGCCTGCGGCGCGGCCAACATCTCGCCCGGGTCCATCCCGGGGCGCGGGAAGACCCCGCCGAGGCCGTAAGCCTCGTAGAGCAGGCGCAGGATGGGCGCGCAGGCCAGAGCGCCGGCCAGCACGCCGACGACCTGCATGATTTGGAGTTTCCACGGCGTCGCGCCGACGATCTGACCCGCCTTCAGGTCTTGCAGGTTGTCGCCCGCCATCGCCGCCGCGCAGCAGACGACCGCCCCGACGAAGATGGCGACCGCCGCGGCGGCCGACGACTTGGCGGCGTCCGCGCCGAAGTCCACCTGCGTCCCGAGCAGGACGAGGAGGATGAGCGAGGTCGTCAGGATGGTCGCGATGGTGACGCCCGAGATGGGGCTGTTCGACGAGCCGACGAGCCCGGCCATGTAGCCCGCGACCGAGGAGAAGAGGAAGCCGGCGAAGAGCGCGAAGAGGGTGGCGAAGATGAGCGTCGCCCAGTAGAGGCCGGGCGAGAGCGCCAAGCCCTCCGTGTTGAGCACGCGCATGAAGACGAGGAAGATCGGCAGCGCCATGAGGACGGTCGCGATGAGCACCCACGTGATCGGCGTGTCGCGCTCCGTGCGCGGGACGTTCATCTCCTCGCCGGTGCGCGCCGCGCGCACCGCCGCCAGAGACGAGCGCACGCCGTCGCGAATCGGCTTCACCAGCGACAGCAGCGCCCACACGCCGCCGACCACCATCGCCCCGACGCCCATGTAGCGAATCTTCGTGCTCCAGATGAACTGCGCCGCCGCGTAGCCGGCCAGCGGCGCGCCGCCGTCGTCGACGGCCGCCGGGGGCAGGCCGTAGAGACCCGTGTAGATGGGGATGCCGAACAGCCACGAGATCGCGCCGCCGGCGAAGACGAGGATCGAGATGTTGAGGCCGACGATGTAGCCGACCGCGATGAGCGCCACCGAGAGGTTGCTGCCGACGCCGAAGATGGCGCGGCCCGCGGTGAACGACCCCGTCGCCTCGCCCGCCATCAGCTTGAGGCCGGTCTGGCAGAACTTGAGGACGGCCGCGCCGATTGCCGCCGCCGCGATGACCTTCACCCCCTCGCCGCCCTCGCTGCCCGCCTTCAACACCTCGCCCGTCGCCACGCCTTCCGGGAACTTGAGGTCGCTCTCGATGATGAGAGCGCGGCGCAGCGGGATCGTGAAGAGCACGCCGAGCACGCCGCCGGCTATCGCGATGGCGAGCGTCTCGCCGTACTCGAAGTTCGTCCAGTAGCCCAAGATGATGAGCGCCGGCAGGGTGAAGATGACGCCGCCCGCGATGGCCTCGCCCGAGGAGGCGGCCGTCTGGACGATGTTGTTTTCGAGGATGTTGTGCCGCCGGAAGAAGCGCAGGACGGCCATCGAGATGATGGCCGCCGGGATCGAGGCCGAGACCGTCAGCCCGACCTTGAGCCCGAGGTAGGCGTTGGCCCCGCCGAGCACGGCGGCCAGCAGCGCCCCGAGCACGACCGCCTTGACCGTCACTTCGGGCAGCGTCTCCGAGGCAGGGATGTACGGCTCGACCGTATCACGGCGCGCGGGTTCTGTGGTTGTTGACATGATTGGGCTTAAATAAATGATAAATCCTCTCCGGTCAACTGATTTTTGCCGCCGCCCGTCACCGAAGGCGGATAGAGGTGGGGCTTGACGCCCCGAGCCGGCGGGTGGAAAAATGCTTGACCGCGGCCGCGCGCGAAGATGCGGCCGCGGTCAAGCGGTTTCTTTTACGTCTCCCCGCACGCCGAGTCGGCCCGAAGAAGCCCGCGCCCGCAACCCCCGTCGAACAGATGAACTCGCAACGCACAGCCCCGCGCCGCCGGGAGACGATCGCGGCCGTTCTCACTTTCGCGCTCGCGTGCCTCGCGGCCGTCGCGCCGCCCGCGCCGGCGCGCGCGCGGCAGAAGGAGAAGACGCCCGAGCCGAAGTCGGTCGTGCGCGGCCGCGCCGTCTACGCCGACACGGAGCGGCCCGTGCGGCGCGCGCGCGTCAAGCTGCTCAACTCCGACGAGCGCGGGTCGGAGCGCACCGGGCTGACGAACGAGCGCGGCGAGTTCGAGATTAAAAACGTCGCGGCGGGCAGCTACATCCTCGCCGTCGACGCGCCGGGCGTCGTCACGCCCGTCGGCTACATCGACATCGAGACGCGCGAGCGGCCCGACCTGACCGAGGTCTCGAAGAACTTCGAGATGGTGACCGTCGACGGGAAGGCCGCGTACGAGGTGACGGTGCGCGCGCGGCGCGGCGCGGCGCTGTCGGGGCGCGTCACCTACGCGGACGGCGACCCCGCGCCCGGCCTCGCCGTCCACGTCATGCGGCGCGCGGGCGCGCACTACGTGAAGATTCTCTCCGGGCTCGGCGTCGGCGCGGTGATGGGCGCGCGCACGGACGACCGCGGCGTCTTCCGCGTCTCGGGCCTGCCGCCGGGCGAGTACGTCGTCGGCGTCTCCGAGTCGGCCGAGCACGACGACGAGGGCGGGCGGCGCGACGAAGAGGTGGCGGGCTTCGCCGAGATGTTCGAGAGTTACGGCCGGCAACTCTTCACGACCTTTCACCCTTCGGCGACGACGGCGGGCGAGGCCGCGGCCGTCCGCGTCGAGGCCGGCGAGGAGCGCGAGGGGCTGGACATCGTCGTCTCGGAGCGCGCGGCGCGCGTCGTCTCGGGGCGCGTGCGCGGACGCGCCGACAAGCGGCCCGTCGCCGGCGCGCGCGTCAGCATCGCGCGCCGCGGTGACGGCGCGCCCGCCCCGACCATGACGCCCTACGGCGACTTCGGGCA
>DASQDT010000135.1:0-19469 GCA_035634035.1 Pyrinomonadaceae bacterium | reverse complement strand
AACCTGACGCTGACCAACTCGCTCGGCACGCCCGGCATCGACACGCAGCGTATGCAGACCGAAGTGCTCGTGCCCGACGGCGGGACGACGGTCGTCGGCGGCGTCTTGAACGACCGCGAGGGCGAGACGCAGAACCGCACGCCGGGGCTCTCCGGCATCCCGGTCATCGGCAACCTCTTCAAGCGCCGGGCGACGACGCGCAGCACCGACGAGATCCTGTTCTTCATCACGCCGCGCATCTACCGCCCCGACTATCAGGGCCGCCGCGTCGACACGGGCACCTCCACGGGCACGCGCTTCGTCTCCATCCCGCAGCCCGTGCCGCTCGGCAACCCGCAGACGAACACGCCGACGACTTCGCCCGTCGAGCAGCAGCAACAGCAACAGCAGCAGCAAGTCCCCGTCCTCGTCCCCGTGCCCACGTCGGGCGCGCAGACGACGCCGCCCACGCCGGAGCGCGACTGACGGTCGAGAGAGGAGAGAAGAAGATGTTTAGGAAAGCACTCGAAGTCATCAACGAGCGCACCGACGGCGCGCTCGGGTCGATGATCATGGGGACGGACGGCATCGCCGTCGAGAGGGTCTTCTCCGAGGAGGGCGGCGAGACGAACATGGACGTGGCCGCCGCCGAGGTGACCTCGCTCGTGCGCAACGCACAGCGCGCGGGCCGCGACACGGGGATGGGCGGCCTGCGCGAGATAGTCGTCGCCTTCGAGGGGATGACTCTCGTCGCCCGACTCATCACGCGCGAGTACTTCGTCGTCCTCGCCCTAGCCGAAGACGGCAACCTCGGCCGCGCGCGCTTCGAGCTGCGCAAGGCCGAACTGGATCTGGCGCGCGAGTTCGCGCTCTAGAGTTTTACGAACAGAGGGGGGCACGGCCGAAGGCCGCTCGGCGACGGGCGGCCTTCGGCCATTTTCGTCACGCGGGCAGGCGGACGTGCGGCATCCCGCGCAGGATGGCGCGCTGCCGGCGCTGCACGCGGCGGAGGTTCGACTTCGGGTTCTGCGCGGTCGGCTGCGGGTTGAAGACGGTGCGCGGGTTCGGAATCATCGCGGCGAGGAACGCGGCCTCGCGCGCGCTCAAGTCCGCGGCCGACTTGTTGAAGTAGGTGCGCGCGGCCGCCTCCGCGCCGTAGACGCCGTCGCCCCACTCGATGACGTTCAGGTAGATTTCCAGAATGCGACGCTTCGACAGCGACCTCTCCATGAAGTAGGTGAGCACGGCCTCGCGCAGCTTCCGCGCGAAGGTGCGCTCGGACGAGAGGTAGAGGTTTTTGGCGAGCTGTTGGGTGACGGTCGAGGCGCCGCGCTTGAAGCTCGGGAGCGGCGGTATCCAGCTCTCCTCAGGGTTCTCGCCCTCGGCCCGCGCCTCCTTCTCGGCCTCGCGCCGCCCCTCCTCCCAAGCCTTCTGGATGGCCTCATAGTCGAAGCCGTCGTGCGCCGTGAAGCGCGCGTCCTCGCCCGCGAGCACGGCGCGCTGGAGGTCGGGCGAGATGCGTTCGAGCGGCACCCAGACCTGCACGCGCCGCGGCTCGCGCCCTTCTCTGCGCGCCTCGGCGAGACGCGTCTCGATCATGCTCGTCGTCTCGGGGTTCTGCGTCCGCAGGCGCGAGACGCGCGGGAACGTCACCGCCTCGTAGACGACCCACACCGTAAAGAGCGCCAACAGCACCAGCGCGATTTTTTTTATGAGCCTCCACATCCCGCGCCGGATTATAACTTAGCGCGCGCCCGCGAAGCATTCGCGCGCCGCGCGGACGGTGTTGCAGTGAATCTCGACGGTGTCGCTCATGTCGGCCGCGTAGCCGCCCGACATGACGGTCGTGACGGGCACGCCGCGCTCGCGCGACGCGCGCAGGACGGCCTCGTCGCGCTCTCTCAGTCCCCGCATCGAGAGAGAGAGGCGGCCGAGCCGGTCGCCCTCGAAGGGGTCTGCGCCGCCGAGGTAGAAGACGATGTCGGGCCGGTGCCCGAAGACGCGCGGGAGGCTGCGCGCGAGCGTCTCAAGGTATTCGTCGTCCTTCGTCCCGTCCTGAAGCTCGACGTCGAGCGACGAGCGCGTCTTAAAGAGCGGGTAGTTCTTCGCGCCGTGCATCGAGAAGGTGAAGACCGTCTCGTCGGACTCGAAGATGGCGGCCGTCCCGTTGCCCTGATGCACGTCGCAGTCGACGACGGCCGCGCGGCCGATGAGTCCGTCGCGCTTGAGGACGCGAATCGTCACCGCCACGTCGTTGAGCACGCAGAAGCCCTCGCCGCGGTCGGGGAAGGCGTGGTGCGTGCCGCCCGCGAGGTTCGAGCCGACGCCTTCCGTGAGCGCGGCCCGCGCGGCGGCGAGCGTGCCGCCCGTCGCGAGGAACGAGCGCCGCACGAGCGCCTTCGACCACGGCAGGCCCAAACGCCGAATCTCGCGCGGCGTCAGAGCGCCCGCGCGCAGGCGCGTCACGTAGTCCTCCGTGTGAACCAGAAGCACGTCCTCGACGGCGGCCGGGCGCGGCTCGACGATCTCCTGCGGCGCGAGCGTGCCCTCCGAGAGCAGGCGGTCGCGCACCAGCTCGAACTTGCGTATCGGGAAGACGTGCCCCTCGCCGATGTCGGCGTAGTAGCGCGGCGTGTAAGAGACGTGCATGAGTCAGTACTGAATCAGGCTGCCTTCGCGCTTGGCGCGGCGGACGGCGCGCGCGAAGACCCAGAGGGAGAAGGGGAGCAGGACGGCCAAGTAGACGACGAGCGTGACGAGCGGCTCGCGCACTTCGGAGAGGCCGTGGCCTTGAATGAGGACGCGGCGGATGCCGTCGATGCCGTGCGTCGTCGGCAGCAGGTAGGAGATGAGCCCGAAGACGCTGCCGCCGGCCGTCGAGAGCAGTTGCGACGGGAAGAAGACGCCGGAGAAGAGGGCCGAGCCGGTGCCGACGATGAGCGCCAGCGGGTCGCCGCGCTTGAAGACCATCGCGAAGCTCGCCGAGATGATGCCGATCGAGGCGAGGACGAGCGTCGTCACGACGAGGAAGAGCATCGCGAGCAGGAAGTTGCCGCGGAAGTCGACGCCGAAGAGGGCCCACGCGAAGAAGAGGTAGAGGAACGAGTGGAAGGTGGCCAACACGAAGTCCCACGCGGAGGCGGCGACGATTAGGGTCGGCAGATTTATCGGCGTCATCAGGACGCCTTCGAGCGTGCCCTGCCGCTGCTCGGAGCGGATGGCCTCGGCGAGGCTTGAGAAGCCCGTCATGAAGTAGTTGAGGAACGGGACGGCCGTGATCCACGCGAGGAACGGGTTGCGCCACTGCTCGAAAGGCGTGTCGAAGCCGGAGGCGAAAATCTGCGAGATGAAAAAGAGCGTCGTCGTGATGAACAGGATGCTCAGGATGCGGAGGAAGAATTCGAGCCGGTAGCTGAACGCGAGCTGGAAGTCGCGCACGACGAAGGCCCACACGCGGGCCGGGAGCTGTAGCCTCTGACTCAAACCCGTCCCCCCGTCTCTCTCGTCTCCGCCGCTTCGACGCCTTCGCGCGCCGCCCCGTCGCCCTCGTCCGCCGCGCCCTCGTAGCGTTCGAGCACGTCGAGCAGAGTGCCGCGCTCGGTCTCGCAGGAGACGACGCGCGCGCCGGCCGCGTGGAGCGCGCGCAGGGCCTCGTCGAGACGGCCGTCGCCGACCTCGCGCGTGAAGCGCACTTCAATTTCGCCGTCCGGCGCGCGCTCGACTTCGACGTCCGGCGCGACCCCGCCGAGCACGCGCGCCGCCTCCTCGCGCGTCGGGCCGCGCAGGCTGAGGCGCACGCTCTCGCGCTGGCGGTGCGAGGCGCGCAACTCGGCGGGCGTGCCCACGTCGCGTATGCGCCCGCCGCTGATGATGGCGACGCGCGCGCAGAGCTCCTCGACTTCGGTCAGGTTGTGCGACGTGAGCAGGACGGTGGCGGGCGGCGTCCCGCGCACGAGCTCGCTTATCAGCGCGCGCATCCGCGCGGCGGCGACGGGGTCGAGCGAGCGCGTCGGCTCGTCGAGCAGGAGGACGGGCGGCGCGTTGAGCATCGCGCGGGCGACGGCCATGCGCTGCTTGTTGCCCGTCGAGAGCTCGCCGAAGCGTCGGCGGCGGAGCTCCGTCAGCTCGAACTGCTCGAACAGCTCGCCGATGCGTCGGCGCGCGGCGCGGCCCGACAAACCGTAGAGCCGCGCGAAGAACATCAGGTTCTGCTCGGCCGTCAGACGCCAGTAGAAGCTGCGCTCCTCCGCGCCGGCCAATCCGACGCACGCGCGCACGCGCTCCTCGTCGCGCACGCTGTCGGAGCCGAGCACGGTTACGCGGCCGCGCGTCGGCTGGACGAGCGTGGCGATGACTTTGGTGAGCGTCGTCTTGCCCGCGCCGTTGCGCCCGATGAGCCCGAAAATCTCGCCCTCGCGCACGTCGAAGGAGACGTCCGCGAGCGCCGTCACCTCGCTCGCGTCCATGCGGAAAAAACGCTTCGCGCGCGCGAGCGGGACGGGGTAAATCTTCGTGACGTTCTGAATCGAGATGGCGGGGCGCGCGTCGTGGGCCGGCCCGCGCGACGCGGCGGCGGGCGCGTCCGATTCTCGACGACTTGCGTCTGTGCTTTCGAGCGTGAGGGCCATGCGCCGTTCAGCGTTTGCGCTGTCGCGGGTCGAGGTATTCGCGGAGGCCGTCGCCGAGGAAGTTGAAGGCGAGGACGGTCAAGGCGATGGCCGCGCCGGGGAAGATGAGCGCGTGCGGCGCGTTGGCGAGCGTCGTGATGTCGCGCGCCTCTTCGAGCATCACGCCCCACGAAGGCGCGGGCGGCGGCACGCCCAACCCGAGGAACGAGAGCGCCGCCTCCGACAACACGGCGCCCGCCATGCCGAGACTCGCCTGCACGATGAGGGGCTGAACCGCGTTCGGCATGATGTGGACGAAGAGGATGCGCAGGTCGCCCGCGCCGAGCGCGCGCGCCGCCTGCACGAAGTCGTACTCGCGGACTTTCAAGACCTGCCCGCGAATCAAACGCGCGTAGCCGACCCAGCCGATGATGCAGAGCGCGAGGATGAGCTTGTTGAGACCCGCGCCCAAGAAAGCGACCATCGCAATCGCTAAGAGCAGGCCGGGGAAGGCGAGGAAGACGTTGAAGACGTAGCCCGACACGACGCGGTCGACCCACCCGCCGTAGTAGCCGGCGAGCGCGCCGATGAACGTCCCGACGACGGCCGAGACGGCGACGACGACGAGGCCGACCCGCAGCGAGATGCGCGCGCCGTAGATGACGCGCGAGAAGATGTCGCGGCCCGTCGCGTCCGTCCCGAACCAGTGTTGGGCCGAAGGCGAGAGGTAGCGCGCCGAGAGGTTGGTCGCCGCCACGTCGTGCGTCGCGATCTGGGGCGCGAACATCGCCAGCGCGACGAGCAGCGCGATGAAGGCGAGGCCGAAGATGGCGAGGCGGTTCACGAGAGTCTGATGCGCGGGTCGAGCCGGCGGTAGAGGAGGTCGGTCAGGGCGTTGGCCAAGATGTAGGTGACGCTGATGACGAGGACGCAGCCTTGCACGAGCCGGTAGTCGCGCTTCGCGATGCCTTCCTCGACGAGCAGGAGGCCCAGACCCGGCCAGTTGAAAATCTTCTCCGTGATGATCGCGCCCGCGAGCAGGACGCCGAGCTGGAGGCCGAGAATCGTGACGACGGGAATCAGCCCGTTCTTCAGGACGTGCTTGTAGACGACCGTGCGCTCGCTCAAACCCTTCGCGCGCGCCGTCCGCACGTAGTCCTCGCCCATCTCCTCGATGACGGACGAGCGCACCATGCGGGTGAGCAGCGCCGAGAGCGCCGCGCCGAGCGTGATGGCCGGCAGGACGATGCTCGTCGGGCTGTCGCTCCCCGAGACGGGCAGCCAGCCGAGCTTGACGGCGAAGAGGTAGATGAGCAGCGGGCCGACGACAAAGCTCGGCAAGGAGATGCCGACGAGCGCGACGACCGACAAGGCGTTGTCGAGGAGGTTGCCGCGGTTCGTGCCCGCGACGACGCCGAGCGGGATGGCGATGGCGACGGCGACGAGGAGCGAGGCGAGCGCGAGTCTTATCGTCGCCCCGTAGCGCGAGAGGATTAGGTCTCTGACGGGCCGCTCCTCGTTGCGGAACGAGCGCCCCATGTCGCCGCGCAGGATGCCGCGCCAGTACTCGACGTAGCGGTTCTCGAACCCGTGCCACTGGAAGCGGCGCGCGCCCGCCGCGTCGGGCGCGTAGCTGAAGAAGAAGGCGGGGCGGTCGAGCCCGTGCTTCTGCCGGAACTGTTCGAGCTGCGCGGGGCTGGCCTGCTCGCCGAGGATGGCGGTCGCCGGGTCGCCGGGCACGAGCTCGATGAGCAGCGTGACGAGCGAGACGACCGTCCACACGACGAGCAGCAGGATCACGCCGCGGCGCAAAATGTCCAGAAGCCTGTGCTTCATCACCTGACGCTTCGGAAGAGTTTGGAGTCGAAAGGCGTGAAGATGATAGCACGGACAAAAAAGAAACGTAGCCCGACGGAGTGCCGGCCCGCGCGACGGCCCCGACAACCGGCGCGCGAGTGGCTATCCATCGGGCTACGTCATGGGTCGCGTCCGCCTGTGGGGCAGTCGCGGCCTAGCCCGTGATGACTCGTCTACGACTGCGGGCGCGCGCCCGTGTGCAGCGCCGCGACCCCGCCCGTCAGATTCTGAAACTCGACCCGCTCGAACCCCGCGCGCCGCATCATCTCGGCCAGCGCGCGCTGGTCGGGAAACTTCGAGACCGAGCGCGGCAGGTACTCGTATGCGCCGCGCGAACCGCTCACGACGCCGCCGACGAAGGGCAGGACGCGCGTGAAGTAGAACTGAAAAAGTGCGCGGAAGCCCGGCACGACGGGCCGCGAAAACTCAAGCACGGCCGCCCGCCCGCCCGGCTTCAAGACGCGCAGAAGCTCCTCCAACCCCTGCTCGACGCGCGCGAGGTTGCGCAGGCCGAAGGCTATCGAGACGGCGTCGAACGCGCAGTCGGCGAAGGGCAGCCTGAGCGCGTCGCCCTCGACGAAGGCGACCGCGCCCGCCTTCCGTCTTTCAGACTTCGCGGCCGCGAGCTCAAGCATCGGCCGGCAGAAGTCGACGCCGACGACGCGGACGTGCGGCGAGGCTTCCGCCAGAGCGAAAGCGAGGTCACCCGTGCCGCACGCCACGTCGAGCACGTGCGCGCCGGGCCGCAGCGTCTCGCCGAGACGTTTGGCGACTAACTTTCGCCAGCGCGCGTCAGTATTGGCCGAGAGCAGGTGATTTAAAAGATCGTAGCGGCCGGCGATTCGCGCGAACATACCGCGCACGCGCCGCGCGTGCTCCTGACTCTCCGAGTCTGCTCCGGGTTCCGTTCTGCCAGACACAATAATGACTTTTAGTAAATCGGTTGGTTGCGGAAGGCTTGCGATTTGTTTATGAAACGACTACGGGCGTTTGAGCGGCGCGGGCTGCTTGGGCGCCGCGGGGGCGGGCGCGTCGGCGCGCACGTCGGCGTTAGCGCCGAGCACCTCGACGCCGCCGAGCGGCGCGAGGTCTACGCGGAGACGCGCCGAGTCGCCGACGGCGACGGCGGCCGGAGTCGCGTTCGCGAACAGACGCGCGGCGACGCGCTGCACGTCGGCGGGCGTGAGCGAGTTGATGGCGCGCGCCCAGTCGGCCGAGTTCGCCGTCGGGCCGTAGGTCTGCGCGTCGAGCCAAACGTCGGCGACCGCTTCGGGCCGCTCCGCGTCCTTCGTCAAGACGGCGGCGGCCGCGCTCCGCGCGCGCGCGAACTCGTCGGCGGTCGGCGGCGCGGAGGCGAGCGCGCGCAGGACTTTGCGCGCCGCGTCGAGCGACTGCGCGGCCGACTCCGTGGGCGCGGACGCGCCCATCACGAACGTCCCTCCGAGCGCGTGCGCGTCGTGGCGGACGAAGGCGGCGCGGCTCTTAAGCTCGGGCGCGGCCGTGAGCCAGCGCTCCTGCGCGACGAGGGCGAGCACGCGCGCGGCCGGGGCGTCCGAGTCGGCGCGCGAGAGGCCGCGCAAGGCGAGTCGAATCTCGGCGTCCGGGGCTCCGGCGCGCTCGACGACGAGCGTGCGCGCGTCGGGCGTCTGCGGCTGGCGGAAGGTGGCGGGCACGCGCGCGTCGGACTTGCGCCACCCGCCGAGGTACTGCCGCAGAGCGCGCATCGCGCGGCGCGGCTCGACGCCCCCGACGACGACCAAAGTCGAGTTGTCGGGCGTCAAAAATCTCTCCCGCGCGTGGATGACGTCGCCGCGCTCGACGCGGGTGAGCGACTCGGGCGTGCCGCCGTAGGCGCGTCCGTAAGGGTGCGCGCCGTAGAGGCGGACGGCGACCGCGCGGTCGGCCACGGCGGCGGGCGCGACGCCGAGCGCGCTCAGGGTCTGCGAGCGCGCCTCGCGCAGGCGCGTGAACGTCTCGGCCTTAATCTGCCCGCCCATGACGGCGTTGCGCAGGAGCTCGGCCAGACGCTCGAACTCCTCGGCCGGCCCCGACATCAGAACGTCGACCGAGTCGTAGCCGGTCGAGACCTCCAGACGCCCCTTCAGCTCGCCGACGACGAAGTCGCGCGCCGAGCCGTCGGCGAAGAGCGCGTCGCCGACGAGCGCCGTCGTCCCCTCCTTGACGGCGAGGTCGAAGGCCGCGCCGCTGTGGACGCGGAGCTTGAGCGTCACCTCGGGCTCGCCCGGCCGGTGCGAGACGAGAACCCGCAGGCCGTTGAGAAGCTTCTCCGCCTGCGGCGCGGACGGACTCTGCCCGCGCGCCTCCGCGAGCGGCAGCAGCGCGAGCAGGGCGCAGAGGGCGAGGGCGGCCGCGCGCGTCTTCGCGTCGCGCGGCGGGGTCTTTGTCACTTTGGGTTTCATCATCTGAAAATCGAGTCCGGACGGGCCGAGCGGGAGACCACCGCACGGAGTTTAGATGCGCCCCCGAGGGGCGTCAACCGAACATCGCGGCGGGCGAGGGCCGTCGCGGCGCGCGCGTCGGCGGCGACCCGGCCGCGGGCGTCGGTCGCGGCGCCCGTCTTCCCCTTTAAAAAGTAGAAATTGGGGCGTGCAACGTCTGCGGCAACCTTAGAGTCTAAGCTGTCTAGGGTCGCCACGGCGGTTTTCGTGTGTACCGGGCGGGCGAAAGCGGCGGGCCATTTCCCCGGACGACAGTCGTTCCGGATTTTTCCCACCCAACATCACTCGTTTTGAGCGGTGCGTGAAGGCTTCAAATTCGTTATAATCCGTCTTGGGGCGAGGTGTCTAAGATGAAACAGTGCCAGACGTGCGGCGAAGTATTCGACCAAAATTCCAAGTTCTTGTTCTGCCCGGTCGACGGGTCGGCGCTCTCGAACGGGGCGACGGCCCCCGCCGCTGAGCCGTTCGCGGCCGACGAGCCTTCGCTCTTCGCCGACGCCCCGGCCCAGCCGCCGCGGGTGACCGAGCAGACCGTCGCCGCCGCGGCGGCCGACGACAGCGCGGCCCGCGCCGCGCGAGTCGAGCCGCAGACGGCCGCGACCGCCGCCGCCTCTTCGGACGCTCCCGCCGCGTCCGGCACCCACTTCGCCGCCGCGTCCGGCCACATCGCCGGCAACGGCTCGCCCGACACCGAGCAGACGGTCGTCACCTCGTCGGCCGCGCGCGAGCGCGAAGAGTATCGCCTGACGATGCTCCAAGACGACGGCCTGACGCAGCGCCTGCGGAGGGAGTTGGGCGAGGTCGCGCGCGAGTCGCAGTTGACTTGGCCCGAGTTCAAGAAAGACCCGATGGGCTTCGCCGAGCGGACGGCCATCGGTTACGGCCTGCTCGCCAAGAAGTTCTTCCGCCAGCCCTACGTCCCGGCCTCGATCTTGGCCGGCGTCCTCGGCATGGCGCTCGCCGTCACGCTCCTCGTCTTCCCGTTCAAGACCGTCTACAAGTGGTTCATGTCCGACGGCCAGCTTGTTGCCGACGTGGGGATGAGTCTGGGCGACGTGCGCCAGCGCTCGTCCCTGAAGATGGGCGACCCCGTCGTCGCCGCGCCCGACGCGCAGGTCGGGGGCGAGGAGGGCTCGACCGTCGCCACCCTGAGCGGCGACAACCTCGGCTTCGACTTCGGCCTCGGCAGCACCGGCCTCAAGTTCGAGTGGGCGCGCGCCTACCGCATCGTCTTGGAGAACGACCGCGTCCGCGAGATCAACGTCGAGGTCTCCTCGAAGCCGCAGACGTGGCAGCAGTTGAGGGCGACGGCCGTGACGCTGGCCGACTTCCTCGAAGACCGGCGCTGGCGCTCGGGCCGCACCGAGTCGGGCGTCACGCAGGCGGCCATCCTCAAGGCGCGTTTCATGGACGCCCCGCCGGCCGAGTTGCAGCAGCCCGACGTGCGCGAGTTCCTCTGGCGCGACGAGGACAACCTTCGTCAGTTGACGTTTACGGCCTCGCCCCTGCAGGAGGGCGTCGATCCGAAGCAGGCGACTTACTCCGTCTACCTGAAGGTCGAAGAGATTCCGGCGGACATGATCGCCACGATGATCGACATCCCTAAGGAGCAGCCCGAGCCCGACGAGGGGACGGCCGGGACTGCGAAGGGTAAGGGCGGCGGCGCGAAGCCGAAGCAGGAGAAGGCCGGCGGCGGCGGCGGCGGCGGACGCCAAGAGCAGTTGCCCGCCTCCTACGGCAAGCTGCCCCCGGCGGAGCGTCTGCCTCAGATAGTCGCCGTGAGCCCGACGCCTTCGCCCGTCAAGAACGCTTCTTTGCCCGTGCTGCCGCACATCGTCGGCGACTCGGTCATCATGCCGACCGACACGCGCAACATCCCGTTCGGCGACCCGAAATCCACATCCACCACGCCGAGTTCCGGGCCGGGTGAAGGCCGCGGCATCGGCGACGGCAAAGGCAGCGGCGTCGGCTCGGGCGACGGGCGCGGGTTCGGGCCGGGCGAAGGTGAGAACACCGGCGGCGGGGCCACGAACTACGGCGGCGGCGGGCCCGGCGGCGGCGGCGGAGGCCGCGAAGTCGATTACAACCGCACCTTCCAATCTCGCGAGGTGACGCGCAAGGCCGTCATCACGTCGAAGCCCGAGCCGGGCTTCACGGAGGAGGCGCGCAAGAATCAGGTGACGGGGACGGTGCGCATCAAGATGGTCTTGGGCGCGAACGGCAGCGTCTCGAACATCTCGGTCGTCAAGGGCCTGCCCGACGGCCTCACCGAGCGCGCCATCGCCGCCGCGCGGCGCATCCAGTTCCAGCCCGCGCAGAAGGACGGGCGGCCCGTCTCGCAGTGGATCACAATCGAGTACAGCTTCAACATCTACTGACGAGCGCAACGCATCGTCATCCGACTCAAGGGGCGGCGGGAACTACCCGGCCGCCCCTTTTCGTCTTATACTTCTCACGCTCTAGCAACCCGGACAGACGTGGCGCCGTCGGCCTTGAGACGGGCGCGGGAGCGCGTGCCGTGAACATCCTCTGCGTCGCGAGCTTCTTCAAGGGCGCGGACTTCTTGCGCGAGGCGCGCGAGCGCGGCGCGCGCGTCCTCCTGCTGACGAAGGAGAGGACGCTCGCCGAGGGATGGCCGCGCGAGGCGCTCGAAGACCTGACGGCCCTGCCCAACGGCGCGACGACAGACCTCTTCATCCAAGCCGTCACGCACGCCGCGCGCCGCGTCCAACTCGACCGCCTCGTCGCGCTCGAAGAGTTCGACGTGGTCAACACGGCTCTGGCGCGCGAGCACCTGCAACTGCCCGGCATGACGGCGACGACCGCGCGCCGCTTCCGCGACAAGCTCGCCATGCGCGTCGCCGCGAGCCGCGCGTCCTTGCGCGTCCCCGACTTCGTGCGCCTCGTCAACTATCAGGAGGTCGGCGAGTTCATGGAGCGCGTCCCCCCGCCGTGGGTCTTGAAGCCGCGCTCGGACGTGTCGGCCATCGGCATCCGCAAGCTCGAAGACTCCGAGCAGGTCTGGCGCGCGATGGACGAGCTCGACGAGCGCGCGGCCGCGCACGAGCGCTCGTCATTCTATCTGCTCGAACGCTACGTGCCCGGCGAGGTCTTCCACGTCGACTCGATGGTCGAGCGCGGGCGCATCACCTTCGCCGGGGCGAGCCGCTACGGGCGGCCGCCGATGGACGTTTCGCACGTCGGCGGCGTCTTCACCTCCCACACGGTCGAGTACGACACGGCGGAGCACAAGCAGCTTTTGAAGATGAACGCGAAGCTGATTAAGGCTCTGGGACTTGAGAGCGGCGCGACGCACGCCGAGTTCATACGCGGGCGCGACGACGGCCAGCTCTACTTCCTCGAAGTCGCGGCGCGCGTCGGCGGCGCGTTCATCGCGGAGCTTCAGGAGGCGGCAACGGGCGTCAACCTCTGGCGCGAGTGGGCGCGGGTGGAGTTGGCGGGCGGCGAGCGCCCCGAAGACGAGCGCCCCGCGCCGCGCCGCGACTACGGCGGCATCGCGCTCTCGCTCGCGCGTCAGGAGTGGCCCGACACGTCCGGGTACGACGACCCGGAGATATTCTTCCGCGTGCGCAAGGCACACCACGTCGGGCTCGTCGTCTCGTCGCCGAGCCTCGCGCGCGTCCGCGAGCTTCTCGACGGCTACGCCGCACGCTTCGCCACGGACTTCGCCGCGGTCGCGCCGCCGCTCGACCGCGTGCCGCTGTAACGCGCGCCTCACGCGCCAAAAATAAACACACGGAGACCCAAACCATGTCACAGCAAACTGCGCCCTACGGCTCTTGGAAGTCGCCCATCACCTCAGACCTCATCGTGGGCGGGAGCGTCGCGCTCGGTCAGGTCGCGCTCGACGGCGGAGACACTTACTGGGTCGAGGGGCGGCCGACCGAGGGCGGGCGCAACTGCGTCGTGCGCCGCGCCGCGGACGGGCGCACGGAAGACCTGACGCCGCGCGAGTTCAACGCGCGCACGCGCGTGCACGAGTACGGCGGCGGCGACTACGCCGTCTCAAACGGCACGCTCTACTTCACGAACTTCACAGACCAGCGCGTCTACCGTCAGACGCTCGACCCGTCCTCCGCGCGCTCAGCGCCCGAACCCGTCACGCCCGACGCCGCCCTGCGCTTCGCGGACTTCTCCGTCGACCGCCGGCGCGGCGTCGTCTACGCCGTGCGCGAGGATCACACCGAGGGCGGCGAGCCGCTGAACACGGTCGTCCGCTTCCGCGCCGACGGCGACGAGGAGGGCGGGCAGGTCGTCGTCTCCGGCAACGACTTCTACGCCGCGCCGCGCCTGAGCCCCGACGGGCGGCGGCTCGCGTGGCTCGCGTGGAATCACCCGAATATGCCGTGGGACGGCTGCGAGCTGTGGGTCGGCGAGTTGGACGAGGGGGGCTCGGTCGTCTCGAAGCGTCTGGTCGCGGGCGGGCCGGAGGAGTCGATAGTGCAGCCCGAGTGGTCGCCCGCCGGTGTCCTCCACTTCGTCTCCGACCGCACGGGCTGGTGGAACCTCTACAGGCTCGACGCGGGCGGCGAGGCCCGACACCTTCACGCGCGCGAGGCCGAGTTCGGCATCCCGCTCTGGGTCTTCGGCGCGTCGCTCTACGGCTTCATCTCCGAGGAGAAGATCCTCTGCGCCTGCGTCGAGCGCGGGCAGTCGCGCCTCGCCGTGCTCGACGCCGCGACCGGCGCGCTCGAACAAGTCGAGTCGCCCTACACCGACGTGACTTCCGTCAAAGTCGCCGGCGGCCGCGCCGCCTTCCGCGCCGGCACGCCGACGGAGCGCTCGGCCGTCGTCGAGCTGAATTTGGACACGCGCGAGACGCGGGTGCTCAAGCGTTCGAGCGAGGCGGCGGTCGACGCGGGCTACGTCTCTGTGCCGCGCGCCGTCGAGTACCCGACCGAGGGCGGGCTGACGGCGCACGCCTTCTACTACGCGCCGCGCAACAAGGACTTCGCCGCGCCCGAGGGCGAGCGCCCGCCGCTCGTCGTCAAGTGCCACGGCGGCCCGA
This sequence comes from Pyrinomonadaceae bacterium, assembly GCA_035634035.1. Classification (GTDB taxonomy): domain Bacteria; phylum Acidobacteriota; class Blastocatellia; order Pyrinomonadales; family Pyrinomonadaceae; genus DASQDT01. The sequence goes on along the minus strand of DASQDT010000135.1, from coordinate 5,538 downwards.
CCTCGATGACGACGACGACGCTGCGCCTCGAAATCCAGTTCTGGACGAGCCGCGGCATCGCCGTCCTCGACGTCAACTACGGCGGGAGCACCGGCTACGGGCGCGAGTACCGTATGCGCCTCAACGACCGCTGGGGCATCGTCGACGTTGACGACTGCGTCAACGGCGCGCGTCATCTGGTCGAGCGCGGACTCGCCGACGGCGCGCGCTGCGCCATCACGGGCGGGAGCGCGGGAGGCTTCACGGTCTTAAACGCGCTGACCTTCCGCGACCTCTTCCGCGCCGGCGCGAGCCACTACGGCGTGAGCGACTTGGGCGCGCTCGTGCGCGACACGCACAAGGTCGAGTCGCGCTACCTTGAGCGGCTCGTCGGTCCGTACCCGGCGCGCGAGGACATCTACCGCGAGCGCTCGTCCATCAACTTCACCGAGCGGCTGTCGTGCCCGGTCATCTTCTTTCAGGGTTTGGAGGACAAGGTCGTGCCGCCGAATCAGGCCGAGACGATGGTCGAGGCCCTGAGGCGCAAGGGTCTGCCCGTCGCCTACGTCGCCTTCGAGGGCGAGCAGCACGGCTTCCGCCGGGCCGAGAACATCAAGCGCGCGCTCGACGGCGAGCTCTACTTCTACTCGCGCGTCTTCGGGTTCGATTTGGCCGACGCGGTCGAGCCGGTCGAAATCGAGAACCTTTAATAGTCGCTCACCACCACCTCGAAGCCCTGCGAGCCGCCGATGAGCTTGACCATCTTGTCGCCCCCCGACACCGACAAGAGCTTGCTGGTGGCCTCCGGCCACGGGTCGCCGCCGGGGCAGCGGCCGTCGGGGAGCGCGTTCCGTAAGTAGAACGAGACGATGTAGCTCCGGTTCTGTAAGAGCGGCCGGTACGGCGTGCCGGTCGGCCGCTCGCGCGTCAGCTCGGTTCTGTAGTACCTAGCTTTGGACGGCCAGATGCTGACCTCGACCACTAATTTGCACCCTTCGTAGAGTTGTTCCGACCAATCGAACGCACCGTTCTGGAAGTGCATGTAGTGGCCGCCGCCGGCCGCCGCGACCACCCCGCCTTCGGCGCGCACGTCCTCCTCGTTCACCGTCTCCACGTCCAATTCTTCGCCCGCCCTGTTCGTCTCTTCGTTCGACATGACTGACCTCCGTGATGTGAGAAAGGGACACGCGTTTCGCGTGTCACGGTCTCGGAAAATGTCGGGAAATTTCGGCCGCCGAAAGGTTATAAGTGGCGGACGGCGAGAGTATAGCCGAAGAGGGCGCGGCGCAAAAAGAGAGCGCGGACGCCGTCCGGTGTGAACGGCGTCCGCGCTCTGTCGTTCGCGTCGTGGAGTTCGGTCAGCTGCTGCGCGGGCGCTGCGGGCGCGACTTGCGCTTGTTGCGCTTGCGCGCCATCGCCGACTTGAGCTTGGCCTTCTGGCCGCGCGACATGAAGAAGGCGTGCTTCTTCGCGTCCTTGATGATCTCCTCCGACATGACCTTGCGCTTGAAGCGGCGCAGGGCGCTCTCGATGGACTCGCCCTGATTGACGGTGACTGTTGCCATTCGCTTACTCTCCGTTAGCTTGTCTGAAACTGTTTCGTTGAAACGAAAGCGACTGCTTACTCTGCGTTCACACTTCTCAGTCCGGGAGCATCACCGCCTTTTTTAACTCGGGTAAATTTTCGGGGGCCGCCACGGACGCGAATCCGCGGCGCTGACCGAACGGCTATTTTGCACGGCCCGCGCCCGCTTGGCAAGCGTCGGCGCCCGCCTAACGCGCCCGAGCGGCGCGCGTGATGATGACGAAGTCGCCCGAGCCATTCCGCACGGCCGCCGCGTCGAAGTCTGTGAGGGCGGGCCGCGGCGAGATGGTCACGACGAGCACGCGCGCCCGCGGGCGGAAACGCGCGAGGTGCTCGGGCACGCCGAGACGCCCCGCGGTGTGGAAGAGGCCCGTGAAGTGGATGACGAGCGCGCGTCCGTCGCGCCGCAGGTGCTCGGCAAGGGCGTGGGCCATCGCGGCGTCGCGCAGGTTCTGCGCGTCGAGCAGAAAGTCGGAGCCGTGCGCCGGGTTGTCAGCGCCGCCGCCTATCACGCGCCTGAAATTCGCGGCCAGCTCGCGCGAGGCCGGCGCGACGGGCAGCGGCGGGAGCCAAGCCCTCGACGCCTCCGGCAACTCGCGAAGCGACTCCGCGCCGCCGCGCGCGACGCGCGAGACGTAGCGGGCCGGCGCGTTCGCCGCGATGACGCGCAGCTTGTGCGCGCGCGCGAACTCGACGAGCGGGCGGTAGTCCGTCTCGTAGTTGCCCCACGGCCGGCTGCTCAGCAGGAAGTGGCGCTCGCTGATGAGGCCGGCGAGGTACTCGTCGAGGACGGTCTGCACGTCGCGCTCGAACATCTCAAGTGAGACGGCGACGGCGCGCGGCGCACGCCCCCCTCCCGCGCCCGCGCCGAAGCGCGCGTAGGCGAGGCGCAGAAGCTCCGCCTCGACGCGGTGGCCGACCGCGTCGTCGTGCACCTCGCCGACGAGCACCGCGTCGGCCCCGCCCATCGCGCCGACGACCTCTTCGAGCGTCGAAGGCTTCCCCGCCGAGTCGAAGACGCGGAACTCCTCATCCGTCTTGGCTGCCGTGCCCGTCTGCGCCCGCGCGGGCGCGCAGGCGTGCAGGGCGATGGCGGCGGCGAGGAGCAGCCGCGTGGGAAAAAATCTTTTCATGCGTCTCGGGCCCTTCGTTCGTCGCGGGGGCGCGGGGCCATTTTATCATTGACTCCGCGGCCGTCTTCCCTTAGAAGCAAACTGACAAGCTCTTAGATTAAAAACGTGCCCGGCCCCGACGAAAAGAGAATCGACATGAACAGAACACGTGTGCTCGTGCAGACGATGATCACGCTCGCCTCGGCCTCACTCGGGCTGGTCGCGGCGCTCGCGTGGAACGAGGCCATCAAGGCGACCATCCAGCAGTACTTCGGCGCGGACGACAACCTCGCCGGCCTCTACACGTACGCCATCTTGGCGACCGTCGTCGCCGTCGTCGTCCTCATCCTGCTCGCGCGCCTCGCCTCCCGCGTCGGCGGCGAGGCCGCAATCTCGCGCGAGGCCGAAGGATAAAAACTCGCGTCACCGAAACACGCAGGGAAGCATGAAGAAAAAACCGACAGGCGAGCGGCGCGTCGCGCGCAGACGCGCCTTCCACGCGCTCGCGCTCTCGACCATCTTCGCGGCCGGCGGCGTCGCCGAGGCGCGCGCGCAGAACCAGCCCGCGCACACGCTGACGGGCAACATCCGCACCCACTCGAAATTTCAATCCAAACACCTCGCGGCCGCGCGCGACGTCATCGTCTACCTGCCGCCGGGCTACGACTCCGAGAGGCGTCGGCGCTACCCCGTCTTCTACATGCACGACGGTCAGAACCTCTTCGACGGCGCGACCTCGTTCATCCCCGGACAGGAGTGGCGCGTGGACGAGACGGCCGAGCGGCTCATCCGCGCGCGCCAGATAGAGCCCGTCATCGTCGTCGGCATCTACAACGCCGGGAGCCAGCGCGTGGACGAGTACACGCCCGTCCGCGACGAGCGGCACAAGGCGGGCGGGCGGGCCGACGCCTACGGCCGGATGATAGTCGAGGAACTGAAGCCCTTCATCGACGCGCAGTACCGCACGCTTCGCGGCGCGTCCGACACGGCGCTCGGCGGCTCGTCGCTCGGCGGGCTCGTCTCGCTGCACTTGGGCCTGCGCCACCCGAACGTCTTCGGCAAGCTGGCCGTCGTCAGCCCCTCGGTCTGGTGGGCCGAGCGCGCGATTCTCTCGGAGGTGGCGGCGCTCAGGAAGAAGCCGGCGCTGCGCGTGTGGGTGGACACGGGGACGGACGAGTCGGAGGAGGCCGCGCCCGACGCGCGCCGCCTGCGCGACGCGCTCGTCGCCGAAGGCTGGCGCGAGGGCCTCGACCTCAAGTACTTCGAGGCCGAGGGCGCGAAGCACAACGAGGCGGCGTGGGCCGAGCGCGTCGAGCCGATCTTGCGCTTCCTCTTCCCGCCGAAAAAACAGTGACGAGTTGAAGACGAGTTCCTAGCTCGCCACTCGTCGCCGTTTTTAGTGATGAGTTAAGGCAAGCCTTTTTTGCTCATTACTCATCACTCGTCACTTTTTTTGTCTCGGAATCGCCGGACGCCTTGCTCGACGACGGCGAGCGCGCGCGAGGGGCCGCCGCGGGCGAGGGGGCGGAAGGTCTTGCCCTTGATGTCGTTGTAGGAGACGAAGAAGTGCTCGATCTCCTCGACCGTCGACTCGGGGAGCGTCGCGAGCGAGCGCACCTTGCGGAGCGCGCGCGACTCCGTGGCGACGGCGACGAGTCGGTCGTTGCGCGTCGTCTCGCCGTCGCGCTCGGTCTGCTCGGCCTCGACGACGCCGACGAGCCGCGCCTCGACTAGGCAGCCCGGGAAGGCCGGCTCGTCCATCAGCAGGAGCACGTCGAGCGGGTCGCCGTCGCCGCCGAGCGTGCGGGGCACGAAGCCGAAGTCGAAGGGGAAGACCGCGCCGGCCGGGAGCACGCCGCCGAGCTTGAAGAGGCCGAGCCCTTCGTCATATTCGTACTTGTTGCGGCTGCCCTTCGGCGTCTCGACGACGACGTAGACCCCGCCTTTCTTCTTCCCGCCTTCGGCGAACGCGCCGAGCCTCTCGAAATTCGTCTTCGCCATGACGTTTCGGCGCGCGACTCACCAGCCGCGCATTATCTCCCAGCGGCCGACGACGCGGCCGTCCTCGACGACGTGATAAGAGCCGTGCTGCGCGGCCGTCAGGCACGAGTGGTTGGCGAGCACGCGCACGCGCGAGCCGACGCGCATACGCTCCAAAGCCGCGCGCCCCCCGTCGCCTCCGCTGCCGTCCCCGTCGTCCGGCGCGACGACCTCGCCGTGCTCCTGCGAGAGCCCGCCGACGCGCAATCCCAAGTCGTTTCCCTCCAAGTCAAGCACTCTGCCGTAGCCGCACGACGCGTCGAACTCGACGGGGCCGCGGTCTTTCGAGAGCGCGACGGCGCCCGCGTCGATGACGACGCGGCGGCGCGCCGTGTCGCGGTGGACGACGGAGGCGAGGACGGTCAGCGCGCAGTCGTCAAACGTGCAGCTTCCGAGCGTGGCCTGAAAGGCGTCGAAGAAAATGTAGTTGCCGGGGCGCATCTCGTCGGCGCCTTCGAGGTGGTCGTAGTGCGTCGCGGTCGGTGTCGAGCCGACGCTGACCGTGGGGGCTTCGACGCCCGCGTCGCGCAGGCGCGCGGCCAGTTCGACCATCACGTCGCGCTCGTGACGCGCGAGCGCCAGAAGTTCTTCGCGCGCGCGCGCGTGGTAGGAGTGGCCGGCGTGCGTGAGGATGCCCGCGAAGCGCAAGTGTCGCGCGTCCTGAATGCGGCGCGGAATCTCGACGGCCTCGGGCGTGTCGGGCTCGACGCCGACGCGGTGGTAGCCGCAGTCGACTTTGAGAAAGACGCTGAGAGTCGCGCCCGCGCGCGCGGCCGCGCCGTCGAGTTGTCCGACGGTCTCGGCGTCGGCCGTCAGGAGGTT
>DASQDT010000134.1:0-19054 GCA_035634035.1 Pyrinomonadaceae bacterium | reverse complement strand
CCCTGATTCACGCGGCGACGATGGTCACGGCCGGCCTCTACATGGTGACGCGGACGACCGTCATCTTTCAGCACTCGCAGACGATGCTCCTCGTCGTCGCCGTCGTCGGCGCGGCGACGGCCCTGTTCGCCGCGACCATCGGCATCACGCAGAACGACATTAAGAAAGTCTTAGCCTACTCGACCGTCTCGCAGCTCGGCTTCATGTTTCTGGCCTGCGGCGTCGGCGCGTTCGTCATCGGCATCTTCCACGTCATGACGCACGCCTTCTTCAAGGCGCTCATGTTCCTCGGCGCGGGCTCGGTCATCCACGGGATGCACCACGAGCAGGACATGAGAAGGATGGGCGGCCTTCGGAAGTATATGCCGAAGACCTACATCACTTTCTTGGCGGGCTGGCTCGCCATCTGCGGCATCATCCCGTTCTCCGGCTTCTGGTCGAAGGACGAGATTCTCTGGAACACGGCCTCGACGACTTACATCCCCTACGGCTGGCTGCTCTGGATAGTCGCCACCATCGCGGCGACCTGCACGGCCTTCTACATGACGCGCCTCGTCGCGATGACCTTCTGGGGGCGCGAGCGTTTCCTCGAAGTGCCGGCGGGCGGGCAGGCCGACGAGGCGCACGCGCACGCCTACGCCGAGGGCGAGAAGCCGCACGACGCCGTGACGGAGTCGGCCGGCGACCGCCCGCGCCACGAGCCGGGCGAGCACGTCGGCGTCGAACACCTCGCCGACACCGCGCAGCCCGACCCGCGCGCCCACCTCGACGCCTCGGGCCGAGACGTTCACGACCCCGAGCGCGAACACGCGCACGACCCGGACGCGCACGACGCGCACGGGCACGATGCCCACGGACACGGGCACGGCTCGATCATCCCGCACGAGTCGCCCGCGTCGATGTGGGTTCCGCTCGCGGTCTTGGCCGTGCTCGCGGTCGTCGGCGGCTTCATCGGCATCAGCCCGGCGTTCACGGGCGGCGCGCACGTCGGCGGCAAGGCCAACATCGTCAACTGGCTCGACCCCGTCATCTGGAACCCCGCGACGGGCGGTTGGGGCAAGGGCCACGCGGCCGAAGAACACGCGGCGGGCAAGGGGCAGAGTGCGGAAGTCAGAGGACTTCTGGCGTCGAGTTCGCCGATGGCGGCCGACGCGGCAAAAGACCCGCCGGGCGCGCCGCTCGCGACGCGCAGCGAGGCCGGGCAGGGCGACAACGCGCTGCCCTACGGCGACACGGGCTTCAACCTCGCGCACGCCGTCGAGCACCGGCTCCATTCGCACACGGCGGCCGAGTGGGTCTTCATCATCATCTCGCTCGTCGTCGCCGCGCTCGGCATCTTCCTCGGCTACCTGTTCTACGTGAAGCGGCCCGGCCTCGCCGGCGCGTGGGCCGCGCGCCTCGGCCCGCTCTACCGCGCGAGCTTCAACAAGTATTGGGTCGACGAGTTGTACGGCGCTCTGGTCACGCGCCGGACGATGGACGCGGCGCGCGGCGTCTACCAGATAGACTCGAAGGTCATCGACGGCGCGGTCAACGGCTCGGCCGCCCTCACGCGCCGCGCGAGCACTTTGACGGGCGCGACCGACCGCATCGTCGTCGACGGCGCGGTCAACGGCGTGGCCGGCTTCATAAGGATTCTGATGTCGCCGCTCTTGCGCGCGGCGCAGACGGGGCTGACGCCGAACTACGCGCTCGTCATGATCCTCGGCCTCGTCGCCGTCGTCTTGCTCTACTTCGGGCCGGAGATGGTCGATATGTTCCGGCGTGTGTTCGCGGCCCTCGTCTTTTAAGTCACCCGTCAGGGAGTGAACAGTGAAAATTCCTTACCTTCTGTCCGTCATCACTTGGCTCCCGCTCGTCGGGGCGCTCGTCATCCTCTTCGCCTTCAAGCGCCATCAGGCGGACGGCGTCAAGAAGTTCGCGACCGCTTGGTTCGGGCTCGCCTTCCTCGTCTCGCTCGCGCTCACGGGCTACGACCGCGCGCGGGGCGGGATGCAGTTTCTGGAAGACTGCCAGTGGATACCCGTCATCGGCGCGCGCTACCAGATGGGCGTGGACGGCGTCGCGGCGCTCCTGATCATGCTGACGACGCTGCTCGGCCTAATCGCCGCGCTCTCGTCTTGGGAGTACATCGAGAAGCGCGAGAAGGAGTACTACGCGCTGCTTCTGCTTTTGCAGGCGGCGGTCGTCGGCGTCTTCGCGGCGATGGACTTGTTCCTCTTCTACCTCTTCTTCGAGGTCTCGCTCGTCCCGATGTACTTCCTCATCGGCATCTGGGGCGGCGAGCGGAGGCTTTACGCGGCCATCAAGTTCTTCCTCTACACGCTCGTCGGCTCGGTCGTGCTGCTCTTGGGCGTCATCAAGATGTACTTCCTGACGCAGGACACTTCTCTCACGTCGCAGATCACGCCGGCCATCCTCTCGAACGTCGCGGGGAACGACGCCGCGCGCGCCATCGTCACGAGCAGCCTTCAGGAGGCCGCGCGCAACGGCACGGGCACGTTCAACATCATCTACATGCAGGCGCTCGGCGCGGTGCTCCCGATGGGGACGCTGCAAGTCCTGCTCTTCTTCGCCTTCGCACTGGGGTTCGCCATCAAAGTCCCGATGTGGCCGTTCCACACTTGGCTGCCCGACGCGCACGTCGAAGCCCCGACCGCGGGCTCGGTCATCCTCGCCGGCATCCTCCTCAAACTCGGCACGTACGGCTTCTTCCGCTTCAACCTGCCGATGTTCCCGGCGGCCTCGGCCGACCAGAGCTACTGGGGCTCATTCGGCGTCCGCAACGTGATGGTCGTCCTCGCCATCATCGGCATCATCTACGGCGCGCTCGCCGCGATGTACTTCGTCGTCAAGCGCGACGGCGACGTGAAGAAGTTGGTCGCCTACTCCAGCGTCTCCTCGATGGGCATCGTCATGTTGGGTCTGTTCGCCTTAAACCCGAACGGGCTGAACGGCGCGGTGCTCCACATGATTAACCACGGCATCTACTCGGGCGCGCTCTTCCTCCTCGTCGGCATCATCTACGAGCGCCGGCACACGCGCGCCGTCTCGGAGTTCGGCGGGCTCTCTCACGTCATGCCCGGCTACGCGGCCGTCTTCCTCGCGATGGCGATGACGGCGATCGGGCTGCCGCTCCTGTGCGTCTTCATCTCGGAGTTTCTGGCGATGCGCGGCGCGTTCGAGGCGCGCCCGGTGTGGGCGGCGTGGGCCGCGCTCGGCATCATCCTCAACGCGGCCTATATGCTCTGGCTCTACCAGCGGATGTTTTTCGGCAACATCGACAACCCGAAGAACGAGGGCTTGCGCGACATGAAGCGGCGCGAGTGGGCCTACATGATTCCGCTCGTCGTTCTGTCGCTCTGGATAGGCGTCTACCCGAAGCCCTTCCTCGAATACATCCAGCGGCCCGTCAACTCCGTCGTCCGCCACGTACGGCCCGACTACCCTCTGCCGCTCGACGCGACGACGCCCGCCGAGCGCGCGCTCTCGGAAGGTGAGGGCGTGAGGCGATGACCATGCTGCTGCTGCAAGCCAACACGACCGGACTGTTCGACCCCGCCGACCTGCGCCTCATCGCGCCGGAGTTGATCCTGACGGTCTGCGCCTGCGTCGCGCTCGTGATGGAGGTCGTGTTGCCCCAGCGGAAGAGTCGCTGGGTCGGGTACTTCGCGCTCGTCGCTCTGGGGCTCGCCGCCGTCTCGGTCGTGCTGCTCGGGCGCCCCGTCGTCGCGGGCGAGACGGGCACGCTCAACGGCTTCTACGGGACGCTCAGGGTTGACGGCTTCGCCGTCGTCTTCAAACTCATCTTCCTGCTCGCGGCGGCGCTGACGGTCGCCGTCTCTCTGCGCTATCTGGACGTGGAGGGCGAGCAGCGCGGCGAGTTCTACGCGCTCGTGTTGTTCGCGACGACGGGGATGATGTTCCTCGCCTCGGGCTACGACCTCATCGTGCTCTACATCAGCCTTGAGCTGATGGCTCTGACCTTCTACGTGCTCGTCGCCTATGCGCGGCGCGACCGGCGCTCGAACGAGGCGGGCATGAAGTACTTCCTGCTCGGCGCGTTCTCCTCAGGCGTCCTGCTCTACGGGATGTCGCTTCTGTTCGGCGTCACGGGCTCGACGAACCTCGCCGAGATAGGGCCGCGCGTGGCCGAGGTCGTGGCCGCCGCGCCCGGCACGGAAGCCGCGATGCTGCGCCCCCTGACGCTCCTCGCCATGATCGCGCTCGCCGCCGGGCTCTTCTTCAAGATCGCGGCCGTGCCCTTCCACATGTGGGCGCCGGACGCCTACGAGGGCGCGCCGACGCCCGTCACGGCCTTCCTCTCGACGGGCTCGAAGGCGGCGAGCTTCGCGCTCTTCATACGCATCTTCGCCGAGGCTCTGGGCGGACTCCGAGACGACTGGTCGCCGCTCATCGCCGTCGTCGCGGCCGTCACCATCATGGTCGGCAACTGGGCGGCCGTCACGCAGCAGAACTCGAAGAGGCTTCTGGCCTACTCGTCGGTCTCGAACGCGGGGTATCTTCTGCTCGGCATCGTCGCCGGCAACGCGTGGGGCTACACGGGGCTCGTCTTCTACCTCATCGTCTACACCCTGATGAACATCGGCGCGTTCGCCGTCATCATCTCCTTGCGCCGCCGCGGCATCATCGGCGACGAGGTCGAAGACTTCACCGGGTTGGCGCAGAAAGCGCCGCTGATGGCGCTCGTGATGGCGCTCTTCATGCTCTCGCTCGGCGGCCTGCCGCTGACGGGCGGCTTCATCGGCAAGTTCCTCCTCTTCGGCGGCCTCATCGAGCGCGGCCGCACCGAGGGGCGGACGTGGTACTACTGGCTGGTCGCGTGGGCGGCCGTCAACACGGTCGTCTCCTTCTACTACTACGTGCGCTTCATCCGCGCGATGTACCTCGGCGAGCGCGAGGCCGACGCGCGGCCGCTCTCGCTCTCGCCCGCGCTGACGACGGCGCTCGTCGTCTGCGTCGTCGGGGTGCTCGTCACCGGCGTCTACCCGAAGCACTTCATCCAAATCGCCGAGACGGTCGTCTCGACGCTCGCCTCGTCGGGCGTCGTCGCCGTGCGCTAGACGCTTAACGGTCGCGCCCGGCCTCGTCGTAGAAGAGGAGCGCGTAGGCCGTGAGCGTGGCAGCGGCCGTCGCGGCCGCGCCGTAGGTCAGGAATCGCGTGAGCACGTCCCACGCCGCCCGCTGAAAGTCGGGGTGGGAGACGGTCGTGACAAGAAACTCCACCGAAGAATTTCCCTCCTTCAGAAAATTGCGGCCTCCCCCTCGATGTGATCAAAATACGTGCGCCCGCGCGCGGGCGGATTTCTCCGGACGACATCGTCAGAAAGGGGCGGGGGATGGGACGTGACTTGGAGGGGCGCGTCGCGCTCGTGACGGGCGCGACCTCGGGCATCGGGCGCGCGACGGCCCTCCGGTTCGCCGGGGCGGGCGCTCGCGTCGCGCTCGTCGGGCGCGGCGAGGAGGCGCTCGCGGGCGTCGCCGAAGAGGTGACGGGCGCGGGCGGCGAGGCGCACGGGATTCGCGCCGACGTGACTTCGGAAGACGACGCGCGGCGGGCCGTCGGCGAGACTCTTGAGAGGTTCGGGCGGCTCGACGTGCTCGTCACCGCGGCCGGCATCCTCTCGAACGGCACCGTCGAGACGACGACGCTCCGCGCGTGGGACGAGATGATGAACGTCAACCTGCGCGCAGTCTTCCACCTCATGCAGCTCGCCGCGCCGCACCTCACAGAGACGCGCGGCAACGTGGTCAACGTGTCGAGCGTGACGGGCCTGCGCGCCTTCCCGAACGTTCTGGCCTACTGCGTCTCGAAGGCTGGCGTCGACCAGCTGACGCGCTGCGCGGCGCTGGAGCTCGGCGCGCAGGGCGTGCGCGTCAACGCCGTCAACCCCGGCGTCGTGCGCACGGAAGTTCACCGGCGCGGCGGGATGACCGACGAGGCTTACGCCGCCTTCCTCGAACGCTCGAAGACGACGCACCCGCTCGGACGCTTCGGCGAGGCCGACGAGGTCGCCGAGTTGATTCTCTTTCTCGCCTCCGACCGCGCCGCGTGGATCACGGGCGCGACCTACTCGATTGACGGCGGGCGCGCACAGACCTGCGCCCGCTAAAGCCCGGGGCTCCTCTTTACTTCAGAAAGGAGAAGACAGATGCGCAGCATTCTCGTCCCACTCGTGGTGCTCGCCTGCGCCGCCTCGGCGGCGGCGCAGAAGGTGGCGGTCGCCGACGCGATGACGATCCCCATCAACGCCGGCGAGGCCCAGTCCACGGTCGTCCCGCCCGGCAAGAAGGGGCAGTGCCAGCAGGGCCGCTTCCTCGTCACCAACGACCGCCTGCGCCCGCCCGAGAGCGTCGTCAGGGGGCGCGACCTCAACCAGACGGGCGGCGCAACCGTCGCCTCCACCTTCAACCTCGGCACGCTCGCCGCCAACTACGACCCGACCGACATCGCCGACTCGAACTACTACTTCGGAACCAACGACCACGACCTCGTGACGCTCTCCAACGGCGACGTGCTCTACATCACGGGCGCGTTCACGCGGTCGCCCATCAAGCGGAGGCCGGGCAGCGTCCCCCTCGCGACCCCGCCGTGGTTCAAGCACGCCTTCCGCTCCGGCGTCTGCAACAACATGCAGACCTGCGACCAGCTCATCGACTTCGGCCCGAACGCGCGCACGAACCTCCTCGTCTTCCGCTCGACCGACTGCGGGCAGACCTTCGACTACGTGACCGAGATGGATCCCGTCGTCTTCGGCGGCGGGACGTGCGCGCTGCCGCAGTTCCGCCGCGACTGGAGCGTCAAGGGCGCGCCCATCATCACGTCCAAGCCCTACGACATGGGCGGCTCCGACGGCCAGCTCGTCAAGGTCGACCCGGCGACCGACCTCGTCTACGCGACCTTCCAGTGCGTCGGCTACAACCCCGACCCGACGAAGAAGCCCGAGTTCGTGCTCGACCTCAAGAACAAGATCAACAAGACGATGGTGCTCGTCTTCAACCCGGCGAACTCGTCTTGGAAGAGTCTCGGCTACATCGATCAGGCGGCGTGGCGCTTCGGCGTCGTCCCGTTCGCGGGCGACGAGCTGGCCTTCGGCTTCTCCAGCTCCGTGCTCTACGGCAAGAAGAAGGCCGACGGCAAGTTCGAGTTCGACTCGACCGGCGTGGTCGCGCCCAACGGGAGCTTCAGCTGGATGGGCGAGTGGGATTTCGTGGACGTCAACGGCAACTCGGACGTGCCCGTCGGCATGATCGGCTCGAACGTGCTGGCCGTGCCGGTCGTCGCGCGCACGCCCAACTCGAAAAATCTCATCCTCGCCTTCCCCGACAAGTTCGGGTCGAAGGGGGCGGGCTACCGCGTCTACTTCTACAGCCGCGCGGCCAAGACGCTCAAAGAGTTGTCCAAAGACCCGATCCTGCCGGCCGAGGCCGACGAGGACAACTTGGTCTTCCACCTCGCCGTGGCCGACCCGCCCGGCGGCGGCCCCGTCCTGCTCTACTGGACTGACCTCGACAGCTCGGCGAAGAAGGTCACCGTGCGCGGGCGCGTCATCACCGGCAACGGCGAGTTCACCGACGACTTCACCATCTCGCAGAACGGCGGGCAGCCCGCCAGCTTCCAGCTCGCCGGCAACGATTACTGGTACGGCGACTACCACACGGCCGGGGCCTTCTTCAGGAAGCTCACCGCGCCGGGGCCGGGCCCGTTCACGCTTGAAGTGCCGTCCGCCGCGCGCTTCGAGTATTACCCGATGTGGGTCGAGCCGAACGGCACAGTCCGCTACACGCGCGTCGAGTACGCCGTCGAGCCGAGCGTCCTGACGAAGACGCCGCTGATGAAGGTCAGGGACGTGGCAATCAGGCGGGTTCCCCCCGAGACGTGGGATCCGCAGCCGCAGCCGGTCGACCTCTCGCGCATCCGGCGCGCCGCGCGCCCCGTCTCGCGCGAGCGTAACGTCAGACCGTAGCGGCGGCGCGCGAGACGTGCGACGGCCGCCGCCTCGACCCGGCGCGGGCGCGCGGCCAAGCGCCCGCGCGCCCGCCCGCAAAAACGTCGCGAATGTTGGTCTTCTACTTTTTCGCCGCGCTCGTCCTCGCGCAGGGTCTGCTCTCGCTGCGCGGGGGCGTCCGCTACCTCCGCTTCGTCCGGCGCGAAACGTCCGCGCGCCGCGAGCTTTATCTGCCGCACGCGACGGTCTTCGTCCCGTGCCGCGGGCTCGACGACGGGCTTTGGATGAACCTCGCCGCGCTCTTCCTGCAACACTACCCGGCCTACGAACTCCTGTTCGTCACGGACGACGCCGAAGACCCCGCGCTCGCCGTCGCCCGCCACGTCCGCGAGACTCTGGGCGAGAGGAGTGTGGCGCGCGTGCGGACGGTCGTCGCCGGGCCGGCGACCGACGCGGGGCAGAAGGTTCACAACCTGCGCGCGGCCGTCGCACGCGCCGCCCCCGAGAGCGAGGTCTTCGTCTTCGTCGACACCGACGCGCGGCCGCGGCCCGACTGGCTGCGCTCGCTCGTCGCGCCGCTCGCCGACCGTGAGACGGGCGCGGCGACCGGCTACCGCTGGTTCTTCCCCGTGCGCGGCGGACTCAGCTCGCACCTGCTCTCGGTCTGGAACGCCTCAATCGCCTCCGCGCTCGGCGAGAACACGCGTCGGAACTTCTGTTGGGGCGGCTCGACGGCGATCCGGCGCGAGACGTTCGAGCGGCTCGGCGTGGCCGACGCGTGGCGCGGCGCGCTCTCGGACGACTACGCGCTGACGGGCGTGCTGCGCCGCGCCGGACTCCCCGTCCGCTTCGTCCCCGACTGCCTGACGCCCTCCTTCGAGGACGCCTCGCCGCGCCGCCTCCTTGAGTTCACGACGCGGCAAATCAAGATCACGCGCGTCTACGCGCCCGACCTCTGGCGCATCGTCTTAGTCTCAAACCTCCTCTTCGTCGTCGTCTTCTACGGCGGCATCGTCTTGGCCGCCGCGCGCGCCGCGTCCGGGCTCTCGGCGGCGTGGACGCTCGCCATCGTCTGCGCCGTCTTTCTCCTCGGGACGTGGAAATCATTTTTCCGCCTGCGCGCCGTCGCGCTCGTGCTCGGGGAGCGGCAAGCGCGTCTGCGGCGCGTGGCGTGGGCGCACCTGCTCCTGTGGCCCGTCTCGTCCGCGCTCTTTCTGGCGAACGCGCTGGCCGCCGCCTTCTCGCGCCGCATCGAGTGGCGCGGCATCACCTACCGTTTGAAATCGCCGCGCGAAACTGAGATTATCAGGGCGGAATCCGACCCGGCATGACCAGCAAAGCCCTACAACTCTACCGCCTCGTCCGCTCGACGCGCCGCGAGAAGCGTCTCGGCACGTGCATCTTCTTCGTCACCTCGCGCTGTAACGCGAAGTGCGAGACGTGCTTCTATCACGAGGAGCTGAACCGGCCGGGCGATTTGACGTTCGGGCAGATTGAAAAAATCTCGCGCACGATGCCGCCCGTCACAGACCTTTGGCTCTCGGGCGGCGAGCCGACGCTCCGGCACGACGCGTCCGAAATCATCTCCCTCTTCGTCCGACGCAACGGCGTCCGACGCTGTATCATCCCGACGAACGGGCTCGTCAAATCGCGCGTCTACGAAATAGTCGGCGAGGCGCTCTCGCAGCACGCGTCGCTCGACCTCTACCTCAACGTCGCGCTCGACGGCTACGGGGCGACGCACGACCGCGTGCGCGGCGTGCCCGGCAACTGGGACAAGACGCTCGACTGCATACGCTCGCTCTACCCGCTCAAAGACCTCTACGGCGACCGCTTCCGGCTCAACGTCAACACGGTCGTCTGCGCCGAGAACTACTCGGAGGTCGAGCGCCTCGCCGCCTTCCTCTGGGAGAACTTCCGGCTCGACGGCCACTACTTCAACATCGTCCGCGGCGAGACCAAAGCCGGCGACGCGATCAAGCAAGTCCCCCGTGAAGTGCTGCCCGGACTCTACAGACGCGCCGCCGAGCTGACCGAAGCCTACGGCCGCCGGATGTTCGCGCAAGACGACGCGGCCGCGCGCTTCGTCAAACAGGTCGCCTACGTCGGCGCGATTACGACGCACTACCGCACGCAGGCCGCGAACTTCGCGGGGCCGTCGCCGTGGGCCTTCCCCTGCACGGCGGGCGAAACGTCGGTCGTCATCGACTACGACGGCCGCGTGCGCGCCTGCGAGCTGCGCGAGAGCTTCGCCTCGCTCGCCGATTACGACTACGATTTCGGAAATCTTTGGGAGGCCGAAGGGCGGCGCGCGGAGTTGAAGGGGATTGACGGCGGAAGCAGTTGCTGGTGCACGCACGTCTGCTTCATACACGACTCGATGCGCCACTCGCGCCGCGCGCTCCTCGCGGGGCTTCCGAAGAACTACCTGACGCGCGGCCGCTGGTGAGCCGAAGACGGCGCGACTCTTAGTAAGCAGGAGACTTCATGCCCGAGACGGAAGATCAGGAGGTGACGCGCAAGAGCGGGCTGGCTTACGCGGCCGGCATCGGCGTCTTCTTTTCGGTGCTCGCCTTCTTCTGCGCCGGCTACTTCCTCGACCGCTGGTTGGGGACGGGCCCGTGGCTGCTCGTCGCCGGCGTCGTCGTCGGCGCGGCCGTCGGCTTCTACGAGCTCGTCCGCATCATGTCGAAGATCAACTGAGACGCCGCGCGTGCACGAACCGCGACGGCACGCCGCGCGTATAGATTTTAAAGGACAGGCCGAGAAGTTGAGGGCGGCGGGGGGATTGAAAGTCGCGGCGCGCGCGTGCCGCTGGCGCTCGACACCGCGCGAGGCGGTCGGTTAAAATCCTCCGTTCCGGAATGGGCGAAATCGTTGACAGTGGCGGGCGCGCGCTCGCGTGCGAGGCCGGCGGCGAAGACCCGCGCGCGATGGAGCGGCGCATTTTCCGCGGGATGTGCGCGTCGGTCGCGCTGGCCGTCCTGTTGAGCATCCCGCTCGCGCCGTGGCGCGTGACGGCGGGCCTGCTCCTCGGCGGCCTGCTCTCGCTCCTCAACCACCACTGGCTGACGACCTCCGTCCGCGCGATGTTCGGGCGGACGCTTGAGGGCGCGAGGCCGAAGTTGAGATTGGCGCGCTACGTCCTGCGCTACGTCGTGCTCGCGGCGGCCGTCGCGGCGGCCGCGTGGCTCGAAGTCGTCTCGCTCCCGGCCGCGCTCGCGGGGCTCTGCTCGTTCGTCCCGGCCGCGCTCTTCGAGGGGTTCTGGCAGTTATACCGGGCAGTCTTTCATCGAGAGGAAACAGACTGATGTTCTTCCTGTTCACGAGCGACCCGGCCGCGGCCGCGCAGCACGCCGACGCCGCCGCCAAAGCGGGCGAGGCCGGCGGACACGGGGCGACGGCCGCCGCCGCCGAGTCGGCGCACCACACGCCGGCCGTCGTCGAGGCCGTCAACAACCTCGTCGGCCATCCCATCCACGACTTCCAGATGCACTACACGAAGCCCGTCTGGGACAGCCTCTTCCACAAGTTCGGGACGACGACCGAGTCGGCCTTCGCCGCCAGCCCCTACACGCCGGAGAACGCCGTGCCGTGGTACACGGTCATGTTCATCATCGCGTGCATCCTGAGCGTCGTCGTCATCATGATCCTGAAGCGCGGGCTGTCGGAGGACGAGCCTTCGAACCGCCAGCAGGCGCTCGAAGCCGGCGTGCTCGCCGTCCGCAATCTTCTCTACGACAACGTCGGGCCGCACGGGCTCAAGTACTTCCCGGTCGTCGCCACCTTCGGCGTCCTCATCCTCATCTCGAATCTGATGGGGCTGGTCCCGGGCCTGATGTCGCCGACCGGCTCGACCTCCGTCACCTTCGCCTTCGGCATCGCGTCCTTCGTCTACTACAACTGGATCGGCATCAAGGAGAACGGGCTCGGCGGCCACCTGCGCCACTTCATGGGGCCGATTCTCTGGCTCGCGCCCCTGATGTTCCCGGTCGAGATCATCAGTAACCTCGTCCGCCCGGTCTCCCTCGGCGTCCGCCTGTTCGGCAACATCTTCAGCGACGAGCAGGTGATGCTGACGATTTCGAGTCTGACGAGCGGGCTCATCAAAGCGCCGTGGATTGTGCCGGTGCTGCTGATGCCGCTAAGCGTCTTCGTCGCCTTCATGCAGACGTTCATCTTCGTCCTGCTCTCGATGATCTACATCGGCGAGGTGACGCACGGCGCGCACGACGACGACCACGCGGACGCGCACCACGACGTGCACGGCGACGAGAACCAAGTCGCCCCCGCGCTCTAATCGCGCGCCGGGGACGACGACGACGTTTTTTCAGGCTTTCATCTTTCACTCATTCGCGGAACTCTCGGCAGTCCGCGCGTCGTTTGTTTTAATGAGAGCGTCAGGCGGGCGGCGCGTGCAACACGGCGCACGCGCGCGTCGGGGCGCGAGGCGCGAAAGAGACTCTCGCGGCGTCGCGGGTCGGGAAGACTCGCAGGAGCGCGCGGGCGTTCGAGTCCGTTTTAGGGCCGCCGGTTGACAAGGCTTTCGCTGTTTGAAAGCAAAGGGTGTCGGCATCGCTGGAGCGCCGTTGTAAGAGGGGCGGCGGATACCGGGTGCGGGCGAAATCATAAAGGGCGGCGGGGGCTGGCAGTCCGGCGCGCGGGTTCACCAGACGGGACTCGCGGAGAGGCGCTTTCGCGGGCGGAAGCAAACTCACAGGAGAAGTCACATGGCTAAACTCAGAATGGCCTTCTTCACGATCCTCGGCGTGCTCGCGATGGCGGCCCCGACGTTCGCGCAGACGGTCGCGGCCGACAACGAGCAGTCGGTCGCCAAGTACGGGCGGCTCGCGGCCGGCTTCGGCTTCGCCATCGCGGCGGCGCTGGCCGCCATCGGCCAGTCGCGCGTCGCGGCGGCGGCGGCCGAGGGCGTGGCGCGCAATCCGGGCGCGGGCGCGCGCATCCAGACGATGATGATTCTCGGCCTCGTCTTCATCGAGACGCTGGTGCTCTTTACGCTCCTCATCGTCTTCGTCAAGACCTAGTCGCGCCGCCCCTTTCGCGGGCGGCCGAAAGCACGAAGGCGGGCGCGCCCCGGAAGTCGGGCGCGCCCGCCTTCGATTCGTCACCGGGGGCCGCAATTACCGGAGTTTTTCGCCCCCGCCGGCCGCGCACAAAATTTCCCTTGACGGGCGGCGGCGAAGGTAATAGTATGCGCCTCCCCCACCGCTATAGAGCACGCGCGGCGTGTCCGCGCTCCCGCGCTTTGACAACTTCCGGTACCTCGCCCGTGCAACCTGAATATAGCCCCAAATGCTTGCCCTGACTTACGGCCGTTCTTCGTCCGCCGACGGCGGAGGCGGGCAGACTTCTAACCCTACGTACCTGGGAGCAGGTGTGTTTTTTTCAGAGGAGTTAAGACAACCGATGTGTAAGCGATTCCTGCTATTCACCCTCGTCGCGGCCGTCCTCTGCTCGACGGTCGTCTCTGCCTCCCCCAACCCGGAGGCCGAACGCCCGGCGCGCCTGCTGGCCGCCGCGCCCGTCTTCTTCCAAGCCTCCGGCGAAGAGTTCGTCACCACCTACGACGACGACTGCCGCACGCCCAAGACCTTCTTCGTGCAGGGCGAGGTCGTCTGCGCCCGCGCCGAGAGTTTCCCCCTCTCCCCTTCGGAGCCGCGCTACCGCCTCTTCCAGTGGGGCTCGCCCGACGGCTTCGTCGCCCAAGAGGACGACATCAACAGCGACCCCGAGTATCGCTACTTCAAAATCCCGTTTGACGCGCGGGTCGGGACGTGGGTCGTCAAGACGACCGATTCGAGCCGCGACGGCTACGGCATCGGCAGCTTCATCGTCCGCAGCCGCGAGCTACCGTGGGTCAACCTCCAGATCAGCAAGGTTGCGCCGGACATCGTCTACGCCGGGCGCAAGTACAAGCATCAGGTCTACGTCTACAGCACGGGGCCGGACGACGCCGTCGGCGTCAGGATGACGGATCAGACGCCGTCCGACATGATCTTCATCGACTTAGTGCAGACCTCCGGGCCCGAGTTCCGCTGCGCGACGCCGCAGTACGGCGGGACGGGCGAGATCGTCTGCGACTCGCCCGGCATGAAGATGGGCGACCGGGCGACCTTCACCATCGTCTACGCCGTCAACTCTGACACGCGCATCGGGACGCCCATCAGGGGCGTCACGAACGTCTACAGCCGCACGGCCGAGCTCGACAAGGTGGACAGCGAGTCCGGCTACGAGGCGCTGGTCGGCGACCCCGACCAGACCGAGAGGGAGCCGCCCCCCGAGCCGTAAAGCCCGCGCGCCGCGCGTGCGAGCGCGCGACCCGGCCGCGAGAGGGCGGCGACGAACCCGCGGGTTCGACGCCGCCCTCTTCGTTTCGGCGGCGCGTCGTGTTAAGGTCGGCGTCGGAGGTCGAGTCCCGCAGAGATGAGAAAAGGATTCTTAAGAGCGTCGCTTCTAGCCGTCGCGCTCGCCGCCGCGGCCGCGCCCGGCGTCGCGCAGGAGCAGAAGCAGGAGCCGCAAGACGCCCCGCCGATTCGCAACTTCCTGCGCGTCAACAAAGATTTCTGCACGGGCGGGCAGCCGCGCCCCGAGCACCTGAAGACGCTCAGGGACGAGGGCGTGCGCGCCGTCATCAACCTGCGCCCGCGCGGCGAGCACCGGGCCGACGAGGAGGAGGCGGCGGCGAAAGACGCCGGCCTCAAGTACTTCAACATCCCCGTCGTCTTCAGAGACCCGAAGGACGAGCAGGTCGCAGAGTTCCTGAAACTCACCGACGACCCCGCGAACCGCCCCGCCTTCGTCCACTGCGCGGGCGCCGTCCGCGTCGGCGCGTTCTGGATGATCAGGCGCGTCCTGCGCGACGGCTGGACGGTCGATGACGCGCGCGCCGAGGCCGAGAAAATCGGCCTGCGCGAGAGCCCGCACCTCGTCGAGTTCGCTCTCTCCTACATCGAGCGTCACAGGAAGAAGTGAGCGATTAGCGGTTTTACAACTCCGCGACGGGCAAAATATTGCGCGCCGCGTCGGGCGTGTGCTACGCTCGTGGCACCCCTACAGACGAACCGGCCGAAGCGCGAGGCGGATTCCGTTAGATGAAAAAATGTCCGAAATGCGGGAGGGAGTACGAGGACGCCAACACCCTCTGCCCGTCCGACGGCACCGTCCTGAAGAAGGAAGGCGACGACCTCATCGGGCGGACGCTCATCGGCAAGTACCGCATCGAGGAGAAGCTTAGCGAGGGCGGGATGGGCGCGGTCTACCGCGGCACGCACGTCCTGATGGAGAAGACCGTCGCCGTCAAGGTGCTCCACCCCGCGCTCGCCGCCGACGACAAGATCGTCGCCCGCTTCACGCGCGAGGCCAAAGCCGCCTCGCGCATCACACACCCGCACGCGCTCGTCGTCACCGACTTCGGAGAGGACGAGGAGGGCGTCGTCTTCCTCGTCATGGAGTACCTGCGCGGGCGCACGCTCAAGCAGATCGTCCGCCACGACGGCCCGATGACGCTCGTCCGCGCCGCCGAGATAGTCCGCCAAGTGGCCGGCGCGCTCGACGCCGCGCACTCCGAGGGCGTCGTCCACCGCGACTTGAAGAGCGACAACATCATGCTCGAAGAGTCGCAGGGCGGCGGCGATTGGGCGAAGGTCTTGGACTTCGGCATCGCCAAAATAATCGAGCCCGAGGGCTCGATAGACCCCGAGCTGACCGCGCCCAACCTCATCATCGGCACGCCGCAGTACATGTCGCCCGAGCAGTGCGGGCAGGCTTCGGAGATAGACACGCGCAGCGACATCTACTCCCTCGGCATCATCGTCTACGAGATGCTCGCCGGCCACGTCCCCTTCACGGGCGACTCGCCGACGGCCATCATGATGAAGCACATACAGGAGCCGCCGCCGTCGCTCCTCGAAGAGCGCGACGACTTGCCGGCCTCGGTCGCGCGCAACGTCGAGCGCGCGCTCGCCAAGCGGCCCGAAGACCGCTTCCAGACGGCCGGCGCACTCGCCGAGGCGCTCGCGCAGTCTGCGCTCGAAAAGCCGGCGGCCGCGACGACAGCCGCGACGGCCGCGGGCCTCGCCTCCCACACCGACGGGCAGACGCCGCCCGGCACGAACCGCATCGTCGTCACGACCGGCGAGAACGTGCCCGTGCGCGCGACGACGAACGAGGAGTACGAGGAGGCGACCGTCGTCAGCGCGCGCCGCCCGCGGCCCGAGACGAGCGAGTACGAGAGCCGGCCCGCGCCTCCGCCTCCGCCTCCGCCCGCCGCCGGCTTCAACCCGTGGAAGATAGCGCTCCCGGCAATCGCCGCGCTCGTCATCGCCTTCGGCGCCTTCTACGTCTTCCGCGCTGACGACTCGACGCCCGACGACGGGACGCCGCCGCTCGTCGCCGACCCGAACAGCCAGCCCGTCGAGTCGGCCGCGCCGGCCACGGGCGACGCCGAGAGAACCTTAACGCCTTCGGCCGGCCCGTCGCCCCTCGCCTCCGGCTCGACCGAGGGCGCGGAGACGACCACGCCGCTCGAAACCAACACGAACGCCTCGGCCACGCCGACGCCCGCCCCCGCCGACGCGCAGGCGGGCGACGACGCCGAGGGCGAAGGCGAGGAGGAAGAGGAGCCGGCCGCCACCCCGCAGCCGACGCCGACGCCGCGCAAAGCTCCGACGCCGCCGCCGCCCGCGAGCGGCGACGACGACCCGCCGCCCGTCAGGACGCCCGCGCCCGCGACGCCGCCCGAGCCGAGGTCTTCGCCGCCCGCGTCCGCCGTCGAGCGCGACGAGCCCGCGCCGAAGCTCCCGAACCCTTAACGACCCGCGCCGCCGGCGCGCGTCAACCCACGCACCGAAAAGGAAATCCTTGATGAAAAGTCTCGTTCTGACAGCGCTGGTCGCCGCCGTCTGCTTCGCCGTCGCGCCCGCCGGGGCGCAGCAGCCCGACTGGTCGAAGGTCGAGATGAAGGCGACGCGCGCCGCGGGCAACGTCCACATGCTCGAAGGCGCGGGCGGCAACATCGGCGTCTCGGTCGGCGAGGACGGCATCCTCATCGTCGACGACCAGTTCGCGCCGCTCGCCGACAAGATTCGCGCCGCGCTCAAGACGCTCGGCGACGGCCGACTAAAGTTCGTCCTCAACACGCACTGGCACGGCGACCACACGGGCGGAAACGCCAAATTCGGCCCCGAGGCTCCCATCATCGCGCACGCGAACGTCCGCAAGCGAATGTCGACCGAGCAGCGGAGCGAGGTCTTCAAGCGCACGACGCCGGCCTCGCCGAAGGAGGCGCTTCCGGTCGTCACCTTCGACGAGTCTCTGTCCGTCCACTTCAACGGCGAGGAGATACGCGTCATACACTTCCCGCGCAGTCACACCGACGGCGACAGCGTCATCTTCTTCACCCGCTCGAACGTCGTCCACATGGGCGACAACTTCTTCGCCGGCAAGTTCCCGTTCGTCGACATGGAGAGTGGCGGGAGCGTGGACGGGATGACCAAGAGCGTCGCCGACATCATCGCGCGCCTGCCCGCCGACGTGAAGATCATCCCCGGCCACGGCCCGCTCTCGACGCTGGATGATTTGAAGGTTTACCACCGGATGCTCGTCGAGACGACGAACATCGTGCGCGGGCGCATGAGCGCGGGCCGGACGCTTGAGCAGATTAAGGCCGAGGGGCTGCCCGCTGAATGGAAGGATTGGGGGACGGGCTTCATCAAGACCGACCAGTGGATCGAGACCATCTACCGCAACTTCTCGCCGCGCACCTCGCAGGAGAGAAAGACGGGCGCGCGCAAACAGAAGGCCGTCTGGAACTCACACGGCCACCGTCACTAGCGCGACTCTCGCCGCGCGGTCAATCCTAACGCCTCTTCGACGGCGCGAAGCAGCGACTCCGCGCCGTCGATTTCTATACTCGTCTCGACGACATACAGGGGAAGCGCGAACGCGAGCGCGCGCAGCTTGACGGCGTCCTTCGCGGTCGTCAGAAGCGAGCGAGCGCCGACGCGCGCGGCCTCGGCCGAGAGCGCGTCGGCGTCGTGCTGCGTGTAAGCGTGGTGGTCTGCGAAGGCGCGCTCGGACTGAAGCTCGACTCCTTCCGCGCGCAACTGCGCGAAGAAGGCGCGCGGGTTCCCGACGGCGCAGAAGGCCGACGCGGGCCGCGGCACCTCCTCAAGACTCGACATCGCCGCACTCGCCTGCGTCTCACCCGACGACTTCGATTCATTCGACAACTGACTCGCGCCGAGCGTCCGCACGCGCGACTCGAAGACGCGCGCGCGCCCGCGCGTCAGGCGCTCGACTTCGGCGCGGAGGCCGGCGAGGTCTTGGGCCAAGTCTGCGCGCGTGATGACGACGACGCCGGCCCGCGCGATGCCCCCGCGCGGCTCGCGCAGACGCCCGCGCGGAAGGAGTCGCCCGCCGCCCCACGGGTTCGTCGCGTCGATTGTCACCACGTCGAGGTCGCGTCTGAGCCTGACGTGCTGAAAGCCGTCGTCCAAGACGAAGACCTGTGCGCCCAAATGCTCGACCGCCCAACGCGCCGCCGCGACGCGGTCGGCCGCGCTCACGATTGACGCCGCGCCCAGAAGCCTCTCCGCCAGAAGCCGCGGCTCGTCGCCGCCCTCGCGCGCTCCGGCCAGAACGCGCCCGCCGTCGGAGACGACGACGCGACGCCGCTCGTCGTCACGCCCGTAGCCGCGCGTCAGGACGCAGACGCGACGCCCGCCCGCGGCGAGCGAGCGCGCGAGCCACTCGACGAGTGGCGTCTTGCCCGTCCCGCCCGTCGTCAGGTTGCCGACGCTGACGACCGGCGCGCCGGCCGCGTGAGACTTGAGCGCGCCGCTCTCGTAGAGCGCGAGCCGCGCGCGGACGGCCGCGCCGTAGAGCGCGCTCAAAGGTGCGAGGGCGATCATCTTGAGAGGACGGGGGCGAGCATCTCGCCGGTGCGCTCGGTCGCGCCGCGAGTCTCGTCGAGCGCGCGCCGCGCGTTCTCGCCGAGACGCCTGCGCCGCTCGCCGTCTCCGAGAAGTTCGCGCAGCACGCGCGCGAGGACGGGCGCGGCCGCG
>DASQDT010000133.1:0-17178 GCA_035634035.1 Pyrinomonadaceae bacterium | reverse complement strand
GCCCGCGGCGCGCGCGGGCGGGCGCAAGCCCTCGGGCCGTCCGGCCGTCAAGCTCGCCGCGAAGAAGGGGCCGGGCGAGGCCGCGAAGCCGCCGGCCGGCGGGGCGGCGGGCGCGGGGGCGGGAGCCGACGCGAAAGTCGCCGACAAGCGGGCGGCCGACGACCCGCGCTTCAAGAAGGCTCTGGACAAGGTCAACAAGAACGCCAAGAGCCTCAAGAAGCACGACCCGGCCTCGAAGAAGGCGGCCGAGGCGGCGGGCGCGGCCGTGCCCCCGGCGAAGGAGAAGCAGGCGGGCGCGCAGGCCGTCAAGGTCGAGGAGATGGAGGCCGCCGAGGGGAAGAAGCCCGAGTCGGCGAGCTTCCTCGAAACGCTCCGCGCCGAGATCGAGCGTGCGATGCCGAAGACCCTCGGCGAGACCGACGAGTTCATGGACGAGGACTCGCAGAGGAAGATGAAGGAGGGCGTCTCCGGCAACATCGACGACCAGAAGGAGGCCGCGACCGGGGAGATTAAGGCGACGACGCAGGCCCCGCCCGACACGAGTCAGATTCCGGGCAAGGAGGTCGTCGCGATGCCGTCGAACGCGCTCCCGCCCGACACGACGACGCCCGTCGGCGCGAAGGACGCGATGCCCGCCAAGAAGACCGACGCGGACGTCTCCCTGCAAAAGAGCAAGGACGACACCTCGCGCCGGATGTCAGAGGCGAAGGTCACGACCGAGCAGCTGAACAAGGCCAACGACCCGCGGTTCTCGGCCGTCGTCAAGGCGAAGGCCGACGTCGACAAGCACGCCGACTCGGCGCCCAAGAAGTACCGCACCGACGAGCAGAAGACGCTGACGAGTGCGGCCGCGCAGGCCGTCGCCGTCGAGCAGAAGAACATGGCGGCGATGAAGGGCGTCCACGGCAAGCAGGGCGCGAACGTCAAGTCGCGCCAGCAGCTCGCCAAAGAAAAGGACGAGGCCCGCCGCAAGGAAGTCGCCGACACCATCGAGAACATCTTCAACGAGACGAAGAAGAAGGTCGAGGACAAGCTCGCCAGCCTTGAGACCGACGTCAACTCCATGTTCGACCGCGGCGTCACGACCGCGATGGAGAACATGAAGAAGTACGTCAACCAGCGCAAGGACGCTTGGAAGGCCAAGCGCTACGACCGCGTCGGCGGCTCGCTGCTGTGGGCCAAAGACAAACTCTTCGGCCTGCCCGACGACGTGAAGGTCTTCTACGAGGAGGGGCGCAAGCTCTTCACCAAAGAGTTGGACGAGCTGATCGTCAAGATCGCCGACACGGTCGACGCGCGGCTCAAGGAGGCGAAGGACGAAATCTCGAAGGGGCAGAAGCGCATCGGCGAGTACGTCGCCTCTCTCCCCAAAGACTTGCAGGCGGTCGGTCAGGCGGCCGAGAAGGAGATGACGGCGCGCTTCGACGAGCTGCGGCAGGGCGTCGAGGACAAGAAGAACGACTTGGCCTCGGGGCTAGCGCAGAAGTACAAGGACGCGCGCGACAAGGCCGACAGCGCCCTCAAGGATATGCAGGAGGCGGACAAGGGCCTCGTCACCGCGCTCGTCGAAAAACTCGGCGAGGTCGTCGAGATCCTCCGCAACTTCAAGAACCGCATCATGGGGATGCTCAAGAAGGCGGCCGACACCATCGACCTCATCGTCGCCGACCCCATCGGGTTTTTGAAGAACCTTCTGGCCGCCGTCAAGAAGGGCATCAACCAGTTCGCGTCGAACATCTGGGAGCACCTCAAGGCCGGCTTCATGGGCTGGCTCTTCGGCGCGCTCGGCTCGGCCGGCATCACCGTCCCCAAAGACTTCTCGCTCCCGTCCATCCTCAAGCTCGTCATGGACGTGCTCGGCATCACTTGGCCGAAGATTCGCGCGAAGGTCGTCAAGATAGTCGGCGAGCGCAACATGGCGCTCATCGAGGCGGCGGCCGAGGCGGTCAAGATTCTGATCGACGGCGGGCCGGCCGCGCTGTGGGAGAAGATTAAGGAGTACCTCGGCAACCTCAAGGAGATGATCATGACGGCCATACAGGAGTGGGTCGTCACCTCGATCATCAAGGCCGCCGTCACGAAGCTGGTCTCGATGTTCAACCCGGCGGGCGCCATCATCCAAGCCATCATCGCCATCTACAACACGGTGATGTTCTTCATCGAGCGCATCAACCAGATACTCGCCTTCGTCGAGGCCGTCATCGAGTCGGTGCACAAGATCGCGACCGGCGCGATAGACTCGGCCGCCAACTGGATCGAGCAGGCGATGGCGCGCACCATCCCGCTCATCATCAGCTTCCTCGCGCGCCTGCTGGGCCTCGGCGGCATCAGCGAGAAGATCAAGGGCTTCATCCTCAAGGTGCAGACGAAGGTCGATCAGGCCATCGACAAGGTGATTGATAAAATCGTCGGGGGCGTCAAGAAGCTGTTCGCCGCCGGCAAGGCCGTGGCCGGCAAGGTGGTCGGCAAAATCGCCCAGTGGCTCGGGCTCAGGAAGGAGTTCACGACCCCGACCGGCCACCGCCACACCCTCTTCTTCCGCGGCGAGGGCGCGAGCGCCCGGCTGATGCTCGCCAGCGACGACCCCACGACGGTCGAAGAGAGAATCGCGGCGGCTCAGAAGGCTGACAAGAAGAACGCGAAGAAGTACACGGCCGCGCTCGGCGAGGTCGCCAAGATTCGCGCCGCCATCCGCACCCTGCACCAGACGTCGGCGGACACGGCGGCCGGCGACGGGGCGGCGAAGGTGGACAAGCAGATGGAGGGCCTCAAGAACATCCTCAAGGACTGCAACATCGACGCGAAGACGCCGCTCACCAAAGTCACCTTCACGCTGGAGAGCGGGCTGGCCAAGACCGTCAAGGCTTGGCCGCTGACGAAACTCAGCGGCAACACCGTCGGGTCTGCGCCCCGCGGCGGCACAATCGCGAAGGCCACGGCGCACTACCACACCTTCGACCTCGTCCAAGACCCGAAGAACCCGAAGCGCCAGTACCCGCGCGAGTGGCGGGCCGGACACATCCTGAGCCAGCACCTCCACGGGCCGGGCGAAGACTTCAACCTCATCCCAGTCCGCGAGAAGGACAACGGCAAGATGCTGCGGACGTGGGAGAGCGACATGAAGGAGGAGATTCCGAAGTCGGCCGGCACGTTCTTCTTCGACGCCACCGTCACGTACCACAAGGGCAGCGGCGAAAACAAGTACCTTGACTACTTCCCGCAGAGCATCAAGGTGAGGTGGGGCGAACTGTCCGAGGAGGGCGCGAACGCCTACAAGGAGTCGAAGATTAAGTACAACGACTCGATTACGTTCGACCCGCCGCCGAAGGGCAAAGAGGAGCTGGCGAAGACCTTCAACCTCCGGCTGATGTCCAGACAGAGGTTCCTAGACTTGAAGAAGGCGGAATCTTTGGCCATCAGCCACAACGCCGTCGAGCGCGTCGTGGCGGCGCTCGACGAGAAGAAGAGCGGGGCCACCGAGACGGCGTTAAAGGAGTTCTACCGGGAGCAGGCCGTCAGAAAGGACGCGTCCGCCGCCATAAAATCGAGGTACAGCCCGGCGGACGAGAAGGCCGCGGCCGACCTCAACGACCTGAAGGCGGTGGCGAAGGCGCTGAAGGATAAGGGCTACACGGTCGTCGTCGATTTCACTTATGGGTGAGGGTCGGGGCTTAGAGGTAGTTGCTCAGGTCGGCGGCGGCCGAGTCCCAACTCTGCCCCGGCGAGATGCCGTCGAGCCACTCGGGCCGCGTCACCTCGATGCGGTAGAGCGCGCTCGCCATCTTCGACTTGTCTTTAAAGAGCGCGTCCTGTTCGCCCTCCGTCATCTCGTCCCACTCGTACGTGATCGGGTAGTTCGCCGTCTCCAACACCTCGACGCTCTCGATGAACTCCCCCTCGTGCTTGAGCACCCAGTCGGGCTCGCTGATTTCATTCAGGCCGACGGTCTTGGTCAGCGGGACGCGCGCGCGAGCGGACGGGGGCGTCGCGTCCCACAGCAGTTGGAGGGCGAAGCTCTTCGACTCGTAGAACTGAAACTGGTGCGGGTGGACGATGTAGACGCGGGCTTCGAGGAGAGTGCCGTCTTTCCGCGTCGCGTGGGCTTCGAAGATGGTAGACATGGCCGTCGGTTTAAGGCCTCCGAGTGAGCGGCCGCCGGGGCGTCGCCCCGACGCGATGTCCGCCATGCTACATCATCTTTCGGGCTTAAAGAAAACTCCCGCGCCGAGCGCCCGGAGGGCCGTATGCTGGAAACCCCGTTCGAGTTGTTGAGCTGCACTTGGCCGCGCCCCGTCGCGGAGAGCGACGGGCGTTGGGCCTCGGAGCCGGAGTGGGGCGCGCCGCTGATGCCTTCGCGGCCCGAGCCGCGCTGGCGGAGCGTCGGCGGCGAGTTGTGCTGGACGGTCGATTGGCGCGAGTGGTTCAAGCGCGGCCTCGGCCTCGACTGCTCGTCGCTCGGCGGGCAGATGCGCGGCTTCCACGTCGTCTTTCGTCTCAGGGTGAGGGCGGGCGGACGCCTCGTCTTCTTCGACGACGACGGCTCCGTCGTCCGGCGCGGCGGCCTCGTCCTCCACCGCGCGAGCGGCGCGCGCGACGACTCGCGGCGCGAGATAGAGGTCGCGGCGGGCGACGAGCTAGAGGTCGCGCAGTGGCAGCGCGGCGGCTCTTGGACGTGGGCCGCGCGAGTCGCGCGCGACTCGCAAGACGAGTCTGACCTCGACGCGCGACGCGCGCTCGCCCCTTACCTCGAAGCCGTCATGCGCCGGCTCGAACGCCCCGAAGGCCCGCCCGTCAAGCTCTACACGAGCGGCTCGTCGGCCGTGCGCGCCGTCGTCTGCCTCTACAGCCTCGTGCTCAACGGCTACGCGCCCTCGAAGGTTCTGCTCTTCGGCGAATACCAGTGGAGCGCCGAGGCGCGCTCGCTCTTCGCCGACCTCATGCCCTTCGCCGAGGTCGTCCACACGGACGAGGTGCGCGCCCGACTGCACGAGGCGGGCGGCGCGCGACTCACGCAGGCGGCCCTGAGATAGTGGTTCGTGATGAAGACCTTCGTCGCGCTCCTCTGCCCGCCGCGCGAGTTCTGTCTGATGGACGACGACGTGTTCGTGCTCGAACGCGTGGACGACGCGCTCGAAGCCTTCCGCGCGCACGAACTCGTCTACACGCCCGACGTCGAGCACAGCGACGAGTACCTGAAGCGCTGGGGCTGGCTGCACGGGCGTCTCGGCGAGCCTCTGAAGACGGCCGACTTCAACGCCGGGCTCTACTTCGCGCGCCACGACTTCGACCCGCGACGACTCGCGCGCGAGACCTCGCGCGTGCGCCCGCAGTACTGCGAGCCTTACGTCTGGGAGCAGGGCTACATCGCCAACCTCTTCGCGCACGCGCGCACGCTCTCGCTCCCGACGCAGCGCTACCTCTTCCCGCTCTCCGACGGACTGCCCGGCGGCCCGCTCGGCTACGACTACGCGCGGAACCCCTGCGGCTTCACCACCGTCCACTTCGCCGGCCTCTCCGAGAAGCCTTCGGACGCGGCCACGCTCCTGCTCCTGCCGCACGTCCTCGGCCGCGCCCTCCGCGACACGCCCCCCGCGCCGCCCGCGCCGACGCCCCTCGCCGACGAAGCGCCGCCGGCCGGCGGAGATGCGCAGCCGACAGATGACGACACGGCGGCCGAAGACGTAGAGCCCCCGCACGACGGCGACCAAGAGCCCGCGCGCGACGAAGAACCCGCACGCGACGAAGAGCCCGCGCACGTGTTCGCCGAAGCGCGCGCGGACGACGTGCGCGTCTCGGTGCGCGAGCGCGCGCCGCTCGTCTCGTGCGTCATGCCGACGGCCGACCGGCGCGCATACGTCCCGCAGGCCATCCGCTACTTCCAGCGTCAGGACTACCCGAACCTCGAACTCGTCATCCTCGACGACGGCCGCGACTCAATCGCCGACTGCGTCCCCGCCGGCGACGCGCGCGTGCGCTACCTGCGCCTCGCGCAGAAGACGGCCATCGGCGCGAAGCGCAACCTCGCGTGCGAGGAGGCGCGCGGGCGCTTCATCGTCCACTGGGACGACGACGATTGGTACCCTTCGTGGCGCGTCTCGGCGCAGGTGCGCGCGCTCGACGAGGGCGGCTTCGACGTCTGCGGCACGAGCCGACTCTTCTACTTCGAGCCGGCGGGCGGGCGCACGTGGCAATACCGCTACGCGCGGCCCGGAAAAGTTTGGGTGGCGGGGAACACGCTGGCCTTCAGGAAGAGTTTCTGGGAGCGGCAGAGGTTCGCCGCCGTGCGCGAGGGCGAGGACACGCGCTTCGTCTTGGGCGCGCCGCCCGCGCGCGTCCGCGACCTCGACGACCCGCGCCTGTGCGTCGCGACCGTCCACGCGTCGAACACGAGCCGCAAAGTGACGGCCCCGCCCTTCTGGCAACGCCAAGACGCGTCCGACTTGCGCGACCTGCTCGGCGGAGACTTCGATTTCTACCTCGCGCTCGGACGCGCGGCGCGCGACGGCGTCGACGGCGTCGACGCGCAGCCCCTCGTCTCCTGCATCATGCCGACGCGCGACCGCCGCCCGTTCGTCCGCCTCGCGCTCGAACAGTTCGCGCGTCAGGACTACCCGCGCAAAGAGTTGATAGTGGTTGACGACGGCTCCGACCCGGTCGGCGATCTGGTCGAGTCGGTCGAGGGCGCGACCTACTTGCGTCTCACGCGCAGCGCGACCATCGGCGCGAAGCGCAACCTCGCCTGCGCGCGCGCGCGCGGCTCACTCGTCGCCCATTGGGACGACGACGACTGGTACGCGCCCGGCCGTCTGAGCTATCAGGCGCGGCCCATCGTCGCGGGCGAGGCCGACCTGACGGGCTTGGCCGGCGACTTCGTGATGGTCTTGCCGGGCGGCGAGTTCTGGACGGCCCTGCGCCCCCTGCACGCGCGCCTCTTCGTCGGCGACGTGCACGGCGGCACGCTCGTCTTTCGCAAATCGATTTTCGACGAGGGCCTGCGCTACCCTTCGTCGAATCTGGCCGAGGACGCGTCGCTCATCAAGCGCGCGTTGGCGCGCGGCCGACGCCTCGTGCGTCTGGACAACGCGGGCGAGTTCGTCTACGTGCGACACGGCCGGAACGCTTGGCGCGAGTTCGCGCCCGGCGAGTTCTTAGACCCCGAGGGCTGGCGTCGCACCGACGCGCCCGACTCCTTCCCCGCCGAGGCGCTCGGCGCGTACCGCACGGCGGCGGCCGCGCTCTGAGTCCTCCAAAGTTTTCCACGCTTAAAAACGAAATAGCGCCGCGGCCGACCGAAGTCCGTCGCGGCGCTACTCCTTAATTCCTCGAAACCGCCGAAGCGATTTCCGGGGAACGGCGACCGCGCATGTACACGCGTGGGGTCGCCTAATTTATATCCCGGACTACTCGGCGTCTTTGGAAAGCGGTTCTGACGCCTGCCGGTCAGCGCTTCGGGACTGCTTTCGCGAGTCCCCGCAATTACCCGTAGGGCACTTGCGGCGCCATTTGGTTTTTGTTCTGGTGGCTTTCCTCCACCGCCGGTCTACGTTCCGGCGAAACGAGGCTCAGGTGCCCGAAGGCTTCTGAGCGGCGTCGCTTCTCGAAAGCTGATCAAGTCTTTCGAGCGCCACCCGTTTTTATCCGGGCGCTTCGGGCGGGCCTGCCGACCCACCCTAGCCGGCCTTTCGGCCGCGGCGCAAGGCGTCTGTGGCGAACGGACAACCGCTCTATCATTCGCCCTCGGTCGTTCGGTCTTGCGACCTCGCGACCGCCTCTCCTCGCGCCGGTCGCGAACCCCTTGAGGCCCGCAACGGGACGTGGAAAATACACGCGCCCGACGCCACTGTCAAGAGCTTTTTCGACAACGCTCAAGACTTTTTTCGACGAACCGTCGCCCTTCCGTTTGCGTGTGAAAAAGCGTTCGCCTGTGGAAAATTCCCGGCCCGAAACGGGCGATTTTTCGGCGTAAAAATCGACGCGCCGGGACGCCTTGTGGAAAAGTCCTTCAGGTGTTTCGGCAACAAAATTTTTCGTCATCGCGAGATGAGCAGGTTCGGGTCTCCGTAGTAGACGTAGGCCAGAAAGGTCGGGTCGTTGTTCTCCGAAAATTTCCGCCGCACGTCTCTCAGCGTCAGCGCGACGCTCGCCGGCTGCTGCTCCAGACGGCGCGCGAGCGTCTGGTAGAAGTCGATGCCGAAGCGCGCGGCGCTCCGGTCGTTGAGCGGCCAGAGGGCGCCGACGTAGCCGCCCGCGCCAGCTTCGAGCACGGCCGGGGCCCACCCGTCGACGGTGTTCGCCACCTGCTCGGCCTGCCCGACGCTGCACGCGTTGAAGAAGAAGAGGGGGTGATTCTCACCGCGCGCGCCGACCATGCCGCGCAGGGCCATCAAATCGAGCGCGCCGTCTTCGAGGTTGATGGCGTACTCGGGGACGTTCTCCGCGCCGAATTTGACCGCCCCGTGGCCGGCGAAATGGACGATGCCCTGAGGCATATTCGCGAAGAGCGCGCGGACGGCGCTCAGGCGGCCCGGTCGCATCTCGTAGCCGGGGAACGTTTCGAGAGCGCGCAACTCCTCGGCCTGCGCCGGCAGCGCCTCGTCGCCCGCGTAGGAAGGCGCGAAGACGACGAGGCTGCGGACGGCGAGTCTCTGCGGCGGGTCGGCGTGCGTCGGCTCGTCTTTGTCGGTGAGCGGCCAGCGGCCGATGGCGAACTCGGTGCCGAGAAAATCGCAACCGCCGTCGGGACGGTCGCGGCACATCAGCTCCCACGGCAACACGGGGTTGTTGGTGTAGACCTGTATGGTGTCGAAACTCTCGCCCGGCTGCCCGGACAATTCCTCTAAGGCGTTCTTAAAGTGCTCGGGGGCGTGGTTCCTGTAGAGCCAGCGACCGAAGCCGCGCATCTGATCCTGCGCGTTTTGCGCGGGGCCGTCGCGGCCCCGGCCGCGCGGCGTCACGTCTCTGGCGCTCAGCCCGGCGAATTTGCGGTATTCGGAACGCAGCTTGGCCGGGAAGTCAGGCGGCAGGGTCACTGCGTCGTACCGGACTCTCTTCCGCAGGCGTGTCGAAAAAATTCTCACGTCCCAGTGCGCGGGGTTGATGCTGCTCTGCATCATGTCGACGGTGAGGTCGGGTTCGACGGAGACGATTTTCTCCTGCGTCAGAGGAACCGCGACGCTCTCCCGCCGGGGCTGCGCGTCGGTCGGCGACGCCTTCACCGACACTTCGCGCGCGATTCTCGTGAGGGGCTTGCCCTCGTGCGAGAGCGTGGCGTAGAGCTTGGGGGCGGCTCCCGCCGGCGGGGCGAGTTTAGGTGTGACTTTAAAAAGTGCGACGGTCGAATCGCCGCCGCGGGGCAGCGTGAGGGTCGAGATGTTTCTGCCCTCGGTGCCCGCGATGTCGAACCCGTAGCCGGACAGGACGACATCAATCTCCCACCCGCTCCTGTCCGGCAGCGTGAGCGGCACTTTGCCGCCGCCCGGCCGGCCCGAGACCGTCACGTCGGGTGTGACGAGTTCCTCCGTTAAAGAGACTTGGACGGCGAACTCCTGCCCGACGCCGACCTCGTCGGGGCACTCCATCGTCGGGTAGCGTTCGACGGTGACCTCGCGCCCGGGCGTCGCCGGCAGGCTGTTAGCGTTGGTGTTGCTCGATGAGCCTCCGCCACCACCGACGGGGCCCCCGAAGAACCACAGGTACCCTGCCGACGCGAATAGAATCCCGGCGGCCGAGACGGCTAAGGCGAAAGGGAACAAGGCGGAGGCTCGGGGGCGGGGGATAGGAGGCCCCGGAAAGAAAGTGTCCGCGGTTGACGCCGACGACGCGGCCGCGGTTTCCTGTGCCGTCACCCGTCGAGTCGCAATCGATTCCTCTTCGGTCTGTGCCGCCTGCCACCACTCGCGGACTGAGCGCGGGCGCACCTCCCTCTCTAACCTTAAAGCCGACTCAAGAAGCTTTTGCCACGGCGCGTCCAGCGCCGACACTTCCCAGCCGTCGTCAAAAAAGAGGTGTCTCCAAACCGACATCGGGCGCTCGCCCGTCAGCATCTCGTGGAGCACCATGCCGAGCGAGAAGACGTCGCTCTCCGGGCCGACGTCGGCAGCCTTCCACACCTCCGGCGCGGCATACTCGCGCGCGAAGAAGGTCTCGGGCTCCGTCGAATCTAAGGCCGCGCGGAACGCGCCGAAATTGACGAGCACGGCCCGCGGGCGTCTTTCGGGCGACGGCGGGGCTTCGAGCAGAATGTTGTCGGGGCTGATGTCGAGGTGAAATACCCCGGCGGCGTGCGCGGCTTCGAGAGCGCCGACGAGTTGTGAGACGATCTCGCGCGCGCTCTCGGGCGTGAGCCTGCGCGACGGCCGTGAGTCCAACTCGTCGCGCAGAGTTCGGGAGTGGGGGAGGTGCTCCCTCACGAGGTAGGCCGTCCCGTTCTCCTCGAAGATGTCGTAGACGCCGGCGAGATTCGGGTGCGTGACGTGCGAGAGCGCGAGGGCCTGCTTCGCGAAGCTCTTGAGCGCGCGCCCGAACGAGTCGCGCCGTGAGGCGGGGGCGACGGCCTCGCCGCTCACCCCGTCGCGCCGCAAGGCAAACCCCTGAGGGAGAAATTCCTCCACGACGGCCTCTCTCCCGAAGGGCTCGCACTTCACCAGATAGACAAAGCCGACGGAGCTGCGCCCCAGCAACCGCACGACCTTGTACCTGCCGGAAGCGAACGACGCGCCCGGCCGCGCCGCGTCCGCCGCCGCCGGCCACGGCAGTTGAGCGCCGCAGCGGGGGCACGCCTCCGCGCGTCGGTCGATGTCGGGGAGATTACAGAGCGGGCAGCGCATGGGTTCCGTGTGAGTCGAGGACGAAAGAACTTCCGTCGTGCGGGCCGAGCGGGTTGCCCCTTGTGACTTGAGGCGAGGCTTTCAAACGTACAGGCGAAAGACCCGGTGTTGGCGCAGACTATTTCCCACCCGCACCTTATTGTCAAGAGTTAATTCGACCGCCGGCGGGGCCGAAGAAGGCGCTAAAAAAGGCGGGAAGTCGAGTGAGTTAAGCCGCGCCCTCGCGCAGCCCGAAGTGCCGCGCGATTTCGCGCGCGGCCTCCGCGGGCGGGAGGCGAGTGTTGTCGAGCGTGAGGTCGTCGCGCCCGATTCGTTCGCGCGTGAAGAGCGCGCCCGACGCTGACAGCTCGTCGAAGAGTTCGAGCGACGTGAGCTTGCCGTGGGCCAGACGCGAGGGCGCGCCGACGCGGCCCCTGTGCGCCTCCCGCTCGCAGCGCAGCGAGACGAACATCACGCGCCCGCCCGCCGCCTCGACCTCGCCGACGACGCGCCCGACGAAGTCCTCGCCGACCGTCCGCTCGAAGGCGAGTGTGAAGACGAGCCCTTCCAACCGTTCGGCGAGCGCGCGGCGGATGACCGTGAGCCAAATCTCCTCGCGCAGCTCGCGGAAGGGTCGTGTGCCGAAGTCGAAGACCGAGGAGACGAGGTCGACCGTCAGGTGGTTGTGAAAGACTCGGTAGCCCGTCAGTGCTTCCAGCTCGCGCGCGACGGTGAGCTTGCCGACGCCCGGCAGCCCGTGGAGGAAAACGAGATTCATCGACTTGCAGTATAATCCCGCCCGCCCATGGCCGCCGAATATTTAGAACAGATGACCGCCCTGCCCGCGCGCGACGGGCGCGCGGCCGAAGAGACGGCGCGACGCGAGTGGTGGCTCTTCTCGCCGCGCACAGACCTCGGCGTCTTTCTCGGGAGCGCGCTCCTGTCGCTCGCCGCGCTTTTCGTCGGCGCGCGCGCCGGGCTGCTCGAATCGGACTCGCCCGACTGGGCTTGGGTTCCGGCCGTCCTGCTCATCGACGTGGCGCACGTCTACGCGACGGCCTTCCGCGTCTACTTCGACGCGGAAGAGTTGCGCCGCAGACTCTGGCTCTACGCGCTCGTCCCCGTCGTCGGGCTCGCCGTGGGCGTCGCGCTCTACTCGGAGGGCGAGGCGGTCTTCTGGCGCTCGCTCGCCTACCTCGCCGTCTTTCACTTCGTCCGCCAGCAGTACGGCTGGGTCGCCCTCTACCGCGCGCGCGTGGGCGAGCGCGGGCGCTTGGGCCACCTCATCGACGCGGCGGCCGTCTACATGGCGACCGTCTACCCGCTCATCTACTGGCACGCGAATATGCCGCGCCGCTTCGCTTGGTTCCTCGCGGGCGACTTCGCCGCGCTCCCGCAGATCGTCGAGCGCGTCGCGTGGCCCGTCTACTGCCTCGCGCTCGGCGCTTACGCCGTCCGCTCACTCCGCGGCTGGCTCGCGCGCGGCGCGGCGCGGCCGAACCCCGGCAAGGACATCGTCGTCGCGACGACGGCCGTCTGCTGGTACGCGGGAATAGTCGCCTTCGACTCGGACTACGCCTTCACCGTCACGAACGTCGTCATCCACGGCGTCCCCTACTTCGCGCTCGTCTACTTCTACGCGCGCGCGCGCCGCGACGCGCTCGCCTCGGCGGAGACGCGCGGCGTCCGCGCCTACCGCCTGCTCGCGCGCGGCCCGATAATTTTTCTCGCGACGCTCTGGCTCCTCGCCTACGCCGAGGAGCTTCTGTGGGACAGGAGTCTCTGGCACGAGCGCGCGTGGCTGTTCGGCGCGGCGTGGGACACGTCGTCGCTGAACGTCGTCCTCGTCCCCTTGCTCGCGCTCCCGCAACTCACGCACTACGTCCTCGACGGCTTCGTCTGGCGTCGCAAAAGCAACCCGACGCTTTCGCTCCTGACGCGCCGCCCCGACGCACGCCCGCCGACGTAAAACCGCGAGCCTTTAAAAAAGTCCCTGAAAAAAGTCCCTCTCGTGCGGCCGACCACGCGCGTCCGGCTCGGCGCCCCTTCCGCGCCGCGATTATCAATTACAATAATTCTGTACAACAATCCTGTATTGATGGCTAAAATGTGCGGAAGCAAAAATTAGCTTGACTCGCGGGGCGGAAGGTGTATGATGCGCCGACCCAAATTCGGTTGAGGCAGGAGGGCTGAGAGATGCGATTCAGAGGCGTGTTTTTGGCTCGGACGGCTTCGGTCTTTTTGTTCTCGGCGGCGCTCCTCTGCGCGGCGACGCCCGCCGGCGAGGCGCGAATCGTTAACCCCTTCGCCGCCCCGCGGAGTCTCTTGTCGCCCGCCGCGAACGTTTCGCCCTACGGGGACGACGGGCGTCTCGCCTTCGCGTCTGAAGGGGAGATTTATCTCGTCGACCCGGACGGGGGCGGCCTGACACAACTGACCTACAGCGGCCCCGGCGTCTACAACTACCAGCCCGCGCTCTCGCCCGACGGGACGCGCGTCGCCTTCGCGAGCATCTCGGGCGACAAGTCCTCGATAAAAGTCGTCGACACGAACGGCGGCAACCTGCGGAGTCTGACCTCGAACGCCCTCTCGCATGACGGCGAGCCCGCTTGGTCGCCCGACGGCTCGAAGGTCGCCTTCGTGCGCGGCTTCGACCCGACGGCCGACGGCGTCGCCAATCACACCACCTGCGGCTTCGAGATTTACGCCGTCGACGTGGACGACGGCCACGAGGTGAGCCTGACCCGCGGCCTCGGCGGCACGGATCCCTCTTGGTCACCGGACGGGGAGCGCCTAGCGTTCGCGAGCGACCGCGAGGGGTCGTTCGACATCTACACGATGACGGCCGACGGCGAGGACGTGAAGCGGTTGACGGCCGAAGAGGGGAACGAGGCCGAGCCCGCTTGGTCGCCCGACGGAAAGGTCATCGCCTACGCGGGCGACCTCGTCGACGTCTCCTTCTACTGCGGCTTCGCGCACACGGGCCTCGCGCGCGGCCCGAACCCGACGGGGCCGGACATCTACGTCATATCGTCCGAAGGGACGGAGCAAGACAGGCTCACCTACACCGAGGACAGCATCGAGCCCGCTTGGTCGCCCGACGGTGTGTCTTTGGCCTTCGTCAGTTGGCGCGGAGATGCGCCGCAGGTTTACGTCTTGCACTCGCCCGGCAAGAGGGCGCACGCCATCACCTCCGACCACGCGCACAAGTCTTCGCCCTCTTGGGGGCGCGCAGCTATCGTGAGGTGAGCCGCGGGCCGCGGGCCGCCGCCGCGGGCGCGGGCGCGGACGCTAAAAGTTTCGCGTCCCGGTTCGCGCTTGCGGCGGCGGCCTCTTCTCGTTGAAAATGCCGCCGCCCGCACGCGCGTCGCGCGCGCCGACTGACGGGATGGACGAAACCATCAAGACAGACATTCTGACCGAACTCGCAGGCGAGGCCGCGCTCTCTCCGAGCGGGCGCGCGCTGCTGCGCTGCCGCCTCGCGAAGAAGTTAGAAGAGACGGGCGACTACGAGGAGGCGCGCGAGCTTCTGAGTCCCTTCTGGCGCGGAGTGGGCGAGCGCCCGCGACTCGAAGAGTTGGACGACGAGGCGGCCTCAGAGCTTCTGCTCCGCGCGGGCGTCTTGTCGGGCTGGCTCGGGACTATCGGCGCCACGCGAACGGCGGGCGCGCAAGGCGCGGCGAAAGACCTCATCGGCGAGAGCCTCGCGCGCTTCGAGGAGTCGGGCCGCGCCGCGCGCGCCGCCGACGCGCAGACCGAGCTCGCCTACTGCTACTGGCGCGAGGGCGCGTTCGACGAGGCGCGCGTCCTCCTGCGTCAGGTGCTCGAACGCTTGGGCGGCGGCGGCGACGAAGTGCGCGCCGTCGCCCTGCTCCGCCTCGCACTCGTCGAAAGCTCCGCGACGCGCTTCAGCGATTCTCTCAGACTCCTCCTCGACGCCGCGCCCGTCTTCGAGGCGAGCCGGAGCGACGCGCTCAAAGGGCGCTTCCACAACGAGCTCGCCTACAACTTCCAGTCGCTGGCCTCGACCGAAAACCGCGCCGACTACATTGACCGCGCGCTCGTCGAGTTCACGGCCGCCGCCTTCCACTTCGAGCGCGCGGGCCACGCTCGCTACCGCGCGCACGTCGAGAACAACCTCGCGCTCCTCCATCACGCGCTCGGCCGCCACGAAGACGCGCACGAGCACCTCGACCGCGCGCGCTCGCTCGCGCCCGGCGCCGAGAACGCCGCGCTCGCCGCGACCGTCGACGAGACGCGCGCGCGCGTCCTTATCTCTCAAGGGCGGCTCGCGCGTGCCGAGGAGACGGCGCGCGCGGCGTGCGAGGTCTTCGAGCGGGCGGGCGAGGCGGCGCTCCTCGCCGAGGCCCTGACGACTCGCGGGACGGCCCTCGCACGTCTCGGCCGCGACGCCGAGGCGCGCGACGTGCTCGAACGCGCGGCCGAGGTCGCCGAACAGTCGGGCAGCGTCGAGGCGGCGGGCGTGGCCCTCGTCACGCTCATCGAGGAGCTGCCCGCGCGACTCTCGTCCGAAGAGACGCGCGACTTCTACAGACGCGCCGACGAGCTGCTCGCGCGCTCGCAGCACCCCGAAACCCTCGCGCGCCTGCGCCGCGCCGCGCGCCACGCGCTCGACGCGCCTGAGCCGAACGAAGCGACGCCGGAACGTGCCGACGCTGCGGCGCGCGAACGCGGCGCGCAGAGCGTCGCCGGGTCAGGCCAGCGCGAGGCGGAGAAGCTTGCGGCCGTCGAGGAGTTGGTCGCGGGCGCGCTCGGCCGCCGTGACAAGCGTGTGACGTTCACGTCCGAGGCGCTCGAAGTGATGAGCCGGATGTTTCTACAGGACGGGATGCGGGAGCTTCGCTCACTCGTCGAGGAGACGATTGCCGCCGCCCCGCCCGAAGCCCTCATCACACCCGACGACGTCGAGGTCGTGGCGCTGCGCGGGAGCGCGTCGCGCAGCAACTTCGCCGAGCCGTGGGCCGGCTTCTCGCTCAAGGACGAGCTGCGCCACTCCGAGCGGCGCTTCATCGAGCTGGCGCTGAAGGCGGCGGGCGGCAAGGTCTCCGTCGCCGCGCGCCTGCTTGGCTTCGGCCACAACGAGCTGCTCACATCAATCATCAAGAGCCGCCACCCCGAACTCCTCGCCGCGCGCACGCCCGTCGTCCCGCGCCGCCGCAGCATCATCCGCAAGCCCCGCCCTCCCAAACGCTAGACGCCCGCGACGCCCGCCCGAAGCGACCTCAATAATTATCTCTCGATATATCTACAATATTCTTGTAGATATAGCTAAAGGTAACTATTTTCGCAAATAGGTGTTGACAGCCGCGCGGAAAAGAGTATACTGCGCGCAAAGTTTCCGTCCGCTCTTTAAGTCTGTTTGGCCGACGCGCGCGGGCCTCCCTTTCCACTTTCGGGAGTCGGCCCGGCGCGTCGGGGGCGGGGACGTGTGTGTCCCAGAAGTCCGGCCCGCCAGAGGGCGTCTTTCAAGGAGAACAGCCGATGAAAAAGAGTTTGCTCGCAACCGCGCTCGCGGTTCTTTCCGCGGCGTTGGTCGTCTGGCCCCCGCCGAGCGGGGCGCAGGGCGGCACACAAAAATTCTTCCACGCCGAGGACGCCGTTCAAGGTCAGTACATCGTCGTCCTCAAGTCCGAGACCGAGCAGTCGCTCGTCGCCCCGACGGCCGATAGTCTCGCCGCGCAGTACGGCGGCAAGGTGCGCTTCGTCTTCGAGCACGCGCTCAAGGGCTTCTCGGTCGCGATGGGCGAGGCCGACGCGTTGGCGCTCAGCGAGGACGCGCGCGTCGAGCTCGTCGAGGAGAACGGCGCGGTCTCGCTCAGCACGACGCAGCTCAACCCGCCGTGGGGGCTCGACCGCATCGACCAGAGGTTTCGCCCGCTCTCGGGCACCTACGCTTACGACAACGCCGGCGGCGGCGTGAACGTCTACGTCATCGACACGGGCATCCGCCCGACGCACGTCGAGTTCCGGCCCGCGGGCCGCGCGGTCGCGGCGGCCGACTACGCGCCGACCGGCGGCGGCAACGGCGACCCGCCCGGCTGCTCCAACGTGCCGCCCATCCTCTGCGGCACGGGCCAGACGCCCGCGCCGGCCGACTTGACGCTTGAGAACTCCGACTGCAACGGCCACGGCACACACGTCGCCGGCACCGTAGGCGGCTCGACCTACGGCGTCGCCAAAGGCGCGCGTCTGTTCGGCGTGCGCGTGCTCGGCTGCGGCGGCGGCGGGACGTGGGAGAGCGTGATAGCGGGCGTCGAGTGGGCGACGGCACATCACAATCAGAACCCCGGGCCCGCCGTGGCGAACATGAGCCTCGGCGGGCCCGCGAACGTGAGCGTCGATGTGGCCGTCA
>DASQDT010000132.1:0-8543 GCA_035634035.1 Pyrinomonadaceae bacterium | reverse complement strand
GGGCCGTCCTACGAGTGGGTGAAGGGTTGGGCGGGCGTGCGGGGCGTCGCGTTCGCGGATTGGGCGCCCGCCGCCGAGTCCGTCAGGGCCGCCATCCCGGCCCTACCGCTCGACAACCAGCACACGGGCGGCCACCACCGCGGCTGGACGAACCGCGTCATAGCGGAGGAGTTCGCGCGGCAGATAAGTCTCGGCGGGAAGTGAGAACGCGCGCCGAGTGCCGAGAAAGTCGCACGCGACGCGCGTCGTGAAGTTAGGGTATCGCGTCGCGCGGCGGGCCGCCCCCGCCGCCCCTGCCGCGCCCGCCGCCGCGGCGTCGCGGGCGCAACTCGTCCTTGAGCTGCTGGAACTGCTGCCACTGCTCGGGCGTCAAGACCTGCTGGAGACGCTCGTCCGTCTGACGCTTGATCTCCTGCACGCGCGGCTCCGACTCGCGGCGCAGGGCTTCGAGCTGCGAGCGCGAGTCGCCGAAAATCTGGCGCACCTGCGTCTTCTGCTCGTCGGCGAGTTGCAGCCGGTCGAGCACCTGCTCGAAGCGGTCTTCGCGCGACTGACGGCGCTCGTCCGAGCGCGCCCACGCGAAGTAGGCGCGCGGGGCGAGCGCGCCGGCCGCCGCGCCGAGCAGAAAGATGACGAGCGCGGCCGCGCGCACCTGCCACTTGTTTCTGCTTAGTCTGTCCATCGCTCTCACCTCGTCTCGTCCTCGCCGGACGCGTAGATGGTCGTCAGCACCTGCCCGTAGGTCAGCTCCTCTTCCGTCGCCTCGTCGCGCGCGAGCATCACGTCCTCGGCCGAGAAGATGTCGGCCGACGTTTCGGTCGCCGCCGTCTGCTGCGCGGCCGGGCCGAACGCGGTGAGCGCGGCGAGGAGGACGACGGCCGCGGCCATCGAGGAGACGAGCGCGCGCGCCGAGTTCCAGACCCGCGCGAAAGACCACGACTCGCCGCCCGCGGCCTGTCGCTCGCGGATCGCGGCCATCACGCGCGTCTGGCAGAAGGGCGGGGGCTCAACGACCGTCTCGTCGGAGAAGCGCGCGCCGAGCAGGAGCGAAGAGACGCGGGCCGCGTCGAGCGCGCGGCGGCACGCGGGGCACGCGTCGGCGTGGGCGCGCACGCGCGCCAGCTCGCCCTCGCCGAGGCTCGCGAGCGGCGCGCCCTCAAGAATCTCGATGATGTGTTCGTCTCTCATCACTCACCTCGCGCTCTGATGAAAACCTCGCTGACGTTACGCCCTCGCGGCGCCGCGACCCGCCTTCGTCCCTAAAAGTTTTTCGACCGCCTCGCGCATCCTCCGTCGCGCGCGCATCGCCTGCACCTTCACCTTCGACTCCGACCAACCCGTCATCTCCGCCGCCTCCTTGACCGACACCTCCTCGCCCTCGATGAGCGAGAGCACGAGCCGGTCGTCAGGCGACATCGTCTCAAGCACGCGCTCGGCCAAATCCGCCGCGACCATCCCGCTCTCGGCCGCGCGGTGACGTTCGGCCGCCGCGCCCGCCGTGTGGCGGTCGAGCCAAGCGCCCTCGTCCTCCGTCAAATCGGAGAGCGTCATCTCGGGCCGCCGCTTCGCGCCGCGAATCAGGTTCAGACAGGTCGTCGTCGTGATGCGCGTCAGCCAGCCTTCGAGCGAGCCGCGGCCCTCGTAAGAGTCGAGCTCGGTGAACGCCTTGAGAAAGACCTCCTGCGCGGCCTCCTCGACGCGGTCGCGCCGTTTGAAGAAGCGCGAGGCGAAGCGGAAGACCCGCGGGCTGTAGCGGCGCACTATCTCGGCGAAGGCGGACTCGTCGCCCTCACGCGCCGCGCGCGCGAGCTCCACATCCGAAGCCTGTTCAAGCTCGTTCGGCCGCAAGCGCGCACCGTCCCCGACCGCCGGGCGGGCGCGCGGCGGGGTCGCAGAGTTGCACGACCCCGCACGCGCCCGGTCAAAAGGTTTACTGCCACTCCTGCTGCTGCTCGTTCGACCCGCGGCCGCGGCGCTCGCCGCGACGGGTGCGACGCTCCTCGCGCCGCTGTTCGAGCTGCGTGCGCTGCTCGGCCGTGAGCACCGACAGCGAGTCCTGACGGAGTCGGAACTCCTCGCC
Organism: Pyrinomonadaceae bacterium; assembly: GCA_035634035.1. Classification (GTDB taxonomy): domain Bacteria; phylum Acidobacteriota; class Blastocatellia; order Pyrinomonadales; family Pyrinomonadaceae; genus DASQDT01. Next base: position 6,463 of record DASQDT010000132.1, on the reverse strand, counting down.
CATCAGCTTGGCCTGAAGCGACGCCGCCTCGGTCAGCTTCTGCGCGACGAGCGACTCGTTGAACGTGCCGCCGTCGTTCGCCTGACGGATCTCCATGTGCTTGGCGCGGAGCTGCTCGCGCAACCCTCGCGTCCGCGTCGAGAAGTCCTCGCGCAGCTGCTGAAGACGCGTCTTCTGGTCGTCAGTCAGGTCGATGCCGCGGAAGCCGAAGCCGCGGCCGCCGCCGTGACGGCCGCCCCCGCGCTTGCCCCCCCACTCGCCGCGCTGTTTCGCCTGACCGTCCGAGCCCGTGCCCTGCTGTTGGGCGATGGCGATGGGCGCGGAGACGGCGATCGCCGCGAGCGCGGCGAAGGCCGCCACTTTAACTTTACCGAGTCTTTTCATCTCTGCTTTTTACTCCTTAAGTTTACCTTGTTTCGTAGTGCCTGCGGGAGAGCTTCACGTAGACGCAGACACCGGGCCGCGCCGTCGGGTTACGCGGCCCGGCTTCCACGGCCGGGGCCTTCGCCGCCCTTAGCGACGCCGGTAGTAGCGGCGGCCGTCGTTGCGGTCGCGCAGTTTGTAGGTGTAGAGCGCCGAGCCGCCCGCGCCGAGGAGCGCGCCGATGACCGCGCCCTTCTTGCCGCCGGCCAAGCCCCCGATGACCGCGCCCGCGCCCGCGCCGCCGGCCACCGTCAGCTTGTCGCGGCTGCGCTCCCAGACGGAGCGGTCGTCGTAGCGCCGGCCGTCGTAACGGTAGTTCGAGCGGCGCGAGTTCTCATGACGCTGCGCGGCGCGCGTCGAGTAGCCGCGGCGCGAGGTCTGCGCGGCGGCCGGAAGCGCGGCCCCGGCGAGCAGCGTCAAGCACATCAAAGCTCCGAGAATCTTTTTCATACTTCTATCCCCCTTGCCTCAGATTCAGTGGTAAATCCGCCTGCCGCCCGGCAGAACGGTGACGAGCCTGCCGCTCGGCAGGCGGTAGGTGCGCGAGCCGCGCCGCGCGTGCGGGCGCGGCGTGTAGACTTGCCGGCTGCGCGAGCTGCGGACGACGCGACGGCCGTTCGGCAGTGTGACGACGCTGCGGCCGTTCGGACGGCGCGTAACGGTGCGGCCGCGCTCGGTAGTGACGACGCGGCGTCCGTTCGGGTAAACTGTCACGTCGCGGCCGTCGCGCGTGCGGCGGCGGACTTGCGCCTCGGCCGGCGCGTAAGCGCCGAGGACGAGCGCGCAGAAGACGAGAGCCGCCCCCATCAACTTTTTCATAACTTCTGACCCTCCGGTTCGTCTCTGGGGGAGAAAGAGTAAGTTTTCGCGGGAAAAACCCCCGCAAAAAGCTAGACACCGCGAACAATCAGGCGGTTACAACGCGCATCTAAATTAGACAAGCGCGAACGACGCGGGCGCGGCCGTCGTACAGACCCTCGGACGGCCCCCGTAACTTTGCGCCCCCGGGCGGTGTCTTTCCGGGCCGGGGAAGTTTTTCGACGCATGAGAGCTCAGATAAATTCCGGTCTTAAATTTTTCGGACGCCGCCCCTTCGCCGCGCTCTTTTTCGCGCTCTTTTTGGGCGCGACCGGCGCGTCCGCGCAGGAACTCGTCTCGGAAGCCCCGGCGGCCGAGGCGCTTTCGCGCGCGCGGGCCGCGCTCGTCGATTCGACCGAGCAGCACAAGGCGAGCACGGCCGAGCTTCTGAAACTCAAGGAGGCGGAGGTGGCGCGCGAGGCCGAGAAGGTCGAGGAACTGCGCCAGCTTTATCTTGAGGGCATCGTCTCGCGCAAGCAGATAGAGGACAGCGTCGCCTCGCTCGCCGACGCGCGCGGCCGTCTCGAAGCCTTGCGCCAGCAGATTGCGGAGTCCGAGCGTCTGATTGCCGAAATCGAGGCCGCCGAGGAGGCCGCCGAAGAGATGGCTAAGGAGCAGTCGGCCATTAACGCGCGGATGCGGACTGCGGCCGCGCGTTACCGCGCGAGCGGCGCGCTCATCCGCTACACGGGGCGCACCGGATTCTCGCCCGCCTACTTGGGCGACGTGCAGGCGTTCTTCGCCGCGTCGTTCGGGCGTCCGCTGCCTCTGAGCGCGGTCGGGCAGACGGCGACGCACAACCAGATGGGCTACGACCACAGCCACGCCGTCGACGTGCCCGTCCACCCCGACTCGCCCGAGGGGCGCGCGCTCATCAGCTACTTGCAGGGCCGAGGCATCTCCTTCCTCGCCTTCCGCTCGGCCGTCCCCGGCGCGTCCACCGGCCCGCACATCCACATCGGCCGCCCGTCCGGCAGACTCTAAATCATCAGCTTTTATCTACCGGCGAAGGCCGCGCGTTTCGACTGAGACGCGCGGCCTTCGTCGTGTCTGAAGCTAAAAGCTAGCCGTCGAGCCAACCCCGCTTCCCTCGCAACACTAACGCAACCGTTTCTTAATCATCGCCGCCCCGGGCGTTGTAACCGGGCGCGCCCCGCGGGTGTCTGTCTAAACGTGGGACGCGCGGGGAAAGTTGTCGCCCGCCGCGCGCCCGCAACTTTTTGAGTGGCGAACGGCGCGGAATTAAAAGACGCCGTCGCGCGGGGGGAATCAAGGATGCAGTGGATGAAGATGAAACTCGGCGGGAAGCGGCGCTTCCTTGTGGCGCTCTTGGCCGTCGTCGCCGCGGGCTCGGCCGCCTACTGGTACTGGGGCACCGGCGCGAGCGCAGCGCCCTACATGACGGCGCGCGTCGAGCGCGGGAGTTTACGCAACACCGTCACGGCGACGGGCACGCTCGAAGCCGTCACGACGGTCGAGGTCGGCAGCCAAGCGTCGGGCACGATTGCGGCTCTCTACGCCGACTTCAACTCGCAGGTCAAAAAGGGTCAGGTCATCGCGCAGCTCGACCCGTCGGTCGCGCAGGCGCAGGTCGCGCAGGCGCGCGCCAACCTTGAGCAGGCGCGCGCCGGGTTGCAGCAGTCGCGCGCCGGGCTCGTCCAGTCGCGCGCGGGCGTCTCGGGCGCGCAGGCTCAGGCCATCGCCGCCGGCTCGACCGTGCAGAACCAGCGCGCGGGCGTCTCGGGCGCGGAGGCCAACCTCGCCGTCCTGAAGGCGCAACTCGACGACGCCCAGAGCTTCCTCCGGCAGCAGGAGTCGCTGGCGACGAGTGGCGTCATCTCGCTGCGCGAGGTCGAGACGGCGCGCACGGCGCTGCTCACCGCGCAGGCGCGCTACAACCAGGCGCAGACGCAGGTGCGTCAGGCCGTCCTGAGCGAGCAGTCGGCGGCGAGCGCGGGCAACGCGCAGGCGCGCTCGCAGGTCGAGCAGGCGCAGGCGCAGGTCGGACAGGCGCAGGCGCAAACCGTCAACGCCGGGGCGCAGGTGCGTCAGGCCGAGGCCGCGCTTCAGCTCGCCGAAATCAACCTCGCGCACACGACCATCCGCTCGCCGATTGACGGCGTCGTCGTCTCGCGCGACGTTGACGTCGGCCAGACCGTCGCGGCCTCTTTGTCCGCGCCGAAGCTCTTCACCATCGCGCAAGACCTGACGCAGATGCAGGTCATCGCCAACATCGACCAAGCCGACATCGGCCTCGTCGAGCAGGCGAAGGGCGTGAGGTTCACGGTCGACGCGTTCCCCGACGCGGAGTTCGACGGCAGTATTCAGCAGATGCGCTTGAACCCGGTGAGCGCGCAGAACGTCGTCACCTACAACGTCGTCATCGACGTGGCGAACCCCGAGCAGAAGCTCAAGCCGGGCATGACGGCGAATTTGACGGTCACGATTGACGAGCGCGCCGACGTGCTCAAGGTGGCTAACGCCGCGCTCCGCTTCACGCCGCAGTTGACGGAAGAAGAGCGCGCCGCGCTCGCCGCGCGACGCAACGCCGGCGGCGGCCAGCAGCAAGGCGGCCAGCGACGCTCTCGTCAACAGGACGCCGCTCAGGCGACGGGCGACGCGTCGAACGCGCAGGGCAACTCGCAGCAGGGCGGGGGCGCGCGCGGCGGCGGGACGGCGGCGCCGACCGCGCCCGTGGTCGAAGGCCAGACGCGCCGCGTCTGGGTCTTGACGGCGGACGGCCGCGTCGAGCCGCGACGCATCAAGGTCGGACTCTCCGACGGCGCCTCGACCGAAGTCGTCGAAGGCGACCTGCGCGAGGGCGACATGGTCGTGACGGGGCAGAACGTCTCGGCGTCGCAGGGCGGCGCGAACCGCCAGCAGCGTCAGGGCGGCGCGCAGACCGCGCCCGGCTTCGGCGGCGCTCCCCGCGGCGGCGCGGGCGGCGGCCGTCGCTAAACGAAAAACTTAACGAGCGTGGGCGGCCGGGCGGGCCGCCCCGAAGGGCGGCCGGCGCAGTGGGGGGCTAGCAACAGCGCCGGCCGCCAACAATCTCAGGTCGGGCGAAGGGCGAGGGAAGCGATGCAGGCGATTTACGAGATCGGGGTGCGTGATTTCGAGGTGGCGGCCGGGATGCTGGCGCGCAAGAGCGAGCCGGCGCGCCGCCCCGTCATCACGCTCGAAGGGGTTCACAAGACCTACTCGATGGGCGACGTGGAGGTGCACGCGCTGCGCGGCATCTCGCTCGAAATTCGCGAGGGCGAGTTCGTCGCCATCATGGGCACGTCGGGCTCGGGCAAGTCGACGATGATGAACATCATCGGCTGCCTCGACCGCCCGACGAAGGGGCGCTACGTCCTCGACGGTCAGGACGTCTCGTCGCTCTCGAAGGACGAGCGCGCCGACATCCGCAGCCGCAAGCTCGGCTTCGTCTTTCAGGGGTTCAACCTGCTCTCGCGCACGTCCGCGCTTGAGAACGTCGAGCTGCCGATGCTCTACGCCGGGGTGGACGCGGCCGAGCGCGCGCGCCGCGCGAACGAGGCGCTTCATTCGGTGGGCTTGGCGGGCCGCGAGCGCAACCACCCGAACCAGCTCTCGGGCGGGCAGCAGCAGCGCGTCGCCATCGCGCGCTCGCTCGTCAACAACCCGACGTTGATTCTGGCCGACGAGCCGACGGGCGCGCTCGATTCGCGCACCTCGGTCGAGGTGATGGAGATCTTCCAGCGCCTCAACCGCGAGCGCGGCATCACGCTCGTCCTCGTCACGCACGAGCCGGACATCGCGGCCTACGCCGACCGCATCGTGACTTTCCGCGACGGCCGCATCAAGAGCGACGAGCGAGTCGTCGCCCCGCGCGACGCCGCCGAGGAGTTCAGAAACCTTCCGCCCGTAGAGGCCGACGAGGACTAAAGAGCGATGACCGTATCGAACATCATCCGCATCGCGTTCCGGGCGCTGGCGCGCAACAAGATGAGGGCCGCGCTGACGATGCTCGGCATCATCATCGGCGTCTCGGCCGTCATCGCGATGGTCAGCATCGGGCAGGGCGCGCAGGCGACCGTGCAGGCGCAGATCGAAGGCATGGGGACGAACCTGCTGTTCGTCTCGGCCGGCGCGCAGAACACGGGCGGCGTGCGCGGCGGCGCGGGCGCGGACTCGTCGTCGAACGCGCTGACGGCCGAAGACCTCGCGGCGATTAAGCGCGAGGTGCCGAGCGTCGCGATGGTCAGCCCGCAGGTCAACGCGCGCTCGCAGATGGTCGCCGCCAACCTCAACTGGAGCGCGCAGGTGCAGGGCGTCAGCGAGCAGTTCACAGACATCCGCAAGTGGCAGGTCGGCAGCGGCGCGTTCTTCACCGAGTCGGACGTGCGCACGGCCGCGCGCGTCATCGTCTTGGGCCAGACCGTCGCCGACAACCTCTTCCCCGGCACGGACGCGACGGGGCAGACGGTGCGCGTCTCGAACTTGCCGTTCCGCGTCGTCGGCGTGATGGCGCGCAAAGGTCAAGACCAGATGGGGCGCGACCAAGACGACGTGGCGTTCGCGCCCTACACGTCCGTGCAGAAGAAGCTCCTCGGCAACAACCGCCTGAACGTCGCGCTCGTCTCGGCCGTCTCGCAGGACGCGACCTACACGGCGCAGGCGCAGATCACGGAGCTACTGCGCCAGCGGCATAAACTGTCGCCGAACGAGCCCAACGACTTCACGGTGCGCAACATGTCGGACGTGGCCGAGGCGGCGAACGAGACGAACAGCACGATGACCGTCCTGCTCGGCTGCATCGCCGGCGTGTCGCTGCTCGTCGGCGGCATCGGCATCATGAACATCATGCTGGTCTCGGTGACCGAGCGGACGCGCGAGATAGGCATCCGCCTGGCCATCGGCGCGCGCTCGTCGGCGGTGCGGACGCAGTTCCTCATCGAGTCCATCGTCTTGAGCCTGACGGGCGGAATCGTCGGCATCCTCTTGGGCCTCGGCGTGTCGGTCGCCATCCCGATGTTTTTGGGGTGGCCGACGCTGGTCTCGACGGCGTCGGTCGCCGGCTCGGTCGTCTTCTCGGCGGCGGTCGGCATCTTCTTCGGCTACTACCCGGCGCGCAAAGCCGCCGCGCTCGACCCGATTGACGCACTGCGCTTCGAGTAAGACGACGCCGGGTGAATGACAGTGAATGGACGACGGACGC
>DASQDT010000131.1:0-8598 GCA_035634035.1 Pyrinomonadaceae bacterium | reverse complement strand
CAGACGGTTCTGAGGATGCCCGCGACGGCCTCCTCGGTCGTCGGCGCTTCGGCCAGCACGCGCGTCAGAGAGTGCAGCGTCGCCTGATACCGCTCGGCGCGCTTGCGCTCGGTCACGTCGCGCGCGACGCCCGTGAAGTAGTGCCGGCCGCGCTCGTCGCGGAACTCGCCGAAGGAGACTTCGAGAGTCATCTCGCGGCCCGTGCGGTGGAGGCCGGGGAGCTCGACGCCCTCCCAAGAGATGTGGCGCACGCCCGTCTCGACGTAGCGCCCCAGCCCCGCCTCGTGCACGCGGCGCAGGTACTCCGGCATGAGCATCGTGAGCTTCGCGCCGAGCAGCTCTTGCGCCTCGTAGCCGAAGACGCGCTCGGCCGCGCGGTTGGCGAAGAGGATGTTGCTCTCCTCGTCGATCGTGATGATGGCGTCGGAGACGGTCTCGGTCACGATGCGCTGGCGCGCGACCTGCTCGCGCAGCCGCTCAAGCTCTTGGGTTTCGGTAGTCATCTCGGTGTCGGGTAGTTATAACACCGCGGCGGGCGGAAACAAAAAAGCGCGCGGCCGCCGGCCCGCGCCGGGTTGTTGACTTGCCGCCTGTTTTGACGTATCAAAGGCGCTCCGTTTCAAAAACTTCTGTCCGAGCCGACTTCAGCCGTCACATGACTGAGAACGCCACGAGCGCGGCCGACGCCGCCCGCGCGCAGCACGACTACAAAATCTGGCAGGTCATCGCGGCCTCGGCCGTCGGCACGATGATCGAGTGGTACGACTTCTACATCTTCGGGAGTCTGGCCTACGTCATCTCGCCGCTCTTCTACCCGCCGGGCGACCAGACCTTCGCCTACATCGCCTACCTCGCCACGTTCGCCGTCGGCTTCATCGTCCGCCCGTTCGGCGCGCTCTTCTTCGGCCGGATAGGCGACCTCGTCGGGCGCAAGTACGCCTTCTTAGTCACGCTGCTCATCATGGGCGGCGCGACCGCGCTCATCGGCTTTCTGCCGACCTACGCGACCATCGGCATCGCCGCGCCCGTCGCGCTGCTCGTCATACGCATCCTGCAAGGGCTCGCGTTGGGCGGCGAGTACGGCGGCGCGGCCGTCTACGTCGCCGAGCACGTGCCGGACGCGCGGCGCGGCTTCTACACCTCCTTCATCCAGATCACGGCGACGCTCGGGCTCTTTATTTCGCTCGCCGTCATCCTCTCCATTCAGGGCTCGATGAGCCGCGAGGCGTTCAGCGCGTGGGGCTGGCGCGTGCCCTTCATCCTCTCGATTCTGCTCGTCGGCGTCTCGCTCTACATCCGCCTGCGGATGCGCGAGTCGCCCATCTTCGCGCAGGTCAAGGGCGCGGGGATGACTTCGGCCAAGCCTCTGAAGGAGGCCTTCACGCAGTGGCCGAACCTCAAGCGCGTTTTGATTTCACTCTTCGGCGCGACGGCCGGGCAGGGCGTCGTCTGGTACACGGGGCAGTTCTACGCGCTCTTTTACCTTCAGACCATCCTCAACGTCGACGCCACCTCGGCCAACTACATCGTCGCCGCCGCGCTCCTTTTGGGGATGCCCTTCTTCGTCCTCTTCGGCGCTCTCTCAGACCGCGTCGGGCGCAAGTGGATAATCATGGCCGGCTGCCTTCTGGCGGCCGTCAGCTATCTTCCCATCTACCGCGCGATGGTCTCGGCCGTCGGCACGAACGTCGTCACGGCCGCCTCGCAGGTCAACGCGGTGACGGGCGCGGTAAGCCTGACGCCCATCTCGGAGCTGAACGGCGTGCGCGATGTCGCGCCGAAGGTTCTCGTCTACGCGGGCTTCGCGGGGCTTTTCTCCGACCCCATCGCGTGGCGTCTCGTGCTGCTCATCTTCGTGCAGGTCATCTTCGTGACGATGGTCTACGGGCCGATTGCCGCCTACCTCGTCGAGGCCTTCCCGGCGAAGATTCGCTACACGTCGCTTTCGCTCCCCTACCACATCGGCAACGGCGTCTTCGGCGGCCTGCTGCCGGTCATCGGCCTCTCGGTCGTCGCGCAGACCGGGAACATCTACGCCGGGCTCTACTACCCCATCGTCGTCGCCGCCCTGACCTTCCTCGTCGGGTCGCTGCTGCTCCGCGAGACGCGACACGTGCTCATCTGGGACGAGGTCGCGGCCTTGCGCGGCGACAAAGTATAATGGCGCGCACGCGTCACTAGAGCGGGGCCGAAGGGGGAGCCGCGATGTCAGACCGACAGCCCGAGCAGACGAACGCCGCCATCGAATCCGTCCTCCACGAGGAGCGACTCTTCGAGCCGCCCGCCGAGTTCGCCGCGCGCGCGCTCGTCACGCCCGACGAGTACGAGCGCTTGCGCGAGGAGGCGTCGCGCGACCCCGAGAGTTTTTGGGCGCGGATGGCCGAGGAGCTTCACTGGTTCCGTCGCTGGGACAGAGTCTTGGAGTGGGAGCCGCCGCACGCGCGCTGGTTCGTCGGCGCGACGACGAACGTCTCATACAACTGTCTCGACCGTCACCTCTCGACTTGGCGGCGCAACAAGGCGGCCTTCGTCTGGGAGGGCGAGCCGGGCGAGGTGCGCACGCTCACCTACGCGCAGCTCCACCGAGAGGTCTGCCGCTTCGCCAACGTCCTTAAAAAACTCGGCGTCGCGCGCGGAGACCGCGTCGCGCTCTATATGCCGCTCGTGCCCGAGCTGGCGGTAGCGATGCTCGCCTGCGCGCGCATCGGCGCGACGCACTCGGTCATCTTCGGCGGCTTCTCGGCGCAGGCCATCATCGACCGCGTCAACGACGCCGGCTGCCGCCTCGTCGTCACGGCCGACGGCGGCTGGCGGCGCGGCTCCGAAGTCAGACTCAAGCCCGCCGTCGACGAGGCGCTCCGGCAGACGCCCACCGTCGAGTCGGTCGTCGTCCTGCGACGGACGGGCACGCCCGTCGAGATGCGGGAGGGCCGCGACCACTGGTGGCACGAAATCATCGAGACCGTCGACGCCGACTGCCCCGCCGAGGAGCTCGACAGCGAGCACCCGCTCTACATCCTCTACACCTCGGGGACGACGGGAAAGCCGAAAGGCATCCTGCACACGACGGGCGGGTATCTGTTGCAGGCGCACCTGACGACGAAGTGGGTCTTCGACCTGCGCGACGAGGACACCTACTGGTGCACGGCCGACATCGGCTGGGTGACGGGCCACTCCTACGTCGTCTACGGGCCTCTGTCGAACGGCGCGACCGTCCTCATGTACGAGGGCGCGCCGAACTTCCCCGAGCCCGACCGCTTCTGGCGCGTCATCGAGCGCCACCGCGTCACCATCTTCTACACCGCGCCGACCGCCATCCGCGCCTTCACCAAGTGGGGCGACGAGTGGCCCGCGCGCCACGACCTCTCAAGCCTTCGCCTGCTCGGCACGGTCGGCGAGCCCATCAACCCCGAGGCGTGGATGTGGTACCGCGAGCGCATCGGCGGCGGGCGGTGTCCGATCGTCGACACTTGGTGGCAGACCGAGACGGGCGCGATCATGATTTCGCCTTTGCCCGGCGTGACGGCGACCAAACCCGGCTCGGCGACGAAGCCTCTGCCCGGCGTCGAGGCCGCGATTATGACGAAGGACGGGCGCGAGGTCGGCGCGCGCGAGGGCGGCTATCTCGTCATCAAGCGCCCGTGGCCTTCGATGCTCAGAACCATCTGGGGCGACGACGAGCGCTACCGGCGACAGTACTTCGGCGAGATCGAGGGCGTCTACTTCGCGGGCGACGGCGCGCGGCGCGACGCGGACGGGTACTTCTGGATCATGGGGCGGGTGGACGACGTGATTAACGTCGCCGGTCACCGTCTGGGGACGATGGAGATAGAGAGCGCGCTCGTCTCGCACCCGGCCGTCGCGGAGGCGGCCGTCGTCGCCCGCCCCGACGAGCTGAAGGGCTCGGCCGTCGTCGCCTTCGTCACGCTCGAAGGCCATCACGAGGCGTCGGACGAGCTGAAGGAGGGCTTGCGCCGACACGTCGCGCGCGAGATCGGCTCCATCGCGCGCCCCGACGACGTGCGCTTCACGGATCAACTGCCCAAGACGCGCTCGGGCAAGATCATGCGTCGTCTTTTGCGCGAGCTGGCCTCGTCGGGCGCGGTCGCCGGCGACACCACCACCCTCGAAGACTTCTCCGTCCTCGACAAGCTGCGCGCGCAGGAGGAGGAGTGACTTTTTTCCGAACCGCCCCGTTTTCGTCGTTTAATAGTATTATCCGCCGAAATGTCAGGGGAGGTTTCGTCTGCCGCGAAAGGGGGAATGAGTCCGTGATGACGAGCAACTTGGCGACCGAGAAGCGGTCGGGGCCGCGCTACATGATTAAGAAGCCCGTGCGCGCCGAGTGGGACGCCGCCGCGTCGGGCGAGCACGTCGTGGCCGTGGGCGAGACCGAGAACGTCGGCCCGGCCGGCGCGCTCGTCCACCTGCCGAAGCTGCCCGACGTCGGCAGCCGCGTCCGCCTCATCGTCCCCGACGCGCAGGGGACGGAGCTTGAGACCGTCGCAGAGGTCATCCGGCTCGAACGCAACCCCGTGCAGCCGCTCGCCGCGCTCCAACTGCTCGACGCCACCGACGAGTGGCGCGGCCTCGTCTGGGAGCCGTCCGCCCCGCACCTCCAGAAGTACGACTACGAAGGCGACGAGTACGAGAACTGAGGCCCGGCGCGCAGTGAACGGCGAGCGGTGAATAGTTGTCGAGCGGCGTCGGCGCGCGCGGGCCCGTCTCCCGGGCGCGGACGCCGCTCGGCCTCTATTTACTATTCACCATTCACTATTTACTATTACGTCATGGCTGACCGGCTGCAGGAGGAGCGCAGGGAGGAGCGCAAGGAGGAGCGCAAGGAGGTCGTCGAGACGGCGGCCGTCGCGGCGGCCGAGGCGACGTGGCCGCAGACGCGCGCCATCCTCCGCATCATCTTCATCGGGCTCGCCGTCGCCGCCACGCTCTTCATCCTCTACAAGCTCGAAGGCATTCTTCTCTTAGTCGTCCTCGCGATCTTCTTCGCCTACCTCATCGCGCCGCTCGTCGAGCTGGTGCGGCGTCCGTTTCAGTTGCGCGGGCGCTCGCGCGAGCTGCCGCGCGCGGCGGCCATCGGCGTCGTCTACGCCGTCCTCTTCGGCTCGCTGATCCTGACGCTCTACCTGCTCTCGCCGCGTCTGACGGCGCAGCTGGAGGAGCTGGCGAAGGCCGCCCCGCGCTACCTTGAGAACGCCAACGCGCGCGCGCAGAGCCTCAACCGCTTCTACGAGACGCTGAAGCTGCCGCCCGCGCTGCGCAAGTACGCCAACGACAACATCACGACGCTCATCAACGAGGTCGGCAACTACGCGGGCGGTCAGGGAGTGGACGGCGTGCTCGCCGTCCTCGGCTACGTGCCGTGGCTCATCCTCGTCCCCATCCTCGCCTTCTTCCTACTCAAAGACGCCGACAGCTTCCGCCGCTCGGCCCTCCAGATGCTCCCGCGCGGCCGCATCCGCTGGCGCGGCGACGAGTTCTTCCAAGACGTCAACTCGACGCTCGCCGCCTACATCCGCGCCCAACTCATCGCCTGTCTCCTGATCGGCGTCATCTGCACCGTCGGCTTCATGATCATCGGCGTGCGCTACGCGCTCGTCCTCGGGGTCATCGCCGGCATCTTAGAGTTCATCCCGCTCGTCGGGCCGCTCATCGTCCTGCTCATCGCGTGCTTGGTGGCGAGCTTCTACTCGGTCAATCAGGTCATCGCGGTCATCCTCTTCCTCGGCGTCCTGCGCATCATCCACGACTACGTGACCTACCCGCGCATCATCGGCTCGGGCATCCACCTGCACCCGCTCGCCGTCATCCTCGCCATCCTCTCGGGGCACGAGCTGGCGGGCGTGGCCGGCATCTTCCTCGCCATCCCGGTGATTGCTATTTTGACCGTCACCTACCGCCACTGGCTCGAACACCGCGGCAGCTCCGGCATCGTCGCAGACCTACTCAAACCGGCCGAGCAGGCCGTCGTCGCGCCGCCCTCGGACGGCGACCAAGCGCCTCCGCCCGCTTCCGCGCCCGCGCCCGTCAAACAGCCCGCGGCTTAAAAGTATCTGGCCGTCTAATCGAATTACGGAGGCGTGTCGCGCGGCAGCTCGGCCGAGGCGGCGTCGTGCCGGACGAGGTAGAGGAAGTAGTCCTCGTCGCCGACGATCGAGCCGGTGAACTCGGTGACGGGGACGACGCCCGCGGGAGTGCGCGGGCCGAGGCGGTAGTTGGAGATGACGAGCACGTCCTCGCCGCGCTCGACGGCCTTGCGCCGCGCCGCGTCGAGCGCGTCCGCTTGCGGCCAGTAGCGCCAGTCGGCGTCCCAGACGATGAACGTGCCCTCGCGGTCGCCGCGCGGGTAGTAGATTTTGCGTCCGAGGTAGGCCGCCACCGGCGAGACCATCGCGTCCTCGTCGCCGACGATGTAGAGGTCGTCGAAGCCCTCGGCGCGCAGGTACTCGGCGACGCGCTGGTTGTGCGAGAACGGGTAGCGCCAATCGACGGCGCACGCGACGGCCGCGGCCGCGACGTGAACCGCGAACAGCGCGACGAGCGCGCGCGCCTTGTGACTTTCGAGAAAGAGCGAGACGCGCGCCCAACGCTTGTGCCGCGGCGCTTCGGCGCGCGGCACGACGGCCGCGACCCACGCGCACGCGACGAACAGGACGTAGAAGTGTCCGTGGTGGCGGTTGTAGCCGTGGAACTTGGCGAGCGTGAAAAGGAGCATCGCGCCCGCCCCGGCCGCGAAGGCGACGAGCGCGGGCCTTCGACGCGCGAGCATGAGCGCGGCCGCCGCGAGCACGACGCACGCGAGCGCCGCGCCCACGGGCGGGGCCATCACGTTCGAGTTCCAGAAGTGGTATTCGGGGATGGGGAGCGGCGCGAACCCGCGCCAAGCGACGCGGAGGACGTTTGCCACGTCGGCGAGGCTTCCGTAGAATCGCCAGCCGATGATGTTGCCCCCGTCGCGCGGCGGCAGCATCTGCGCGGCCGACACCCCGACGCCCGACGCGAGGATGACGGCGGCCGCCGTCAACTCTCGCCACTTACTTCTGAGCGCCGCGCGCTCGCCGCCGCGCGCGCGCCAGAGCTCGTAGGCGAGCATCAGGGCGAAGGCGAGCGCGATCATCAGCCCGTAGGCGCTCGTGTTGGCGAGCAGCGCCAGCGCCGCCGCGAGCGCGACGTAGTTCTTCGCGGCCGCGCCCGCGCGGTAGGCCGCGCAGAAGGCGAACAGGCACAGGATGCCGAGCGCGTAGTTGCGGCTAATCGCCGCGTACTCGTAGAGCGGGAAGTAGCCGAAGGCGAAGAGCGTCTTCTGGAGTCGCGTGAACGGCGCGCGGCGCGCGACGACGAGCACGGAGGCTGTCGCGACCGAGACGTGCAGGAGCTTCATCGCCAGAGGGTTCTGGGTGATGCGGCTCGCGGCGTAGAGCAGGACGTACCAGAGCGGCGGGTGGCCGTCGTAGCGCATATTCCAGACGAGCTCCGCGAACGTGCGGCTCTCCGAGGCGATGAGCCACGCCTGCAACTCGTCGCGCCACATCTCGTGGCGCAGCGCCGTAAACAGCGCCACCGACGCGAAGGCGGCCGTCAACGCGAGCGCGAAGGCCCACGTCTCGGCGGCGGGTTGTCCGTCTGCGTGCGGGGCGGCGGATTTGGGTTCTGGCATCGCGGGGGTTTTCGCCTCCGGCGGGCTCGGCCCGGCGAAGCGCGCGCCCTATTATGCATGGAATGCTCCCGACTTTACACCACCTAGCAGTCGTCCGCGCCGACGCGCTCGCCCTCTTCAACCTCGCGGCCCTCGCGCTCGTCATCGCCCTGTCACTCCTCGCCCCGCGCCCGTGGGTGCGCCTCGTCGACGAGTTCTGGCGCGCGCTCGGGTTGCTGGCGCGGAGGAAGTTTCTCTCGCTCCTCTTCGTCTTCCTCTTCGTCCTCTGTCTGAGGGCGGCGCTTTTGCCCGTCATCGAGGCGCCCGACCCGAGCGTGCACGACGAGTTCAGCTACGTGCTCGCGGCCGACACGTTCGCGCGCGGCCGCCTGACGAACCCGCCGCACCCGCTGTGGGAGCACTTCGAGAGCTTCCACATCATCCAGCGGCCGACCTACATGTCGATGTACCCGCCCGCGCAAGGGCTCGTGCTCGCGCTGGCGAAGATTCTGACGGGGCGCTTCTGGCCGGGCGCGTTCTTGGGGGCGGCGCTGATGTGCGCGTCGCTCGTCTGGATGCTGCGCGGATTCATGCCCGCGCGCTGGGCGCTCGTCGGCGGCCTCTTGATGGCCCTGCGGCTCGGGTTCGCGGGCTACTGGGTGAACAGCTTCTGGGGCGGCGCGGTCGCGGCGACGGCCGGGGCGCTCGTCCTCGGCGCGCTGCCGCGCATCAAGCGCCGCGCGCGCACGCGCGACGCCGTCACGCTCGCGGTCGGCGTCGCGCTCCTCGCCGCGAGTCGCCCTTACGAGGGCTTCGTGCTGAGTCTCGCGGCCGCGCTCGTGCTCGCCGTCTGGTTCTTCAGGGGGAGAAGGCACTCCGCGGGCGTCGTCTTAAAGCGTGTCTTCGCGCCGGCCGCGCTCGTGCTCGCCGCCGCGGCGTGCGCG
>DASQDT010000130.1:0-7063 GCA_035634035.1 Pyrinomonadaceae bacterium | reverse complement strand
CGGCGGCGCGGTTCGGCGCCCCCTGGTCGCTGGCGGGCTCCAGGCGCTGCTGCCCCCAGACCATGATCGGGTTCGAGATGGCGATGGTCGAGTAGGTGCCGGCGATGATGCCGATGAAGAGCGCGAGCGAGAAGCTGCGCAGGACTTCGCCGCCGAAGAGCACAAGCGCGAGCACCGACAAAAAGACCAGCCCCGACGTGATGACGGTGCGCGAGAGCGTCTGGTTGATGGCCTCGTTCGTCACGTCGTAGAGCGAGGCGCGGCGGTGCAGACGGAGGTTTTCGCGCACGCGGTCGAAGGTCACGATGGTGTCGTTGACCGAGAAGCCGACGAGCGTCAGGAGGGCCGCGACGACCGTCAGGTTCACCTCCCACTGGAAGATGGAGAAGAAGGCGAGCGTCACCAGCACGTCGTGGAAGACCGTGATGACGGCCGACGCGCCGTAAGTCCACTCGTAGCGGAAGGCGATGTAGAGGAGGATGCCGACGAGCGCGAGCAGCGTGACGGTGATGGCCTGATTGCGCAGCTGCTCGCCCGCGACGGGGCCGACGGCGTCCTTGCCGATGACGTCCCACGCGCCGCCCTCGTTGAGCTTGCCCTTCGCGCCGAACGCGCCGAGCGCCTTCTCGACGCGGGCCGCGCCCACGTCGACCTCGGCCTGACTCGTCGCCTCCTCGCTCGACCCCTGACGGCCGAGCTTGATGAGCACCTGATCGGGGCGGTTGGCGACGGGCTGGATGACGGACTCGCCTATGCCGACGTTCGTCAGCGCCGCGCGAATCTGCTCGGCCGACGGGCGCTCGCGGAAGGCGGCGGTGACGAGCGTGCCGCCGCGGAAGTCGACGCCCAAGTTGAAGGCCTCCGAGCCGCCCGGCGTGAACTGCCGGCCGATGGCCGAGACCAGCCCGGCCAGAAGGATGGCTATCGAGAGCAGCAGCAGCACGCGGCGCTTTCCGAGCCAGTCGACGTGTATGTCTTCGAATATGCGAATCATAATTTCAAGTGACGGGCGACGGGCGGCGGGCGGCCGGATGAAAGCTTTCGCCCGTCACCCGCCGCTCGCGACCCGTCACCGTAGTTAAATGCTGAGCGTCTCGGCGCGCGTCTTCTTGCGGCCCAGAACCCACATGAAGATCGTGCGCGAGACGTAGACCGCCGAGAAGAGGTTGGCGATCAGGCCGAGCACGAGCGTGACGGCGAAGCCGCGAATCATCGTCGTCCCGAAGACGAAGAGGAAGACGGCCGCGACGATGGTCGTCACGTGCGTGTCGATGATGGTCGCGAACGCGCGCGCGAAGCCCTGATCGACCGCCGAGGCCACGGTCTTGCCCGTCCGCAGCTCCTCGCGGATGCGCTCGAAGATGAGCACGTTCGAGTCGACGGCCATGCCGATGGTCAGGATGAGTCCGGCGATGCCGGGCAGCGTCAGGACGGCGTCGAAGACGACGAGGGCGGCCAGCGTCAGGATCAGGTTGAGCAGGAGCGCGATGACGGCGTTGACGCCCGACCCGCGGTAGTAGAAGACCATGAAGGCGATGACGAACAGGAGCCCCGCGACGGAGGCCGTCACGCCCGAGCGAATCGAGTCGGCGCCGAGGCTCGGGCCGACCGTGCGCTCCTCCTGATAGACGAGCTTCGCCGGGAGCGCGCCCGACCGCAGCGTCAACGCGAGGTCTTCGGACGACTGCTTCGTGAAGCTGCCGGTGATGCGGCCCGAGTCGGAAATCTGCCCCTGAATGGTGGCGATGGACTTGACCTTGCCGTCGAGGACGACGCCGAGCGAGTTGCCGATGTTCTGGGCGGTGAACTGCCCGAACTTCTCCGCCCCGCGCGGCTTGAGGTTGAAGCCGATCTGGTGGCTGTCGGGCCCGAGGTCGCCCTGCTCGGCGCGCGCGTCGCGCAGCTCGCTCCCCTCGACCACCGCGGGCGACTCGACGATGACCCACTCGGTCGGCCTCTCGCCGTCCTGCTGCGTCTGGCCGGCCGCGCCCGTCGCGTCGTCGCGCTCCGAGTAGGGCAGCACGCGGCGGTTCTGCGGGACGTTGCCGCCGAGCGACTGGACGGCGGCCTCCTCGGACGGGAAGCGCTGCTGGCCGCCGGGCGAGCCGACGACCTTGACGATTTCGAGCTTCGACTCGCCGACGATGAGCGCCTTGATGCGCGCCGGGTCGTCGATGCCGGGCATCTGGAGGAGAATCTGGTTCGAGGAGGGCGAGCCGTGGCGCGCGAGGTTCGGCTCGGTGACGCCGAGCGCGTTCAGGCGGTTGTCGATGATGGTCATCGCCTGCTCGACGGCCTGATCGGCCAGACGCGGCTTGGCCGCGTCCTGCATCTCCCAGACGATGCGGTCGCCCTCGGCCGAGACCAGACGCCAGACCTCGGGGTCGAAGTCGCTCGTCCGCTTCGGTATCTCGTCGCGCACCTCGCCGAGCTTCGACGGGTCGGAGAGCGTGGCGATGATGCGGAACTCGTCGCCGGTCTCGGTCGTCACCTCACTGACGGGGTAGCCGGCCAGCGCGGCGGCGTTGCGGACGCCGACCGAGAGGTTCTCGGTGATGCTGCGGAAGTAGTCGTTGGCCTGCACCTGCATGACGAGGTGCGAGCCGCCGCGCAGGTCGAGGCCGAGGTTGATGTTCTCGCGGAGCGTGTTCTGGATGCCGGCCCAAGTGAAGTCGGAGGCGCGCGGCGGGAAGCGGCGCGGGCCGAGCACGACCCAGAGCGAGACGAGCGTCACGACGAGGATGATGACGAAGCGCTGCGTTAAGTTCTTTTTCATGACTCTTGGGTGCTCAAGCTACTTCTTCTCGGCCTCTTCGTAGAGGCCCGCGACCGAGGCGCGCGAGATTTCGAGCATCGACTTGTCGGCCGAGCGCACGAGCAGCGTCGTGTCGCGGACGGCCGTCACGGTGGCGATGATGCCGCCCTGCGTGACGACGCGGTCTCCGGCCTTGAGCTGCGAGACGGTCTCGGCCAGCTCCTTCTGCCGCTTGCGCTGCGGGAGGATGATGAGGAAGTAGAAGACGAAGAAGATGAGGATCATCGGCATCATCATGCCGAGCGTCCCCAACAGCCCGCCCCCGCCGCCCGAGGGGGGCGGGCTCTGGAGCAGAAGGAAAACTTGTGTGAGCATCATTTGTGTCGGATGAGAGCGTACGTTTCGGGTTTTCGCGCGTCGGGTCGGACGAAATCGCGGAACGGGGATTTAAAGCACTCAGCGGCCAGCCGTCAGCGGTCAGCTTTTGGTTCGGCTGAAAGCTGAAAGCTGATTGCTGACCGCTTTGACAACCCGAAATCCGCAACCGGCCGCCCCGTCGTCACTCGACGCCCGAGCTCAGCCGCTCAGTGAATTCCCGCCGAAAACGTGTGAATTCGCCAGACCGGATAGCTTGCCTCACGCGCCGCATGGTGTCAAGGAAGAAAGCCAAGTTGTGATGCGTCAGGAGGATGGCGGCGAGCATCTCGCCCGTCGCGTGGAGGTGTCGCAGGTAGGCGCGCGAATGTCGGCGGCAGACGGCGCACGCGCACGCCTCGTCGAGCGGCCGCGTGTCGCGCGCGTGGCGCGCGTTTTTGATGTTGAGTCGCCCGCGCGACGTGTAGGCTTGGCCCGTCCGGCCGTTTCTGGTCGGCAGCACGCAGTCGAACATATCGACGCCGCGCGCGACGCACTCCAAGAGGTCTTCCGGCGTCCCGACGCCCATCAGGTAGCGCGGGCGCTCGCGCGGCATCAGGGGAGCCATCTCCTCGACGACCTCGTACATCACGCCCTTCTCTTCGCCGACGCTCAAGCCGCCGATGGCGTAGCCGTCGAAACCGACCTCGACGGTGCGCGCGAGGCTCTCGCGCCGGAGGTCGGGGAAGGTCGCGCCCTGCACGATGCCGAAGAGAGCCTGCGCGCCGCTCAACCCGCGCGCCGCGTCGAGCCCGCGGCGTCCCGCGTCCGCGCCCTCGCGCTGTAAAGCGTCGAAGCGCGTGCGCGAGCGCGCGGCCCAGCGCGCCGTCAGCTCCATCGAGCGACGCGCCTCGTCGTGCGTCGCCTCGCCGGGCGCGCACTCGTCGAACGCCATCACGACTTCCGCGCCGAGCGCCGCCTGCACCTCCATCGAGACCTCGGGCGAGAGGAAGCGCTGCGCGCCGTCGACGTGCGAGCGGAACTCGACGCCCTCCTCGCGAATCTTGCGCAGGTCGCCCAAGCTCCAGACCTGAAAGCCGCCCGAGTCCGTCAGCAGCGCGCGCTCCCAGCCCGTGAAGCGGTGCAGGCCGCCGCACGCGCGCAGGGTCTCGACGCCCGGGCGCAGCCAGAGGTGGTAGGTGTTTCCGAGGATGATGCGCGCGTCGAGCTCTTCGGATTCGAGCTCCTCGAAGCGCGTGCCCTTGACCGTGCCGAGCGTGCCGACGGGCATGAAGACGGGCGTCTCGACGGGGCCGCGCCGCGTCTCGACGAGACCGGCACGCGCCTCCCCCTCCTCCGCCAGAACCTTCCAACCGAGCGCGCCCGCCGTCGTCATTCGCCGTCCCCCTCGAATCAAATCTCGCGCGTGTCGGCCTCGTCGTAGCGCGCCGCGCGCTCGAAGCGCGGCTCGCGCGCCGTCCAGTCGTCGGCGTCGATGACGGGCACGCGGACGGCGAAGGTCGAGCCGCGGCCCTCCGCGCTGTGCGCCTCGACCATCCCGCCGTGCGCCTCGACCAACTCCTTGACGAGCGCGAGCCCGATGCCGAGCCCGCCGTGGCGGCGCGTGGCCGAGCTGTCGGCCTGACGGAAGCGATCCCAGATGAAGGGCAGAAACTCCGAGTCGATTCCCTCGCCCGTGTCCTCTATCTCGATGACGATCCAGCGCGCGCGGCGCGAATCATTCTCCCCCCCGCGCGCCTTCTCCTCTTCGAGACGCGTGCGGACGGTGATGCGCCCGCCCTGCGGCGTGAACTTGATGGCGTTGGTCAGCAGGTTCCAGAGCACCTGCTGGATGCGGTGCGCGTCGGCGACGGTGTGCGGCAAACGCGGCGCGAGGTCGAGCGTAATCTCGTGCCGCCGGGCCGTCGCCGCCTGACGCACGGCGCGGACGGCGTTGGCGACGGCCTGATTCACGTCGAACGGCCCGCGCTCAAGACGCAGGACGCCGCGCTGGATGCGCGAGAGGTCGAGGAGGTCTGTGATGAGCTGCGTCAGCGAGACGGCCGAGGCGGCGATGGCTCCGATGCCGTCGGCGAGGTCTGGGTCGGCCGCGACCGTCTCGCTCTCGGTCAGGAGGTCGACCCAACCCGTGATGGCCGTCAGCGGCGTGCGCAGCTCGTGCGAGAGCGTCGCCAGAAACTCGTCCTTCAGTCGGTTGGCCTCGCGCAGCTCGGCGATGAGGCGCGCGTTCTCCAAAGTCGCGCCGACGTGCGTGGCGACGGCGACGAGGAGGTCGATGTCGTCCTCGGCCCAAGAGCGCGGGGCGCGCGTCTGGTGCGCGCTAATCGAGCCGATGACGCGCCCGAGATGCATGATGGGGACGACCATCAGGCTCTTGAGCTGCGTGCGCTCGACCAAGTCTTCGAGGCCCTTGAAGAGCGGGTGCTGGCGCACGTCGGCGGCGAGGAGCGGCCGCCGCGAGGTGCGCAGCGCGTAACGAATCGGCGAGCGCTCACGCACCTCGGCGTCATGCGTGACGGGCGCGACGCCCTCGGCGCACCACTCGCCGTAGTAGTCGTCGTGCTCGCCCTCGGCGAAGAGCACGATGATGCAGCGGTCGAGGTCTAAGACCTGCCCGACGCGCTCGATGACGGAGTTTATCTTCTGCTTCGGCTCGCCGCCGCGTTGCAGCGAGAGCAGCAGGCGGTTGACGACGGCCTCGCGCTCGGCCTGCGCCTGAATCGTCAGGAACAGACGCGCGTTGGCGATGGTCTCGGCCGCCTGCGCCGAGAAGATTTCGAGCATCCTCAGGTCGCGCCGGCGGAAGCCTCCGGGGCGGTTGCCGACGTAGATGAAGCCGATGAGCTCGCGCTTGATTCGCATCGGGACGCCGAGCACAGACGTGATTCGATGGCGCTCGACGAACGAGCGGTTGAGGCGCGCGTCGCTCGCCGGCTCGTTCGAGAGGAACGACTGCGCGAGCGCGTAGAGCGGCGCGTCGCGGTTCTCGTGGTCGAGCCGGAAGTGGAACTCCTCGACCAACTCGGGCGGCGTGTTGTAGCCGGGCGACTCGGCCCGCATCGTGTTCTGACGCCGGTCGTAGGTCGCGATCAGACACATCTCGCCGCCGACGAGTTTCGCTATCGAGCGCGCGAGGCGTCTGCTGATTTCGGAGGTGTCGGTCAGGGTCGAGAAGGTGCGCGAGATTTCGAACAGCCCGCGCAGCTCCTCCGCGCGCAGGCGCGCGGCCTCGTAGAGCTCGGCGTTCGTCAGCGCGACCGACACCTGCGCGGCGACCGAGCCGAGCAGGCGCTTGTCGTCGTCCGTCCACTGTCGCGGGCCGCGGCAGTCGTGCAGCTCTAGGATGCCGCCGCGCGCGCCGCCCGTGTGGACGGGCGCGGCGAGCGCCGAGCGCACGCCGAGGCCGGCGTAGACTTCGGTCAGCTCGCACGCCTCGGCCTCGCGCCAGTCGTCGAGCGCGAGCGGCACGTCGGAGGCGAGAACCCTTTGCGCGTAAGGGCTCTCGCGCAGAGGCAGCGCGTGCCCGCGCAGGCTCTCCGCGCACGTCCCGTCCAAGTACTCGTAGCTGACCGCGGCCGGCGAGCGCGCGCCGCCGTCCTGCTCGAAGAGCACGACGTGGCAGCGCGACGCGTCGAGCGCGCGGCCCAACATCTCGACCGCGCCCTGCAAGACGTTCGACGGTTCGAGCGAGCTTGAGAGCAGGCGGCCGATGCGCCCGGCCAATTCTTCGCGGCGCGCGGCCGCCTCCATCTCGCGCGAGCGGCGCTCGGCCTGTTCGAGGAGGAGGATTTTTTCGATGGCGATGGCGAGCGGCGGGGCGAGGCGTTCGAGCGCGAGCAGGTGCCGCCGGTTGTAGGCCGCGGGCGTGCGGCTCGTCAGGTTCAGGCTGCCGACGGCCGCGTGCGTCGAGAAGAGCGGCACGCAGACGGACGA
>DASQDT010000129.1:0-4515 GCA_035634035.1 Pyrinomonadaceae bacterium | reverse complement strand
GCGCCGCGCGCGGGCCTTCGCAAGCACGCGCGCGGCGCTCTCCATGTCTGCTCACGTCTACGGTGCGGCGTCGCGTGCGCGCGCGAGCTTGCGAGTTTATGTTGCGTTCGGGTGGCGTTTTTATGATAAATCGGATTTGCGCAACGAATCGCGCGCTTTCCCCATCACACCCTCTTGACTTGCCGCGCGCGTAAGTTTAAAACGCGAGGCAGTTGGGGAAACCCTAAAGCACGCCGGGAGAAAGTGAGAACCTCGCACGGGTCAGTTGACGCGATTGGGGACGCTCCCGAGCGCCGCCCGGTCGAGCGCCAGAGCCTTTCGGCAACTTCGGACAGACACGCCTTCGCCTCCCGCCCGACGTTGCTCTACTTGCGCCCGCGCGCAGGCTTCCGCGCCCCGACAATTTCCGACAGAGGAGAGAGATTAAGACCATGACATTTAACGCTTCGAGAGTCAGACTGCTCGCCCTCGCCCTGCTGCTCGCCGCGGCCCCGGCCGCCGTCGCGCAGACCACGGGCACCTCCGCATCCGCCAACACACGCACCGTCGCCTCGGGCCAGAAGATGAAGGTCAAGGGCATCGTCACGCGCCGCGACTTCGACCAGAACACCATCGTCATCCGCGACGCCAACGGCGTCGACACCGTCGTCCAACTCGCCGACACCACCCGCGTCCGCCAGAAGGGCGGCTTCTTCGGCGGCGGCAAGAACTACGCCATCACGAACATCCTCCGCGGCCTGAGGGTCGAGGTCGAGGGGCGCGGCGACACGACCGGCAACCTCGCCGCCACGAAGGTCGAGTTCTCCGAGAGCGACCTCCGCGTCGCGCAGAGCTTGGAGGCGCGCGTCGACCCCGTCGAGTCGCGCGTCGGCACGGCCGAGGGGCGCATCGAGCAGGTCGAGCAGAACGCGCAGCGGATGTCGGGACAGTTGGACGAGCTGGCCGCCATCTCGAACGCCGCGCGCGGCGGCGCTAAGGCCGCGCAGGACACGGCCGACGCGGCCGTCGCCGGCGTGCGCGCCACCAACGACCGCATCTCGGCCCTCGACGACTACGAGGCGCAGCAGAGCGTGGCCGTCAACTTCCGCGTCAACTCGGCCGTGCTCTCTTCGGAGGCGCGCACGCAGCTCGACGAGATCGCGCGTCAGGCGCTCGCCGCGAAGGGCTACGTCATCGAGGTCTCGGGTCACGCCTCCTCGGACGGCGCGACCGACCACAACCGCCGCCTGAGCCAGCGCCGCGCCGACGCCGTCGTGCGCTACCTCGCCGAGAACCACCGCATTCCTCTGCGCCGCATCATCACGCCGTTCGGCTACGGCGAGTCGCAGCAGGTCGCGGAGAACACGACGCGCGCGGGACGCGCCGAGAACCGGCGCGTCGAGGTGAAGGTGTTGGTCAACCGCGGGCTGCTTCAGGCCGCGCCGCAGATGGCGACGCCCGCGAGCGACAACCCGACGAACTAGACGGAAACTCTCCCGAGTCATCGAGCAGGCGACGGGCGGGCGCGCGAGTTCGGCCCGCGCCGTCGCCTGTCTCACTTTTCGCGGCCCCGCGCCGCGCGAATGAAAAATGGGGATGAGGAAAACTTTTACACTCGCCGGGGCGGCGCTCGCGTCGGCCCTCCTGCTTCTGGTGAACGCGCCGGACGGGGCTCACGCCTCGGGCGTCGGCGACGGGCGCGCTGACCGGGCACTACAGTCGCCGACGCCCGTCGTCGTCCCGCGACTCCCGCCCGCGACGCCCACGCCGCCGCCGACGACCACTCAGACGACGCCCCGTCAGACGCCCGCGCCTTCGTCCACCCCGTCGGACGCGCTCGAAGACGAGGACGACGTGGTGCGCGTCGAGTCGAACTTGGTCGTCGTGCCGACCTCGGTCGTCGACGCGTCGGGGCAGCCCGTCAGCGGTTTGCAGGCGGCGGACTTCCTGCTCGAAGAGGAGGGTCGCCGTCAGGAGGTCGCGCAGGTCGGCGTGGCCGAGCAGGTGCCGCTCGACATCGCGCTCGTCTTCGACATCTCTTCGAGCACGGTCAAAAACTTCGACTTCATGAAGCAGGCGGCGGCCGGCTTCCTGCGCGAGGTGATGAAGCCTTCCGACCGCGCGGCCGTCTTCACCATCGGCGAGCGGCCCGCGCTCGTGCAGCCGCTCGCGGGCGCGGACGAGGCGGCGCGCAGCGTCGCGGGCATCCCGGCCGCGACCAAATCGACGGGCACGGCCTTCTACGACACGGTCACCTTCGCGTCGAAGTACCTGAGCGAGAACGCTGCGGGGCGCAACCGGCGCGTCGTCCTAGTCATCACCGACGGCGAGGACAACTTCAGCAACGACGTGCGCGACAAGACCGTCGCCGAGCTCGACAAGGTGAACAAGGCGCAGGGCGAGCGGACGGCGGCCGAGAAGCTTGAGACCGTCGGCGAGCGCACCGCGGGCGTGCACCGGCGCGCGCTCCAGAACGTGACGCGCGCCGTGCAGCAGGCCGACACGGTCTTCTACTCGATCAACCCGAGCGGGCCGGGCGTGCGCTTAAACGTCATCAGCCAGCGCGCCGAGTACGGGATGTCGCAGTTGGCCGAGGCGACGGGCGGCTCGTCGTTCCTGCCCGCGTCGACGACGGAGCTGCCCGCCGTCTTCCGGCGCATCGCCGCCGAGCTGCGCGCGCAGTACCTTCTTCAGTACTACTCCTCGTCCGACGCGCCGCCCGGCAAGTACCTCCGCATCAACGTCCGCACGCAAGCGCGCCCCGAGCTTCGCGTCCGCGCGCGACAGGGCTACTACGTGCCGAAGCAGAAATAGAGCGGACAGCAATCAGCGGTCAGCCTTCAGCCGGGGACTTAAAAGGCTGAAGGCTGACCGCTGATTGCCGAGCGCTTCTTTCTAGTGCATCGCCGCGAGCGCGTCGGTGAGCTGGTTGACGACTTGGAGGAGCTTGCGCCCGGCGGGCTTGACCTGTCCGGCGGCGACCAACTCCTCGGCGTCGGCCGCACCGGCCGCGACGCCCGCGATGCGGTCGTAGAAGCGTTCGAGCTCGGGCGTCGTGCGGAACTCAAGCTCTAGCTGGTCGAGGCCGTCGCGGACGGCCGTCATGTTGCGCCTGAGCGCGCCGCGGCTGCGCTCGGCGAGCGCGCGCAGGTCGGCCGGCGCCCCCGCCTCGCGCGCCTGCGTCTCCGTCACCTCCACCTGATTCGCGACCCCGCCGTAGACGTAGAGGAACTCCGAGATGACCTTGATCTTCTCGGCGACCTTCAGACGCCCGAGCGCGACCGCGTCCGAGGCCGCGCGCTGCGACGCGGCGGGCGCGCGACGACGCTGGGGCGATGTCGTGCGGCGGTTGCGCGTCTGCGCCGCGAAGGCGTGCGCGTCGGCCATCAGCAGGCAGAGGGTTAAAAGTGCAAGTGTCCTTCTCAAAACTCGTCCTCCTTCGTCACTGACTCTCTACTGATGCCGCGGGGAGCGCGCCGGGCTGTCCGGCAAACTATTCTCGCTCGCGGCGTCGCAAGTCAAGTGCGCGGCCCGCGTTCGCCGCGCGCCGCGCGCGGCTGCTAGAATACGGCCGCGGGGAAAAAACTTTCGATGGCTGAGAGAACTCTCAGGGTCAGGCGACTCGGCCGGCTCGAATACGGGGCGGCCTACCGAATCCAGAAGGAGACCGAGGCGGAGGTGCGCGAGCGCCGCGCGCCCGACACGCTCCTGC
The DNA here is from genome assembly GCA_035634035.1 of Pyrinomonadaceae bacterium. Taxonomy (GTDB): domain Bacteria; phylum Acidobacteriota; class Blastocatellia; order Pyrinomonadales; family Pyrinomonadaceae; genus DASQDT01. The sequence continues at coordinate 824 of DASQDT010000129.1, read as the reverse complement.
TCGTCGAGCACCCGCACGTTTTGACCATCGGCCGGCGCGCCGCGCGCGGGGCGGGCCTCGGCATCCTCGCCTCCGAAGAGGAACTCGCCGCGCGCGGCGTCTCGGTCTTCGAGACGAACCGCGGCGGGAAGATGACCTACCACGGCGACGGACAGCTCGTCGGCTACCCCGTCATCAACTTGAGCCCCGACCGCGAGGACGTGCACCGCTACGTCCGCGACTTGGAGGAGGTGCTCATCCGCGCGGCCGACGACTTCGGCGTGCGCGCTTTCCCGATCGAGGGCCTGACGGGCGTCCACACCGAGCGCGGCAAGGTCGCCGCCATCGGCGTCCACATCGCGCGCTGGGTGACGACGCACGGCTTCGCCTTAAACGTCAACACAGACCTCAGCTACTTCAACCTCATCATCGCCTGCGAGGGCGAGCCCGTCACCTCGCTCCAAGAGCTTCTCGGCCGCGAGACGCCCTTGCGGGAAGTCGAAGACCGAGTCGTCGCGCGCTTCCGCGAGGTCTTCGGGATGACGGTCGATGAGACGGGCGCGGAAGAGGACGCGGGGCTCGTCGCCGTCGCGCCCTCTGCCTGAAAGCGATGACCGAGCCGGCGGCTTCTCAATCAAACTCCATGCTCGACTTTCGACTCATCCAAGAGGCGCGCGAGCGCATCGGCCCGCGCGTCCACCGCACGGCAGTCCTCCGCTCGCGCACGTTCGACGAACGGGCGGGCCGCGAGGTCTTCTTCAAGTGCGAGAACTTCCAGCGCGCGGGCGTCTTCAAGATGCGCGGCGCGACGAACAAGATTCTCTCGCTCAACGAAGACGAACGCC
>DASQDT010000128.1:0-22905 GCA_035634035.1 Pyrinomonadaceae bacterium | reverse complement strand
CTACCTCACGGAAGAGCTGTGCGACGAGCTAGACCTCTACGTCTACGAGTTGGTCGACGAGGAGGAGTGGACGGTGACGGAGAAGCGTTGGGAGCGCGTCCGCGACCAGCTCGTCGCGAACATGACCAACTTCGGCTTCCCTTACATCGTCGTCGCCGACGGCGACTACAACGGCAACCGCGAGCTGTACCTGAAACACCAGTACGAGGGCGCGGAGCTCGACGGCCCTTACGCGCGCAAGGTGCTCGAACACGTCCACGCGCTCTGGGGCCGCCCCGTCCACCTCGAAACCGTCGTCGACGACGAGCGCGTGCGCCTCCACTACGACGGCGAGGAGCACGACGAGGACTGACGCGCGGCGCTCACGCCGTCTCCGACTTCAAAAACTCTTCGAGCTCGCGGAAGCTCTCGGCGTGGAGGTCGGCGGGGAGGCGGCGGCGCACGACCTCGTCGCGGAAGCCCAAGCCGCCGAGGACGAGCCGCGCGCCGCACTCGCGCGCGGCCGCCACCACTTGCGGGTACTCGCGCGACGTGCGCTCAAGCTCCGCCGTCATCGTCGAGGAGACGCAGACGAGCGACGGGCGGTGGCGCGCGACGGCGTCGGCCAGCGCGAAGAAGGGCGTGTTGCCGCCGAGGTTGCGGACGCGCCACGCGTCGCTTTCGAGTAAGACCTGCAGGCCCAAGACGGCGACCTCGTGCAGCTCGCCTTCGGACGCGCAGCAGAGCGCCGAGCGCGCGCCCGCGTAGCGGCGGCGGACGGACGTGTTGAGCGATTCGAGCGCGCGCTCGGCAGTCCGCGTCGCGAGGTGCTCGTCGGCCACTCCGATCTGCCCGCCGTGCCAGCGCGTCCCGATCTCGCGCATCGCCGGCGCGACCACCTCGTCCAGAATCTCCGACACCGCGACGCCGTCCAGCAGCGCGCTCAGAAGCAGAATCGAGGCTTCGGACTCAAGGCCGCCCATGACGGCTTCGAGGAAGGCCGCGCACGCCGTCGAAGGCTCGGCGAGGGGGGCCGCGCCCGTCTCCACGTCTAAGACCGTGACCGAGCCTCTGGCCGTCACGCTCGGGCGCGGCGTCCGCGCCGTCTTCAGACGCAGGCCGCGGTCGCGCTCAAACCGCGTCACGTCCTCGGGCGCGAAGCGTCGGTGGCCGCCGACGGTGCGGCTGAAGCGGAGCAGCCCGGCGTCGGCCCAACGCTTGATGGTGGCCTCGCTGACGGCCCACATCTGCGCCAGTTGACGGGTGGTTAGGAATTTCTCGGTCGAGTACGACATGAGCGTTTCGAGCGTTTCAGGATACTCATCCGGCCCGTAAAGTCAAGACCTTTCGGACGTTCGTGTTGAAAATTTAAAATCCGACTCTGAAGTCGTGAGCGGATTTTGAGCGTTTTGGGCGAATCCCCGCGGTAATCTAGCGCGCGTGAAGTTCGTTAAAGAGAGTCTCATCAGGGCCGCGCCCGAGCGCGTCTTCGCCTTCCACGAGTTGCCGGACGCGCTCGCGCGACTGACGCCGCCGTGGGAGCGAGCGCGCGTCGTGGAGGCCGCGTCGTCTTTAAGCGCGGGCTCGCGCGCCGTCGTCGAGACGCGCGTCCTCGGCCTCTTCCCGGTCACTTGGGTCGCCGAGCACACCGTCTACGACCCGCCGCGCGTCTTCGAGGACGTGCAGCGGCGCGGCCCGTTCAAGAGTTGGCGACACCGACATCTTTTCATCCCGGCCGAGCGGGGCGCGACCCTTTTGCGCGACGAGATAGAGTACGAGCCGCCGCTCGGGATTCTCGGCCGCGCGCTCGCGCCGATTCTCGTCGAGCGCAGGCTCGCGCGTCTGTTCGCTTACCGACACGAGGTGACGCGGGCGTGGTGCGAGGCTACTCCATCCTGAGCGCGCGCCCGACGGAAGGGTCGCGCCGCACGCGCCAGATTTTCGAGTCGAGGTAGTAGTGGACGAAGGCGTAGCCCCAGAGGAATGAGGAGAGGAGCTGCGTCTTGAGGTCGAAGTTGTTGAGGCCGGCCGACCAGTTCACGTACTGCCGCGGCCCCTGATACCAGAGGCCGAAGAGGACGCCGAAGAAGACGTAGTAGACGAGTCGCCGGCTGATGAGCTCGGCCGCGCCGTGACGCTCGCGCGCCTCGGGGCCGACGTACTTGCGGTTGTGAAACCAGACGAGCCGGTGGTACTGGAAGTTGTGATAGATGGTCAGGATGGCGACGATGGCGACGGGCTTGTGCGGCATCGGCGTCAGCAGAACGACCCAGTGCATCGGGAGCGCCGCCGCGAGCAGAAGGTACTTCGGCACGTCGAGCGGCTCGCGCCGCACCGCCCTCTGCGCCTGACGCGCGAGCCACGCGACGCCGACGGCGACGGTCGCCGCGAGCAGAAGTTTCTCCGCGTACCAGATGCCGGCGTGGAGTTGCGCGGGGACGCGCGCCATCGCCTCGGCGTCGCGCGCGACGAAGGCGACGAAGGGGAACCAGAAGCCCGTCGCGATGAGCGCGCGGTCGAGCGCGTTGTCAACTCGCGCGAGGTCTCCGTTCTTCTTCTTGTAGAGCACCATGAAGCCGTAGTGCTGTTTGACGAGGTGGTAGTAGGCCCACATCGCGGCGAGGAAGAAGAAGACGAAGCCCGCCCCGGCGAGCACCATCACGGGGCCGACGGCGAAAAAGAGGAGCGAGCCCGCGAGCAGACGCGCGCGCGCGCGCCGCTCCTCGCGGTCGAAGTAGGTGCGCGAGAGCGTCGCGAAGACGTGCGGCGCGTATACGAGGACGGACCACAGCGCGACCATGGGGTGGAGCGGCACAAGCCCGCCGACGTAGAGCGCGAACAGCAGGTAGCTCGACGCGACCGACCCGATGATCCACACCAAGTCGTCGCGCGCCGAAATTATCCAGCGCAGGGACAGCGCGCTCGCTGCGGGCCGTGAGTCGGTCGCGGGCGCGGTCGTCGCGGCGCTCTGTGTCGTGGTGACGGCTGACATGAAAGCTGTGATGAAAGCTGTATAATCCCTGACGCTAGCGGGCGCGCGGCGCGGGATTCTATCACGGAGCGGGCGCGCGCGTCGCCTCGTGTCAGATGCGGGCGCGGAAGGGAAGGAGTCGCGAGAAGATGACGGAGACAGGCGGGGGCGAGCTCGAACGGCTGCTATCTCTCATGTTTCAGGCCCACCCGTGGCACGGCGTCACGCCCGGCCCCGAAGCGCCGCGCCTCATCAACGCCTACATCGAAATCGTTCCGACCGACGCCGTCAAGTACGAACTCGACAAGCCGACGGGTCACCTGCGCATCGACCGCCCGCAGCGCTTCTCGTCGTTCCCGCCGACGCTCTACGGCTTCATCCCGCAGAGCTACTGCGGCGACCGCGTGGCCGAGTTGTGCAGCGAGCGGACGGGGCTCGCGAACGTGCGCGGCGACGGCGACCCGATGGACATCTGCGTCCTCACGGAGAAGCCCGTCACGCACGGCGACCTCTTCATACGCGCGCGGCCCGTCGGCGGCCTGCGCATGATCGACGCCGTCGAGGCCGACGACAAGATCGTCGCCGTGCTCCACGACGACGTGGCCTTCGGGCACATCGAGGAGATAACGGAAGTGCCGGACGGCCTCATCGACCGCCTGCGCCACTACTTCCTCACCTACAAGCAACTGCCGCACGAGGCCCCGCGCCGCGTCGAGATCACGGACGTGTACGGGCGCGACGAGGCGCTCGACGTAATCGGCCGCAGCCTCGAAGACTACCGCGCGCTTTTCGGCGCGCCCGAAAGTCGCATAGACGAGTTGCGCCGCCTGCTGAGGTGAGTCGGGCTTAAGTTAATTCGTCTTGGGCGCCGCAGACGGGGCAGACGAGGAGTCGTCGGCCGTCCGCCGTGTCGCGGCGGCGCGCGAGGGCGGGCTCGGCGAAGGCCGGCTCGCGCTCCTCGGCCTCGCCCTCGCGGAAGAAGCGCGGGAGGCGTTCGTCGGGCGCGTCGCTCGTCGCGTCGGGCGTTTCGCCGTCGGGTGACGAGAGCTCGTCTGAGGGGGGCGAGTCGTCGCGGCAGCGTTTGCACGTCCAGCCGAAGCCGTCGTTGGCGAAGTGGCGGGTCTCGGTCACGGAAAAATTAGAGGCCGGCGGGCGTCGGAAGTCAATCCGCGCCGCGCCGGCCTCAAGCGTTTGTCGTCCGCCGTCTCTGGCGAGGGGGCCGTCAGTCCTCCTGCTGGCGGCGCAGGATGCCGCGCCGCTGCTGCTCGGGGAGCAGGCGGACGGCGACGCTCGCGCGCCGTCCCTCGCGCACGTACTCGACCTGCACCACGTCGCCTATCTTGTGCTTGTCGAGGATGCGGTAGAGGTCGTCGGAGTCCTCGACGGCCTCGCCGTCGATGCCGGTGATGATGTCGCCCAAGACGATGTCGCCGTCGGGCGTCTGTTCGAGCGCGCGCAGGCCGGCGGCGGCGGCCGAGCCCTGCGGGTCGAGCTGGTAGATGACGAGGCCGCGCTCGACCGGCATACTCACGCCGCGGATGCGGCTCACGTCGAGCGGGACGATGCCGAGCTTCGGACGCACGACGCGGCCCTGCGAGATGAGCTGCGGGACGACGCGCTTGGCGATGTTGACGGGGACGGCGAAGCCGACGCCGACCGAGCCGCCCGAGGGCGTCAGGATTTGCGAGTTGATGCCGATCATGCGGCCGCGCGAGTCGAGCAGAGGCCCGCCCGAGTTGCCGGGGTTAATGGAGGCGTCGGTCTGAATCGCGCCCTCGATGGTGCGCCCGTTGCGCGCCTGAATCGGCCGCTGGAGTCCGCTGATGACGCCGGTCGTCAACGTGCGGTCGAACCCGAACGGGTTGCCGATGGCCAAGACCTTCTGGCCGACGACGAGGCGCTCGCTGTCGCCGAAAGGCACGACGCGCAAGACCTCGCGCGGCGCCTCGACCTTGATGACGGCCAAGTCCGTGTCGGGGTCGCGGCCGATGACGCGCGCCGGATAAGAGGTGTCGCCGCCGAACTTCACCGTCAGCGAGTCTGCGCCCTCGACGACGTGGTTGTTCGTCAGGATGTGGCCCTGCTCGTCGATGACCGAGCCGGAGCCGTTGCCCGCGCCGCCGTCGTCGAAGAAGGAGCGCGGGCGGCGCAGCGTGTTGATGAAGGCGACGCCGGGCGAGACGGCCCGGTAGACCTCGATGTTGTTCTGCTCGTCGGAGACGGTCGCGGGGTCGGCCACGCCGTCGGGCGCTTCCTCCGAGAAGGCCGAGCCCGAGGGCTGGACGCGCCCGCTCAGGAAACGGTCGTAGACGAGCACGGCGCTCGCGGCGAAGACCGCCGACAGGAGCGCGATGGTCAGAATCTGGCGTGCAGAGAGTCTATACATGGCTCAACTCTTTCTAACGAACTCTGGTATGAATCGCCCCTCACAAGGGTCTTCTTAAGATGCCCGCCGCCCCTTCGGCAGTTGCGCGCGGGTCGCGCCGGGCCGAGGCGGCCGCCGCGCCGCCCAAGCCTTTATTACGAGCGCGCGTCGCGGACGGTTTGTAAAAAGAGATTTACACGCGGGCGCACGTCCGCCGAACTTTTTCTAATTCTGCTTTGAAGGGCGGAAAGTTCCCGCTTAGCGGACGAGCGCGAGCGGGGCGTCGAAGCCGAGGGCGACCGCGCCGGCCGCCGCGTGGACGAGCATGAGGGCGAGGTAGAGTCCGAGGACGAGGTGGAGTCCGTAGCGCGCGAGCCGCAGGTGCGACCAGCGGTAGAGCGCGTAGGCGACCAGCGCCCCGATGGCGAGCTTGACGGCGAGAAACGGCACGTCGCCCGCCTGCATGACCCAAGCCATCAAGCCGTTGCCTTCGGTGGCGACGCCCATGCGCACCCAGACGAGCGTGAGTTGCGCGTCGAGCCAGTTGAGGCCGAAGAGCAGGATGCTTTTGGACAAGGGGCTCATCGAGGTTTTCGCTCCTTCGGGCCGCGCGGCCAACTTCGTTTAACCGAGTCCCCCAAGACGAAACCCCCAAGACCTCTCGGCCTCGGGGGTTCACGTCTCTACACGGGAGGAACGCGATTACTCGCTTTCAGTTCTACAAGAAAAGTGAGAATCGGGGGGCGATTCCGGAAAGAGAATTCAGGCGCGGACGGTAAGGCTCGGCGTCGCCCGCCGGCCGGGAGAACGCGCGTGGACGGGGGGCGGGTTGACGGCGGTGTGATTAGGCGGCGAGTGGTGATATAAAGCGTCCGCACGCGGCCCCTCCGTCGCGGCGAAAAAAGCAAAGGAGCGTAGACCGATGTCTCTGTGGGGCCATTTGGAAGGAAGGTACGGGCGCGGGCCTCGCCCCCGCAAGCTGCTGGCGCTCGACGGGGGCGGCATCCGCGGCGTGCTCACCCTACAGGTCTTGATAAGGATGGAGGAGCTTTTGGCGGAGCGGAGCGGGCAGGGGAGCCGGTTCCGCCTGTGCAACTTCTTCGACTACATCGGCGGCACGAGCACCGGCGCGATTATCGCCGCCGGACTCGCCGCCGGACACTCGGCGCGCTGGCTGGCCGACTTCTACGTCGAGACCGGGCCGGCCATGTTCGAGAAGGCTTTCATCCTCCGCCGCCTCAAGAGTCTCTTCAAGAGCGAGCCGCTCGCCGAGAAGCTCAAAAATGTCTTCGGGCGCGAGACGACGCTCGGCTCCGAGACACTCAGGAGCCTCCTGCTCGTCGTCACGCGCAACGTGACGACCGACTCGCCGTGGCCCATCAGCAACAACCCTTTGGCCAAGTACAACGACCGCGCGCGCAAGGACTCTAATCTCAAAATCCCCCTCTGGCAGCTCGTCCGCGCCTCGACGGCCGCGCCCATCTACTTCCCGCCCGAGGTGATGCAGTGGGATCCGGACGACCCGGCCCGAACCTTCCTCTTCGAGGACGGGGGGCTGACGCCCTACAACAACCCGGCCTTCCTTCTGGCGCGCATGGCGACGCAGGAGCCCTACCGACTCTGTTGGGAGACGGGCGAAAGCAACCTTCTCGTCGTCTCGGTCGGCACGGGGGCCGCGCCGAGGGCCGACGCCGAGGTCTACTCCTCTGGCAAGAACGCCTTCTCCAACCTCGTCAACTTCCCGGCCGCGCTGATGTACGGCGCGCAGGTCGATCAGGACATCAACTGCCGCGTCGTCGGCCGCTGCGTCCACGGCGCGCCCATCGACCGCGAGCTCGGAGACCTCATCGCGCGGCGCGGCGGCACGCCCGTACCGCTCGACGAAGACCTCGGGCGCGCCTTCCTCTACGCGCGCTACAACGCGGAGCTGTCGCGGGAGTGGCTCGACGACCGCGGCCTCGACGAAGTCGACCCGGCCGCGGTCGCGCAGTTGGATTCGGTCGAGCACGTCGAGGACTTAGTCCGCGTCGGGCAGGCTCTGGCGCGCGAGGTCAGCGTCGAACACTTCAGCCTCGAACGCTTCGGGCAGTTCGAGCCGCCCGGCCCCGAGGCCGACGACCGGGAGTAAATATGCGAGCCTTCATCATCCGCCCGTTCGGCGTCAAAAACGAGCTCGACTTCGACGAGGTCGAGCGCGTGCTGCTGGCCCCGGCGCTGCGGCTGGTCGGGGCCGAGGGCGCGACGCCCATCGACATCGTCGAGGCGGGCAACATCCGCGCCGATATGTTCCGCCGCCTGCTCACGGCCGACCTCGTCGTCGCCGACCTCTCGATTCACAACGCCAACGTCCTCTACGCGCTCGGCATCCGCCACGCCCTGCGCGGCCGCAGCACCTTCATGCTGCGCTCGGACGTCGACCGATTCCCCTTCGACCTCCAGACCGACCGCTGCTTCCTCTACCGCAAGGAAGACCCGGCCGCGCACCTCGACGCCCTCGCCGCGGCGCTGCGGCGGACGCTCGACTCGGGCGCGCAGGACAGCCCCGTCTTCATGTCCCTGCCCAACCTGCGCGAGCCCGACCCCTCGGCCTTCATGTTCGTGCCGCAGGACTTCGGCGAGGAGGTCAAGCGGGCCGAGGAGCACAGGCGGGCCGGCGACCTCGCCCTGCTCTCCTACGAGGTCAAAGGCTTCGAGTGGGAGGCGCTCGGGTGGCGCGTCGTCGGCCGCGCGCAGTTCGCGCTGAAGGCGTTCCCGGCCGCGCGCGTCACTTGGGAGCGCGTGCTCCGGCTCGCGCCCGACGACCTTGAGGCCAACATCACGCTCGGCACCATCTACGAGCGGCTCGGCGACCTCACGCGCTCGACGCAGGCGCTCGAACGCGCCCTCGACAACAAGGCCGCCACGCGCAACCAGCGCGCCGAGGCTTACTCGCTTCTGGCGCGTAACGCCAAGACGCGCTGGCGCGGCGAGTGGGAGCGCGCCGCGCCCGAGGGGCGGGCCGCCGCGGCCCTGCGCTCGTCGCACCTGCGCGAATCGTTCGAGAGCTACGAGCGCGCCTTCGGCGAAGACCTCAACCACTTCTACTCGGGGCTGAACGCTCTGGCGATGCTCAAAGTCATCATCGCTCTGGCCGAGGCCATGCCCGGCGTGTGGGCCGAGGGGTTCAGGAGCGACCGGAAGGCCGCCGAGGCGCTGAGCGAATACGGCGAGCACGCGACGAAGCTGGCCGCGGCCGTCGAACTCTCGCTGCGGGCGGAGTTGGCGCGTCTGGAGCGCGAGGAGAGGCGGGACGTGTGGGCCGAGATCAGCGCCGCCGACCTGAGCTGCATCACGGAGAACGCGCCGCCCCGCGTCGCCGCCGCCTACCGCAAGGCGCTCGCGAACGCGCCCGACTTCGCCTTCGACGCCGTGCGCAAGCAGCTCGCCATCTACAGAGACTTGGGCGTGCTCAAGGAGAATCTGCGGGAGGTGTTCGAGGTCGTCGGCGAGCCGCCCGCGCTACCCGAGGAGGGCCGCCCGGCCGCCGCGCCGCCGCGCCCGCGCGTCCTGCTGTTCACCGGCCACATGATAGACGGGCCGGGCCGCGCCGAGCCGCGCTTCCCGCAGGCCAAAGAGGGCGCGGCGCGCGAGAAGATTAAGGAGGCCGTCGTCAGGGAGATGCGGACGGGGGCGGGCGTTGCCTGCGCGTACGCCGGGGCGGCGAGCGGAGGCGACATACTCTTCCAAGAGGTCTGCGCCGAGCTGAACATCCCGACGCGGCTCTACCTCGCCGTCCCGCCCGCGAAGTACGTCATCACGTCCGTGCAGAAGGCCGGGGACGAGTGGGTCGGGCGTTTCTGGGGCATCTACAACGCGCACCGCGAGCGCGGGCAGGTGCGCGTGCTGAGCGAGGCGGCCGACGTCGAAGACGAGCGCGAGCACCTGCCCGCGTGGCTGCGCCCGAAGCCGGATTACGGCATCTGGCAGCGCAACAACCTCTGGACGCTCTTTAACGCGCTCGACGAGGGCTGTGACCCGAAGACCGACGACCCGAACATCACGCTCATCGCGCTCTGGGACGGCAAGTCGGGCGACGGGCCGGGCGGCACGGCCGACCTCGTCGAGAAGGTCGGAGACCTCGGCGCGCGCAGCGTCGTCATCAAGACGACGGAGATATTCTAAGCGGCCCGCCCCGCCTCACCCGCCGCCCCGCGCGCGGACTCTTATTCGATCTCGATGCTGCGCTCGCGCGCGATGCCGCGCGCCTTCATGATGATGTCGTCGTCGGGCGTCTCGCGCCCTTCGAGCCACGCCGCGATCTCCTCGACGGGGCGTCCCAAAGCGATGCTGAACTTCTCGTTGTCGCCGTCGAAGCCCGCGTCGCGCAGGCGGCGCAGGAGCGCCACGCCGCCCGTCGCGTCCGTGCCGCGGTCGTCGAGCGCGTCCTCGCCCCCGCCCGCCCCCGCGGCCGCGCCCGCCGCGGCGGCCGCCGCCTTCGTGTTGTCCGTTTCGCTCATCTGGTTTTGTCCCCCTCCCGCCTATTCGTCAGCGACCGTGGCGTCGTAGCCGAGGTCTTGAATCTTCTTGATTAAGGTCTTCTGCTGCACGGTCTCGGCGTCGAACTCGACGGCGGCCGTCTTGCCGCCGAAGGTCACGTCGGCCGAGCGCACGCCCGCGGTCTCTTCGAGCGCCTCGCGGATGTTGGCCGCGCAGGAGTCGCAATGCATCCCCTTGATGTGTAGCTCCGCTCTCATCTCCCCTCCTCGCGAAAGAGGCCCGGCCGCGCCGCGCGTGAGACGACGCACGCGCGCCCGCGCGCTCCCGAAAGAAAACTTCGTACTGCTTGGGTCGTTCGCGGCGTATTATAGCGCACGGGCGCGCGAAAGCATGAGCGGCCCGGAGGCCGAGTCGGACGTGCGCGAAAGTTCACAGACCCTGACCGTCCGCGAGGCGCTCGACGAAGCGTCCGCCGCCCTGCGCGACGCCGGCGTCTCGGACGCGCGGCGCGAGGCCGCGACGCTGCTGATGCACGCGGCCGGGCGAGACCGCGCGTACCTCTTCGCGCACGACGACGAAACGCTCGACGAAGTGGCGGCCGCGCGCTTCCGCGGCTTCGTAGCGCGGCGCGCGCGCGGCGAGCCGTCGCAGTACGTCACGGGCCGGCAGGAGTTCTACGGGCGCGACTTCGAGGTCACGCCCGACGTGCTCATCCCGCGCCCCGAGACCGAGCACCTCGTCGAAGCCGCGCTCGAAGTCCTGACGGGCCTGAGCGCGCCCGTCATCTGCGACGTGGGGACGGGCTCGGGCTGCGTCGCCGTCACCCTCCTCGCCGAACGCGCCGACGCGCGCGGCGTCGCCGTAGACATTTCGGAAGCCGCGCTCCGCGTCGCCGCGCGCAACGCCGAACGTCACGGCGTGCGAGACCGCCTCGCGCTCCGAGTCTCGGATTGTTTCGACTCGCTCGGAGCGAACTCGCAGGACGAGCAGGCGCGCTTCGACGTCGTCGTCTCGAACCCGCCCTACGTGCGCGAGTCGCAGATGTCGGGGCTGCAACGCGAGGTGCGCGACTTCGAGCCGCGCGTCGCGCTCACGCCCGGCGGCGACGGACTCGGCGTCGTCCGCCGACTCGTCGGAGAGTCCGCGCGCCACCTGAAAACGGGCGGCCACCTCCTTTTCGAGATCGGCTTCGACCAGCACGAGGAGGTCGCGCGGATGATAGATGCGCGCGTCTGGACGGCGCTCGAAACCCGGCCCGACCTGCAATCAATCCCGCGCGTCGTCGTGCTCAGGCGCGTCGCGTGAGGCGGCGCGCGCTGCGGCTAGATTGACCGTCGCCGGCGTGCTAGAATCCGGCCCGCCCCGAGCTTCTTATGGACAAATTCCGCATCGAAGGCGGCCGCCCCGTGCGCGGCGTCGTGCGCGTCAGCGGCGCGAAGAACTCCGCGCTGCCGTGCATGGCCGCCGGGATTCTGACCGCCGAGACGCTGACGCTGCACAACGTCCCGTACGTGCGCGACTGCATGACGCAGCGCCGCCTGCTCGAAGACCTCGGCGCGACCGTCCTCGTCCCAGACCTGCGCACGCACAAGATCAAGGCCTCGCACATCGAGCTCTTTGAAGCGCCCTACGACCTCGTCAAGACGATGCGCGCCTCCGTCCTCGTCCTCGGCCCTCTGCTCGCGCGCTTCGGCAAGGCGAAGGTCAGTCTGCCCGGCGGCTGCGCCATCGGCACGCGCCCGATTGATTTACACCTCGAAGCCCTGAAGCAGCTCGGCGCGCAGGTCTCGCTCGAAGCCGGCTACGTCGTCGCGCGCGCGCCCGCGCGCGGGCGCTTGCAGGGCGGGGAGGTCGCCTTCGAGAAGGTGACGGTGACGGGCACGGAGAACGTGATGATGGCCGCCGCGCTCGCCGAGGGCACGAGCGTCATCCGCAACGCCGCGCGCGAGCCCGAGATTAACGACTTGGCCGAGCTCCTCAACCGCATGGGCGCGCGCGTGCGCGGCGCGGGCACGCCGACCATAACAATCGAAGGCGTCGAATCCCTCGGCGGCGCGGAGCACACCATCATCCCCGACCGCATCGAGACGGGGACGTTCCTCGTCGCCGCGGCCATCACGGGCGGCGAGTTGGAAGTCAAAGACTGCCGGCCCGACCACTCGGCCGTCGTCATCTCGTGTCTGCGCGACGCGGGCGTCGAGATCGAAGAGGTCAACCAGAGCACGCTGCACGTCCGCCGCTCGGCCTCGGGGCTCGTCGCGCACGACGTCGTGACCGAGCCGCACCCGCGTTTCCCCACGGATATGCAGGCGCAGTACATGGCCCTGATGACGCAGGCGCGGGGACGCGCGCGCGTCACCGAGACGATTTTCGAGAACCGCTTCATGCACGCCTCCGAGATGCAGCGCATGGGCGCTTCGATTCACATCGAGGGCAACACGGCCGTCGTCGAAGGCCCGACCGGGCTGACCGGGGCGCGCGTGCAGGCTTCGGACTTGCGGGCCTCGGCCTGCCTCGTCTTGGCGGGCCTCGCGGCGCGCGGCGAGACCGTCATCGAGCGCGTCTATCACATCGACCGCGGCTACGAGAAGATAGAGTCGAAGCTGCGCGCGGTCGGGGCCGAGATTGAGCGCGTGCGGGACTCCGTGACCGCGCCGCTCCCGCCCCTCGAAGGGAGCGCGGATTTCGGGCTGCAGAGCGCGGATTGATCATGAGTAACTGCATCTTCTGCAAGATCGTCGCGGGCGAGATTCCCGCGCAGGTCGTCTACGAGGACGAGCGCGCCGTCGCCTTCCGCGACATCAACGCGCAGGCGCCCACGCACGTCCTCGTCATCCCGCGCGCGCACGTCGCCTCGCTCGCCGAAGCGTCCGAGCGCGGCGAGCGCGAGCTGCTCGGACACGTCTTAGACGCGGCCGCGCGCGTCGCCGCGCAGGAAGGTCTGCGAGAGGGCGGCTACCGCACCGTCATCAACACGGGCGCGGGCGCCGGCCAGTCGGTCTTCCACCTCCACGCCCACGTCCTCGGCGGCCGCCCGCTCTCTTGGCCCCCCGGCTGACGACCGGCCTCGCGTCCGATTCACCGCTTCAAAGCCATCGGGTAATCCTCGACGCGCATCGTCCCGGCGGGGAAGGTGAGGACAGGCTTCTGTCTGCCGCGCGTCAGCTCGTTGACGCGCTCGACGATGAACTTGTTGAGCGAGCTGACGGTGATGTAGCTGTCGCGCACCGCCGCGCCGCCGCCGATGCCCTCAAGCAGTGCCTCGGTGAAAGCGCCGTTCTCCCAACGCGCGTCCTCGACCGACGGCTGGCGGCCCGTCGAGGAGGCGAAGACGATGGCGCCGGTCTCGGCGCTGGCGAGGTCATTGATGAGCTTCGTGATGTCGTGGGCGAAGGGGTCACGACGGCGCGGCCCGAACACCCCGCCCGAGTGGCACGCGTCGACGAAGAAGAGCGTCTTGCCGACGAGCGCCTGCACGGCGCGCTCGAAGTCGGAGTAGGCGACGCCCGTGCGCCAGAGTTTGTCAGGGTCGCCGCCGACGGGCAGGAAGTAGAACGACATCTGGTTGTCGTTGACGCCGTGGCCGGCGAAGAAGACCATCGCCACGTCCTTCGAGGTCGTTTTGCCGGTGATCCATTCGAGGCCGTCCATGATGCGGTCGCGCGTCGCCTCCTTGTCGGTCAGCAGCAGCGTCTCGACGCGCTCGTAGAGTCCGCCCTCCTGCAACTTCATCGCGGCGACGAAGTCGCGCGCGTCCTTCGCCGCGTAATGGAGTTTTAGCTCCGCGAGATCGTAGTCGCTGACGCCAATGGCCAGCACGTAAAGGTTCGGCCTGACGAGCGGGAGGCGCACGGTGTCAGCGCCCCCCGTCCTCACGACGTCTCTGACGATCTGCTGCGTCGAGGACGCGCGCGAGACGCGCGTGGTCGCCGGGCTGCTCGCGCCAAAGCGGTTCTCGGCGATGACGGAGAGGATGCCGCCCTGCTCGGGGACGCGCACGCGCAGAACGCGCTCGACGCCGCCTGCGCCGGCCGCGAGGTTGAGGTCGTGCTCGGCGGCGTCGGGGTCAGGCCGCCCGTCGACGAGCGCCCGAAGCGCCGTCACAGGCTCGCCCGACGGCGCGCGCACGCGGAAGCGCAGCGTCACTTCGGACGACGCGACCTGCGCGCCGTCCGCGGGCGAGAGCAACTCGACGACGGGCGGACGCTGGCGCATCACGTCGGCCTCCTGCGAGCGCCTCCCCGCCTCGTCGTTCGCCCCCTTGAGCGCGAGCCCCTCGTCGAGCGTCTCCAAGACCTTCGCCACCACGTCCGGGCGGTAGAACGCCTCGCGGAACTGTGAGACCGGGACGAAGTCCGCCGCCTTGTCCGGCCCGTTGTTGACCTGCCAGCCGATGAGCTCTTCGCCGCCCGGCGAGGCGTCGTAGTAGCCCGACGGCGTCCACAAGACCCAACGCTTGCGGTCGGCGTGCGGGAAGAAGGCCAGCAGCTCCGCGCCGTCCTTCAGCGAGTACCAACGAATCGTCCCGTCTCCGAAAGCGCCGACGACCAGCCGCCCGTCGGCCGACACGTTGACCGCCCATGTGGTTGCGGGCGCGGGCACGGGCATCGCCCACAGCGGCTTGCCGTCGCGGTCGAAGAGGCGGAGGTACCACTCCGTGCCGAGCAGGAACGCACCCGCGCCCGGCACGATGGCGAGGGCGCGCGAGAACTCGTAGTTGTTAATCGGCAACCGCACGCCGTTAAGCATCGGCGTCTCGGCATCTTCCCAACCCGTGACGTGGAGACCTTCGCCGACGGTGACGGGCGCGCGCCAGCCCGCGGCGGCCGAGGTCTGAACTTCCGTCAGCTTGCGCTCGGCGAGTGAGAACCGCACGTTCGTTCTGTCAACCAACTCGTAGCCGAACTGGACGCCCGTGCTGTCGGGCGAGATGAGGAAGTCCTGCCGTAAGCCTCTATGCTTGGCGACCGACGCCCCGACGAACAGCGTGCGCCTGCCGCCCGCGTCTATCACCCCGAAGGACGGCTCTCCGGTGCCGTAGACGATGCCGCCGCCCTTCAGGGGGAGGCTGTGCATGACGGTGCCCTCCGCCGCCGCGGTGTCGCGGTAGCCGCCCCGCCCGCCTTCGGCCCACGCCCGGATGAAGCAGATGCCGGTCGCCGTCTGCGCCGTCCCGCCCGCGTAGAGCGTCCGGCCGTCCTCCGACCAAGTGACGCTGAACAAGTTGCCGTTGCCGGCTCCGGTGGTGACGGGCGCGTAGAGCAGAGACAGGTCGCGCGAGGAGAGCACCGCCACCTTCGCCGAATCGTCGAACCCGACGGCGATGCGCGACCCGTCGGGCGAGAAGCGGGCGGCGAAAGGGCGTTCACCCCCCTCCAGCTTCCGCTTGGCGAGCAGCCGCAGGCCGCCCTCGCCCGGCGGCTCGTAGAGGCGGACGAAGCCGTCGTGCGAGGAGGTCACGAGCCTCCCCGCCCGGTCGAATTCCGCGCTGTAGGTGTCGGCGCTGTAATCCTTATCTTGGCCTACGAGGGAGTATTCCTGAGTCTGGTAGACGTGGACGCCGTGCACGCTGAAGAGTGTCGCCGCCAGATACCGACCGTCGTGCGAGTAGGCGAGGTGAAAGACCACATTCGGCAACCCGCCGACGCGCCGGACGAGCCGGCCGCTCTCGCGGTCGAAGAGGTAAATGTTATGTGCACCCGTCTCGGCCTTCGTCCACCCGGCGGTGGCAATCGTGCGGCCGTCCGGAGAGATGGCGACCGCATACAGCTTGCCCTCGTTGCCCGCGCCGACGGGCGGGCGCAGGACGCGCAGCAGATTGCCTGACGGCAGCTCCCACACGCGCGCCGTCTTATCGTCGGAGGCGGTGACGAGGAAGCGGTTGGCCGCGTCCACGCCGATCCGGTTGATGGTGTTGTTATGCATCCCCATCTCGATGCGCAGGATGGGGGCGGGAGGGGGCTGCGTCTGGGCCTGCGCCGACCGAACAAGCGTCGTCGTCAGCGTGAGCGCGCAGAGCGCCGCGACGAAGAGTGTCGCCGCGCGGCTCGGGAGCGGGGGCTTGGTTTTCATGAGACACCTTCGAGGAAGCAAGTCGTTCGGCCGGACAGTCCGAAGCGTGAGAGAGAAGGCGCGTCGCGTTCGGGCGTAGAACACGGGCGTGAAAGAGGTCGCGCCGGCAAGTCGCCACCCGGCGGCGGCCGAATCGGCGGACGGCCAAACTTTAGGGTTCCCGCCGGGGCCTGTCAATAGTCGCGCCGCGCCGCGCCGCCCGTCCGAAACGGGCCCCCTAAAAAAACTTCTCGACGGCCGCTCCCGGACGAGGCGATGGTACGAGTGTGCCATGACAATAGTACAATTCAAGGGATGACGTTCTTCAGGCCCAATCCGGAGTCGGGCGTGCCGGTCTACATTCAGTTGATGGAGCAGTTGCGGCACTTCGTCGAGACCGGCGCCCTGAGGCCCGGCGACCGGCTACCGCCCATCCGCAAGGTGGCGGAGGAGCTGGTCGTCAACCCGAACACGGTGGCGAAGGTCTACCGCGAGCTTGAGCGCGAGGGGCTCGTCGAGCTGCGACACGGCGCGGGCGCGTTCGTCGCCCCGGGCGTCGAGGCGGGCGCGGACGAGCGCCTGCGCAAGGGCCGCGCCGTCGTGCGCTCGGCCGTCCGGCGGCTCGACGCGCTCGGGCTCTCGGAGGACGAGATGCGGCGGCTCTTCGAGGCCGAGGCGCGCCGTCTGCGCGAGGGCGAGGTCGCGGCGGACGAGCGCGGCGGCGAGAAGGCGGCGGCGAGGAAGAGGTGAGTGCGAGGTGAGTGCGATGACGACAGATTCGGTCATCGAGGCGACGGACTTGCGCAAGAGTTACGACGGCGCGGAGGCCGTCGCGGGGCTCACGGCGTGACGCGCGGCTCCATCTACGGGCTCTTGGGGCGCAACGGCTCGGCCAAGACGACGACCGTCAAGATGCTGCTCGGCGTGACGCGCGCCGACTCGGGCGCGGCCCGCGTTTTCGGCCTCGACGCCCTCTTCGCTCGACCTCTCCGACAAGCCCGAGGCGGCCGCGGTCGTCGATAAAAATTTCCTAGAGACCTTGCGGCGTCGGGCCGGGGAGTTTCTCGTCGGGAGGTGACGAAAGCTCCGGGCCGGCGCGAAAACGCTTCCGCGCGTTTGTGCGCGCGACGGGGAATCATTAAACTCTCCGTTTCGGCACGCACTTCTAATTTCAGCGGAAGAGACTAATGACGACAGACAACCGAACCCCGTTCGAGACTTTCCTCGCCGGGCACGACGAGGACGACTGGGCGAAGATCGTCCGCGACCTCCTGCCATCGATTCACGAGGTCGACCGCAACGCCACCGAGATCTGGTTCGCCTTCTTCCCGCTCGCGCTCCACCGCGCCTTCGAGCAGTCGGACGACGCGGAAGCCCTCGCCGCCAAGCTCCTCATGCAGGGGCGCTGGCGTCTGCGCGACCAGATAGACGCCTCGCACTCCTTCTTCTACGGCCACCGCTTCTGGCCCGACGTGCGTGCGGCCGTCGCGGAACTCGCGTCGGCGTCCGACGCGCCGCCGAACCTCGTGCTCGTGAGTCAGATTCGCGAGACGGCCGGGCGCGTCGCCGCCGCGCGGCAGGTCGAGCAGTCGCTCACCATCGGCATCGCCGCCGTCGCCTTCATGACGCTGCGTCAGGTCGGGCTCGAAGCTTTCAAGAGCGCGCCGGGCACGGTCTCCATCGACAAGAAGCACCTGAGGCTCTCGCCCGAAGACGTTCTGCGCGAGCGCGCGAAGGACGACCGGCAGGGGCTGTTCGGCTTCCTGCGGACGGAGGACAAGCGCTGGACGGTCGTCTGGGACGAGCGGGACGAGGAGCGGCGCTTCAAGGTCTTGCACATGCAGGAGGTGGCGTCGGGCGCGGCGACCGACAAGCGGCCGTGGCACGAGGTGGACACGCGCTGCACGGTGAACGAAGGGCCGATACCCGTGCAGTGTCGCTCGGCGTCGTGCGGGACGTGTTGGGTCGGCGTGCTCGGCGGCGCGGAGAAGCTGACGGAAGTCGCCGCGCGCGAGCGTCGCAAGATGCCCGAGTTCGGCTACGTCGACACGGACGAGCCGAGCCCGCTCATACGCCTGTCGTGTCAGGCGCAGGCCGCGGGCGCGCTCTCCATCGTCATCCCGCCGTGGAACGGAGTGTTCGGAAAGTATCTGAAGCGGCTTGACGAGTCGGGCGGCGACGGCGGCGGCGCGCGCGCGAGCGAGGCCGGGGCGTAGCGGAGAAACGATGACGGGCGAGAGTCAGACGAGAGGGGCGGAGGCGACGGGCGGGCCGCCGCCGCTGCGGCGCGACCCCGAAGGGCGCGTCGAGCCGTCGTCTCTGGCGGGCGTCATCGGGTGGTTTCTGGATTACGACGAGCGCGTGGCGGTCGTGCGCTTTCCCGCGGTCGAGTCGCTCTTTCAGTGGAAGCAGCAGGAGACGTTGCGCGAGCGGCCCGACGCCTACGCGTTCGCGAGCGCCGAAGACCGCTTGGCCGTCGGCGTCATGCAGGCGCTCGTCGAGCACTCGACCGAGCGCGGGCTCCACGCGTGGATTAAAGAGTTGCTCGCGGCGCTCGACGACGCCTCGAAGACCAACGAGGCCATCGGCGAGGCTTACGGCCTGAGCCCCGACGAGCAGAACTCGGTCGTGACGGAGGCGGACAAGATTCCGTCGCGCGGCGAGCGCGACATCTACCTCACCTGCTGCTGGCTCGAAACGCTCTGCACGGCCGAGGCGCGCGTCCTCGGCTGGCTCTACCAACAGCTCTACGGCCGCCCCTTCCACCCCGACTCATGACTTCACGCATTTGTCCGCGGGGCGCAAGGGCGCTATGATGTGGCCGCCGAAAAATCCGCCTTTCCCAATCGACACTACATTTTTGCGGGCCGACGAGGCGAGGTGAGTTAGAAATGTCCAAAGAGCCGACCAACTACGCGAACACTTCGCAGACCGTCGTGGTCGACGCGGGCGAGTTCGAGTTCGAGACCTTAGAACAGCAGAACGGCGTCGCCACCGTCGTCCGCTTCCGCGTCGAGAACAAGGACGTGCGCGCCGGCGACGTTCTGCTCGTCCTCTCCGGCAGCGACATCCACTTCCACGGCATGATCGGCCGCCTCGAAGAGGGCTGGGGCGTCGCCACCGACCGCCGCGGCTCACTCCTTCCCGCCCCGACCGTCCAGTAAACCCGCACCCCGTCAGCGCCCGCCCGACTGTTCGGCCTGCGCCCCGGCGCGCTTCCTTAAGACGAAAACCGTGCCGCCGCCCTCGCGCCTGCGCCACTCGACCTCGGCCTCGATGAGGCTCGCGCGCGCTCGTATGTTGGCGAGGCCGCGCCCGCCGTCGTGTCGCCCCTTGCGAATGTCCTGCGGGAGTCCGCGCCCGTCGTCTTCGAGCGTGAGCGTCATGCCGCCCGCGCCGTCCTCCTCGACCGCGAGGCGGACGTGCGTCGCGGAGGCGTGGCGGCAGACGTTGCTGACGGCCTCCTGCACGATGCGGTAGACCTGCATCTGCACGCCCGGCGCGAAGTGCAGGCGCTCTTCGAGGTGTTCGGGGCAGGAGAACTCGTATGTGAACTTGCAGTCGGGCCTCATGTGCGAGACGCGCTCGGCGATCGCCCATTCGAGCGCGGAGGCGAAGCCGACGTTCTCCAAGACGGACGGCGAGAGGTCTTCGCAGATGCGTCGAATCTCCTGCGAGATTGATTCGATCTCGGCGCGCAAGACCGAAGGGTCGACGGTCTTCTGTCGCGTCAACCCGCCGCCGTTCCCGCCGCCCGCGCCCGTCCCGCCCGTCGCGCCCAACGCGTCGCCCGTGGCCGCGCGACGCTCGCCCGTCGGAATCTCGTCGGTCAGGAGCAGGAGACGCCGGAGGTCTGCGAGCGTCTGGTCGTGGAGGTCGCGCGCGATGCGCCGGCGCTCGCTCTCGGCCTCGTTGGCGAGTTGGAGCTTGGCGGCGGCGAGCTGCCGGTTGGCGTCGAGCAGTTCCGCGCCCGCGCGCACGATGCGGCGGTGCTGGAAGTAGCCCCACATGAGCGCGACGAGCGCGAGCGCGAGCAGCACCGAGAGCGCGGCCGTCGTCCACGGGAACGGCGCGCTCTCGATGCGGAAGTCGAAGGTGAAGGGCTCCGACGCGACGAGGTCGGCCGAGAAGGCGTGCGCGGCGACGCGGTAGCGGCCGGGCTTTAGGTTCTCGACGCCGAACTGCGAATCGTGCGAGAGCTTGCGCTTGAGCACGCGGCCCGACTCGTCGTAGAGCAGGAAGCCGTACTGGAACTGCTCGGGGAAGGTGCGGCTCGAAGTGGCGGCCACGTCCAAGACGAGTCCGGTCTGCGGGTAGTCGAGACTGAGGATGCCCTCGTCCTCGCCCATCAGGCTCGAAGCCGAATCGTCGTCGCGCGGCCCTTGCAGGTCTTCGAGCGGCAGGGGGCGCGACGCGGTCAGGCGCACGGGGACGAGGACGGGACGCGTGCCGCCCGGCTCGTAGCGCGCGAGCCCGCGCGACGTGCCGACGAGGAGCGTCAGCGCGTCGCCGTCGTCCTCGCGGACGGGGAGGACGGCCGAGGCGGTCTGCGACGGGAGGCCCTGCTCGGCGTCGAGGCGCGCGGTGACGAAGCCGAAGCGCTCGTCCCAAGAGACCTTGAGGACGCCCGCGCCGGCCGTCGCGCACCAAGCCTGCGGCGGCGGTTGCGACGAAGGCTCTCGGGACGGTTCTTGAGAAGCGTTCTGAGCGGCGTCGGGCGCGTTCACGTTGGCGACGACGGCGCGGGCGTCGACGCCGGGCGCGACGTTGAGCAACTCGCCGCCGTCGCGCCGCGCGTAGAGTCCGCGGCTCGTCGCGAGCCACAGCAGCCCGTCGCGCCCGGCGCCGACGGCGCGCACGGCGGAGGTGGCGAGCGGTTCGAGCGCCGCCTCGGTCTCGACCTTCGCGCCGTCGAAGTAGAAGACGCCGCTGGCGGCCGTGCCTATCCAGAGTCGGCCCGCCGCGTCGTCGGCGTGGAGGCTGATGACCTCGCGCAGGCGCGCGTCATCGCCCTCGGCGGGCCAGACGGGCGTGCGCCGGAAGTCTTCGTCGAGTCGTTCGACGCCGCGGCCGTAGACGGCGACGTAGGTCGCACCATTGAACTGCACGACGGCGCGCACCTGTCCGGGGACGACGGCCGCGGCGACGGGCCTCCGCTCCTCCTTCTCTTCCCCCTTCTCCTCTCCCGCCGCGGCCGCGCCTTCGGCCGTCGGACTCTTGTCGGCGGCGGGCGTCGCGCCCTCGGGCGTCTTCTCCTGCGCGGCGGGCGGCGGTTGCGCGAGGCCCTCGTCCGACTCGGCGGGCTTGGGCTGGACTTGCGGCGGCGCGGACGCGTCGCCCGCCGTCGCTTCGACGACGCGCTCCCTCGGACGCGCGTCGGGCGCGAACTGAATCGCGCCGTCTTGCGCGCCGCGCGCGGTCTGCCGGCCGGCGAAAAGCCCGGCGGCCGTCGCGACGAGCACGCGGCCGCGCGCGTCCTCGACGATGGAGTAGACGCTCTTTCGTTCGAGCGCCTCTTCGAGCCGCCACGCGGACGCGTCGCGCGCGCGCACGTAGAGGCCGCGCGAGGTGCCGGCGAGCAGACGCCCGCGCGAGGTGCGCAGGAGAGCGCGGACGAAGTTGGCCTCGGGCTCGTTCGAGATGGTTTCGACGCGCAGGCCGCGCGGGTCGTAGCGGCAGACGCCGCGGTCTGTGCCGAACCAAGTGACGCCCTCGCGGTCGACGAAGACGGCGTAGACGCGGTCGGAGCGCAGGCCCCCGGCGGTCGAGGCGAAGGTGAAGCGCTCGACGCGCTCGGAGCCGCGCAGGCGGAAGACGCCCTGACCGTCGGTGCCGGCGTAGAGGTCGCCGCGCGCGTCGAAGCCGATGGCCGTCACCGCGCCCGTCGCGTCGCCCGCGCGCACGACGCGCGGCAGGTTCGCGACGCCCGCCTCGTCGCGCGCCTCACTCGTGTCCCGGCCGTCGGCCGCCGCGCGCGACGCGCCGTCAGCCCTGTCCTCAACTGCGAACAGGCCGCCCTCGGCCGCCGCCGCGCGCGCGCCGAAGAAGATTCGGCCCGCGGCGTCGCGCCCGACCGTCTCGACGTAGAAGGGGCGCGTGCGGCCCGCGACCTCGCGCGCCGCGCCGCGCTCGACAGCCATCAGCCCGCGCCCGCGCGTGCCGACGTAGACGCGCTCGCCCGAGGCCGCGAGGCCCGTCAACTCGAACGCGGGCTTCGTTGATGACGACTGAGCTGACGCGCCCGTCGTCGCGGGCGGCGGGGCGGGCGGCGCGGGCGGCGCGAACGTCTGTCGCTCGGCGAGCGTGCGGACGCTGACGGTGTCGTCCGTTTGGAGTCGGCAGTCGAGGAGGAGTCCTTCGGCGGTGGCGACGACGGCGCGTCCGCGCGAGGGCGCGTCGATGGCGGCGACGCGCGCGTCCTTCGTCTCGGCGATGAGTCGGAAGCGCCCGCCGGCCGTGCGGACGAAGGCGCCCGCGTCCGTGCCGACCCAGAGTGCGCCCGCGTCGTCGAAGCGCAGGGCGGTGACGCGGCGCGAGGCGAGGCCCTCGTCGGTGACGGTCTGCGTGCGGCGTCCGTCGTAGCGTGCGAGTCCGGCGTCGGTGCCGAACCACATCGCGCCGTCGGGGTCTTGGGCGACGGCGCGGACGCGGTCGGACGGCAGCCCGTGAAAGAGCGTGACCGCGCCCCAGCGGTGCAGCGCGGCCGACTGCGCGGGCGAGTCCTCCTCGTCGGCGGGCGCGCCCGGCGCGACGAGTCCGTGCGGGAGTAACGAGAGGAGCGCGAGGCAGACGGCGAAGCCGAGTCGGACTCTGCGGCGCGTGCGTGGTGCGGGGGAGGACATCTTTAAGAAGCCGTCAGCCGAAACCGAAAAGCTAACGGCTAACGACTCAGTTGCAGGCGAGCTGGATGCAGACGCCGCCGGGGGGCGTGCAGATGCCGCAGCTCGGGTTGCAGCAGACCTGTCCGACGGCGCAAGTCTTGTTGCCGCACTTGACGCCGCGGCTACTGTTGGCCGTCTGCCCGCGGGGCGTCGGGCGCGGGCGCTCGGGCTTGTTGCCGGGC
>DASQDT010000127.1:0-17408 GCA_035634035.1 Pyrinomonadaceae bacterium | reverse complement strand
TCGTCCGTGACGAACTACGAGCGGCGCATGGACGAGGCTTATCAGTTCATGAAGCGGCACGGCTACGACGCCGTCAAGACCGGCTACGTCGGCCGCATCATCCCGCGCGGCGAGTGGCACGACGGCCAGTGGATGGTCAACCACTACGTGCGCGTCGCCGAGCGGACGGCCCGCTACAAGATCATGCTCAACGCGCACGAGCCCGTCCGCCCGACGGGCCTGCACCGCACCTACCCGAACTGGCTCGCGTCCGAAGCGGCGCGCGGCAACGAGTTCAACGCGTGGAGCGTGGGCAACCCGCCGGAGCACGAAACCATCTTGCCGTTCACGCGACTGATGGGCGGGCCGATGGACTACACGCCCGGCATCTTCCAAGTGAAGATGGACGCCTACCAGCCGGGCAAAAAGGAGCAGGTGCACACGACGCTCGTCAAACAGCTCGCGCTCTACGTCACGCTCTACAGCCCGCTGCAGATGGCCGCCGACCTGCCCGAAAACTACGAGCGCCACATGGACGCCTTCCGGTTCATCAAGGACGTGGCCGTCGACTGGGACGAGACGCGAATCCTTGAGGCCGAGCCGGGCGACTATCTGACCGTCGCGCGAAAGGCGCGCGCCAAAGACGAGTGGTTCGAGGGCGCGATTACGGACGAGCGGCCGCGCGTCGCCACGGCCGCGCTCGACTACCTCCCGCGCGGGCGTCACTACGCCGCGACCGTCTACGCGGACGCCGACGACGCGCACTGGCAGACGAACCCCCACGCCTACCGCGTCGAGCGCGTCCTCGTCGACGACAAGACCGTCCTTAAACTCAAACTCGCGCCGGGCGGCGGCGCGGCCGTCAGTCTCCGCCCCGCCACGCCGGACGAGCGGAGAACCTTGAAGCCTTACCGGGCCGGCTAAAGCCTCATCGAAACCGTCCGGCGCGCGCCACGCACGCGCCGGACGAGGAGCACGCGAAATGAGAGGAATCGAAAGACGCCGCTTTCTCAGCTCGGCGGGCAAGGGTCTCGGGCTCGCCGCGCTCGCCTCGCCCGCCGTCGCCGCGCTCCTCGCGGACGTGAGCGCGGCCGCGCGCCGCGTCTCGCATCTCACGACGGACGAGGCCGCGCGCGACGAGGACTTCTGGTTCACCGTCCAGCAGTCGTTCTCCGTCACGCGCGGCATCATCAACCTCAACAACGGCGGCGTCTCGCCCTCGCCGCGCATCGTCACCGAGGCGCTCGTCCGCTACGTCTGGCAGCAGGAGGACGCCACCGCCTACACGATGTGGCAAATCCTAGAGCCGCAGTCGGAGACGATTCGCACGGGGCTGGCCGAGCTGTTCGGCTGCGACCGCGAGGAGGTGGCCATCACGCGCAACGCCTCCGAGTCGCTCGAAGCCCTGCTCTTCGGCTTCGACCTGAAGGCGGGCGACGAGATTCTCTCCTCCACTCAGGACTACCCGCGGATGCTCACGACCTTGCGGCAGCGCGAGCGCCGCGAGGGCGTCAAGCTCAACCTCGTCAGGCTGCCCCTCACGCCCAAAAACCCTTCCGACATCACCGCCGCCTTCGAGCGCGGCATGACCCCGCGGACGCGCCTCCTGCTCGTCTCTCATCAAATCAACATCACCGGGCAGATAACCCCGGTGCGCGAAATCTGCGAGATGGCGCGCCGTCGCGGCGTCGAGACAATCGTCGACGGCGCGCACTCGTTCGCGCAGTTCGACTTCCGACGCGAAGACCTCGGGTGCGACTACTTCGCCTCGTCGCTTCACAAGTGGCTCTACGCGCCGAAGGGCGCGGGCCTGCTCTACGTCAAGCGCGACAAGATTGAGCGGGTGTGGCCGCTGATGGCCGCGGAGGGTAAGCAGTCGGGCGACATGCGCAAGTTCGAGGAGATAGGGACGCACTCGGCCGCGCCGCGTCTCGCCATCGGCGAGGCGATACTCTTCCACCGCGGCGTCGGCGCGGAGCGCAAGGAGGCTCGCCTGCGCCTGCTCGCGCGCCGCTGGATGAACAACTTGAAAGACCTCCCGCGCGTGCGCTTCCACACCTCTTTCGACGCGGCGCAGTCGTGCGCCATCGGGACGGTCGAAATCGTCGGCGTCGACCCCGGCGCGCTCGCCGACTACCTCATGCGCGCGCACAAAATCTTCACCACGCCCATCGTCCACGACGAGTTCAAGGGCCTGCGCATCACGCCCAACGTCTACACGACGCTCGACGAGCTCGACCGCTTCTCCGAAGTCATGTCGCACGTCGCGCGCAAAGGACTGCCCGCCTGAAGGCACGTCGCCCGGCGGGCGCGACGCCCGACGAGCGCGGCCGTCATGAAGTCTCGCCCTCGCCCGCGACGAGCTGATTAACTTCTTGCAGCGTCGGGAGCGCGGAGCGCGCGCCGAGTGCGCGGCACTTGAGGGCGGCGACGGCGCAGCCCCACGTCAGACACGCCTCCAACTCCTCGCCCGCGAGCATTCCGTAGATGAACCCGGCGTGGAAGGCGTCGCCCGCGCCCGTCGTGTCGCGGCAGCCGCCGGGGACGGGGAAGGCGGGCTGCTCGATGAACTCCCCGCCGTGATACAGAACCGCGCCGCGCGCGCCGATGGTCATGCCCGCGACGGCGTCCCCGCGCAGCCGCGACTTCATCTCGACGAGAGCCGCGCGGGCGTCCGCCACGCCCGTCAGGCGGCGCGGGAAGTTCTCCGAGCCGATGAGCACGTCGATGTGCGGGAGCAGTTCGGGAAGGCCGTCGTAGATGTTGTCGATGTCGGCCGAGACTATCGCGCCCGCCTCGCGCGCGGCGCGCGCCGCGACGACGCAGGCGCGCGGGTCGTGCGCGTCAAGGTGCAGCACGCGCCCCCGGCGCGCGAGCTCGGCCGGCGCGTCCTCGGCGCGGTAGGCGAGCCGCTCGTCCCTGTCCCAGATGATGGTGCGCTCGCCCGTGCGCGCGTCGATGATGATGAAGGCGATTTGCGTGCGCGCGCCCTCGACGACTTCGGCGAACTCGACGTTGACGCCCTCGTCGCGCAGCGTCTCAAGGCCCAAGCGCCCCTCGGCGTCCGAGCCGAAGCGCCCGGCGTAGGCCGTGCGCAGTCCGAGTCTGCGGAGCGCGACGACGGCCGAAGAGGTCTGCCCGCCGGCCGAAAGGGCGTGCTCTAGGAGACGGGTTTTCGTGTCGAACTCGGGGTAGGCCGGGACGACGACGAGGTGGTCGACGGCGTTGACGCCGAAGCCCACGCAGTCGAACTCTCTCGGGCCGGGAATCTCGAAGGGGAAACGCAAAGCGGCGAAGCCTCCTCACAAGCCTTTACGTCTGACGCACGAGAATGTAACAGCCCGGCCGCGCGATGTGAACGGGCGGCCGCGCGGCCTTCTTGAAGGCCCGTCCGAGCGCGCCGCGGCGTTTGCGAACCGGGGCCGCGTTCGGTTAAGATTCGCGCCGCCGCAGGGCCTTACCCGGCCCGCCGGCCCGCACCGCCGTCCGAACCACCCGCGCGTCTTCGCCGAAGCATAAAATTTCTTGCCAAGCGCGACCGCCCGGCTCTCGAAGCTTTACTCCCCGATAGAGGATGCCTCGCATGAAAATCGCCCGTCTCGTCTTCGCCCTCTCGCTCCTGTGCGCGTCGCTCGCGGCCGCGGCCGCGCAAGAACTTCCGGCGCGCTGCCAGCCGCCGGCCGTCACGCCCTCGCGCGAGCCGATCATCTTCTCGCACCGTCAGGAGATGGAGCTGGGCGACATCGTCGCCGAGCGCGTCCAGCGCGACTTCCGCGTCGTCGAAGACGACGAGCTGACGGCCTACCTCCGCCGCGTCGGCGCGCGACTCGTCGAGCGCCTGCCCCCGACCGAGCTGCGCTACCAATTTTTCCTGATGGACTTGCCGGACGTGAACGCGTTCGCGCTGCCGGGCGGGCGCATCTACGTCACGCGCAAGATGGTCGCCTTCGTCCGCAGCGAGGACGAGCTGGCCGGCGTCATCGCGCACGAGCTGGGTCACATCGTCGCGCGCCAGCAGGCCGCCGACATGACGCGCCTCCTGCGCGAGGTGCTCGGCGTCAACGAGGTCGCCGACCGCCGCGACATCTTCGAGAAGTACAACCGGCTCATCGAGAACGTCGCGCGCAAGCCCGGCGCGGCGCGCGGCGACAGCCACGACGAGCGGCAGCAGGGCGAGGCCGACTTGATCGGCCTCTACGCGATGTCGGCCGCCGGCTACGACCCGCAGGCCGCGGCCGCCGTCTTCGAGCGCGCGACCGGCGCGAAGGGCAAGTCCGGCGGCTGGCTCTCAAACCTCTTCGGCAGCACGAGCCCGAACACGCGCCGCCTGCGCGAAATCCTCAAAGGCATTCAGGCTCTGCCCGTCGAGTGCCGCACGCCCGCGCGCGCCACGTCCGCGGCCGAAGAGTTTCAGAAGTGGCAGGCGGCCGTCGTCAGCCACTCGGGCACGGTCAGGCGCGAGGCGCTCCACGACGTCGTCTCGAAGAAGCTGCTTGAGCCGCCCCTCCGCGGCGAGATAAACCACCTGCGCTTCAGCCCCGACGGGCAGTACCTGCTCGCGCAGGACGACTCCGGCATCAGCGTCCTGCGGCGCGAGCCGCTGGCCCCGCTCTTCCGCGTCGACGCGCCCGAGGCGCGGCCCGCGCAGTTCACGCCCGACTCGAAGGGCGTCGTCTTCCACAACGCGGCCCTGCGCGTCGAGTCGTGGGACATCGCGGGGCAGAAGGCGCGCGCGGCGAGCGAGCTCTACGTCCGCGAGGGCTGTATGCAGACCGAGCTCGCGCCCGACGGCCGCACGCTCGCCTGCCTCAACACCGACAACGGGCTCGCCATCTACGACGTGGCCTCCGGCGCGCAAATCTATCTCAAGAAGGACTTCTTCAAGCCCGACTTTCAGGATCTCGTCCGCCTCATCGTCGTCGAAATCTTCCGCTCGCTCGACGTCGACATCGCCGACCTCGGCGACTTCGACTGGGTCGGGATGTCTTTCTCGCCCGACGCGCGCCACTTCGCCGCCGGCCAGCGCAGCGTCGGCTTCTACACCGGCGTGACGGAGTCGTCGGCCTTCGTCTTCGACGTCGAGGCGAAGACGGCGACGCCGGCCAAAGGAATGCTCAAGAAACTTTTGTCGGGCAAGTTCACCTTCGTCGCGCCCGACCGCCTCATCGGCGTCAACCCCGAGAACCCGCGCGAGTCGGCGGCCGTCAGCTTCCCGGCCGGCGAGGTCTTGGAGAAGTTCGAGCTGGGCGGCCAGCCCGACGCGGTCGCGCGCGGCAACTACCTTCTGCTGCGCCCCGTCCAGAACTTCCCCGTCGGCCTGCTCGACCTCGCCTCGAAGAAGGTCGTGATGGCGAACAAGCAGCGCGCCTTCGACGTCTACGGCGACACGTTCGTCTCCGAGCGGACGGACGGCGCGATCGGGCTCTACAACGTCGAGACGCGCGTGATGAGCTCGAAGGTGGCGCTGCCGCGCGGCCGTCTGGGACGGCTGCGCGCGGCGGCCGTCTCGCCCGACTTCAAGTGGCTCGCCGTCTCCGAGCGCTCGCGCGGCGCGGTGTGGGACTTGGCGAAGGGCGAGCGCGTCGCGCACGTCCGCGGCTTCCGCGGCGCGCACTTCGACGAGGCCGGCGAGCTGCACGCCGACTTCCCGAGCTTCGGCGGAACCGACCGCATGATCGCGAAGATGAACCCGGCGACGCGCGAGACGGCCGAAGGGCCGGCCGTCGAGACGGGCGGCGGCTACGCCGAGCAGCGCGGCCCCTACGTCGTCACGACGCGGCCGACGAAGAAGGGCGGGGGCTTGCGCGAGAAGGTGACGATCGAGGTGCGCGAGGCCGTCTCGGGGAAGACGCTCTGGACGAAAGATTTCCCGAAGGAGTCGCCGCGCGTCTGGGTCGCGGAGGACGCGGGGCTGATGGTTCTGCTCTGGCCCATCAAGTCCGACGCGGCGAAGGCCGAAATCAAAGCGGACGCGAAGCTCGCCGAGAAGCTCCCGACGATGAAGGAGAAGGAGGGCGACTACCTCCTGCGCACGCTCGACATCGCGACGGGCGAACGGCGCGGCGCGCTCTTGGTCGAGACGGGCAAGGGCTCTTTCCGCATCTCGTCGGTGGCGGCGGCCGGCGACCTCCTCGTCATCTCCGACACGGAGAACCGCGTGCTCGTCTACTCGGTCTCGGACGGCGCGCAGCGCGCGCAACTGTTCGGCCGCCGGCCCGCCGTCTCGAAGGCGGCGGGGCTCGTGGCCGTCGAGAACGAGCGCGGGCAGCTCAACGTCCACGACCTCGCCTCGGGCGAGCGGCGCGACCAGTTCGTCTTCCCCGACGCCGTCTCGCACGCGCAGTTCAGCCCCGACGGCCGGCGCCTGCTCGTCCTCACCTCCGACCAGACCGTCTACGTCCTCGACCTCGCGGCCAAGACGGCGCGGAGCGACAAGTGAGACGCGCGCCTGTGCGCGCCGGGGGGCGTGTGAGTTAAACTGTCCCCGAAAGCCTTTGACGGGCCGGGGGTGGTGGCGCGCGTGACACTTGAGGAGAAGCTGAAGGGCCTTCCCGCGACGCCCGGCGTCTACCTGCACAAGGACGACGCGGGGAAGATCATCTACGTCGGGAAGGCCAAAAACTTGCGCAACCGCGTCCGCTCCTACTTCCAGTCGGGGCGCGGGCACGACCGCAAGACGCGCGAGTTGGTGCGCCGCATCCGAGACCTTGAGTTCATCGTCACCGACAACGAGGTCGAGGCGCTCGTCCTAGAG
Source organism: Pyrinomonadaceae bacterium (assembly GCA_035634035.1). Lineage (GTDB taxonomy): Bacteria > Acidobacteriota > Blastocatellia > Pyrinomonadales > Pyrinomonadaceae > DASQDT01. The sequence goes on along the minus strand of DASQDT010000127.1, from coordinate 10,675 downwards.
TCGAACCTCATCAAGCAGCACAAGCCGCGCTACAACGTGCTGCTCAAGGACGACAAGCAGTACCCGCACCTGAAGCTCACCGTCAACGAGCCGTTCCCGCGCGTGATGATTACGCGCCGCATCCAGCGCGACGGCGCGCTGTATTTCGGCCCGTTCCTCCCGGCCTCGCTCGCGCGCCGCACCATCGACCTCATCAACCGCACGTTCCAACTCCGCACCTGCGACATCGAAATCGACGGACGCCTCCCGCGCCCCTGCCTCGAATACCACATCAAGCGCTGCCTCGGCCCGTGCGTCAAGGGCCTGTGCACGCCCGAGCAGTACGCCGAGTCGGTGCGCGACGTGCGGATGTTTTTGGAGGGGCGCAACAAGGAGTTGGCCGACGAGTACGAGGGGCGCATGGCGCGGGCGTCGGACGAGATGAGGTACGAGATGGCGGCCAAGTACCGCGACCTGCGCAAGGTCGTCTTGGCCGTCTCCGAGCAGCAGAAGATGGCGACGACGGCCGACCGCGACGTCGACATCTTCGGCTACTACCGGGAGGGCGCGCGCCTCGCGCTCCAACTCTTCACGATGCGCGAGGGCAAAATCGTCGGCCGCCGCGAGTTCTTCTGGGAGGACTTGGCCGAGGACGACTCCTTCGACCCGTCGGCCTTCCTCTCCGAAGTGCTCACGCAGTACTACTCGACCGACTACGTCCCGCGCGAGGTGCACGTCCCCGCCGACTTCGAAGACCGGGAGCTTTTGGAGAAGGCTCTGACGGGGCGCAAAGGCCGCCGCGTCCGCATCCACGTCCCGAAGCGCGGCGAGGAGCGCGACCGCGTCGAGTTGGTGGAGAAGAACGCGAAGATAGCGTTCGAGCAGCGCTTCCGCGTCCTGAAGCCCGACATGGAGCGCGTGCTCGAAGAGTTGCAGGAGACTCTGGAACTCCCGCGCTTCCCCTCGCGCATCGAGTCGTTCGACGTGTCGAACATCTCGGGCGCGGAGAACGTCGCCTCGATGGTGGTCTGCGAGAACGGGAAGATGAACCGCGCCGAGTACCGGAAGTTCAAAATCAAAACGGTCGAAGGCTCGAACGACCCGGCCTCGATGCGCGAGGCCGTCTACCGCCGCTACCGCCGGCAGTTGGAAGAGAAGAACCCCCTGCCCGACCTCGTCATGATCGACGGCGGCAAGGGCCAACTGAGCGCCGCCGCGACGGCGATGCGGGATTTAGACCTCGAAGCCATCCCCGTCGTCGGCGTCGTCAAGCCGCCGCGACGCCACAACGAGGTCTCGCACCTCCTCGTCAAAGGCCGCGAGCACGCGCCCGTCTTTCTCGACTCGCACTCGCCCGTCCTGCGACTCATCCAGATGATTCGCGACGAGACGCACCGCACGGCCGTCGCCTATCACAGGAAGCGCCGCGAGCTGCGCGACTTCACGTCGGAGCTGACGGCCATCCCCGGCGTCGGCGAGCGCCGCAAGAACCGTCTGCTGCGAAACTTGGGCTCCATCTCGCGCGTCGCGCGCGCGGGCGTCGCGGAGTTGACGCCCTTCGTCGGGCGCAAGACGGCCGAGGAAGTCGTCGAGCACTTCCGCCGCCAGCGCGCCGCGGCCGGAGTGGCCGAGGAGGACGCGGCGGCCGAGGGCGCGCCGGAGCAGGCCGACCTGCCGGAGGAGCTAGTGCCGCGCGCGGGCGACGCCGGCCCGCACGAAGACCCGACCGTGATGACCGACGAGTCGATCGCCGACGAGCACATCGAGACGCGCCTCGTCGACCCCGAGGGCGACGCCGAAGACCTCCAGCCCATCCGCTCCGTCGAACCGGACGGCACCCCGCGCCGCCCGCGCAAACGCACGCGCCCGCGCGGCCAACGCTCCACCAACCCGCACTCCGTCAAACGCGAAAAGCTCACGGACGAGGACGACGCGGAAAATTCCGATTAGGTAATCTCGGGCCCTCTGCCGCGGGTCGATGCCTTCACTCGTAGCGGAGGGCTTCGATGGGGTCGAGGCGCGCGGCCTTCCACGCGGGCCAGAGGCCGAAGCCGACGCCGAGGGCGACCGAGACGGCGAAGCCGGCGACGGGGGCCCACAGGGGGATGTAGGTCGGCATGACGTAGCGCGTCAGGAGCGCGAGGCCGGAGCCCAAGAGGATGCCGAGGACGCCGCCCATGCCCGTCAGCGTCGCCGCCTCGACGAGGAACTGCGTGACGATGTCGCGCCGCCGCGCGCCGACGGCCTTGCGCACGCCTATCTCGCGCGTCCGCTCCGTCACCGACACCAGCATGATGTTCATGACGCCGATGCCGCCGACGAGCAGGCCGACCGAGGAGACCGCGACCATCAGCGCGAACACGCCGGCCGTCATCGCGCCGAACTGCTCGATGATCTGGTCGGAGGTCGAGACGCCGAAGTTGTCGGGCTTGTCGGACGGGACTTTGCGCCGCCGCCGCAAGACCTCGCGCACCTCCTCGACGGCCTCGCGCATCCTCCCGGCGCGCGCCTGCGCCATGATGAAGTTGTCGTCCACGTCCGGGTAGAGCTGCTTCAGCGTCAGGTACGGCAGGTAGACGGCCTTGTTCTCGTTGTTCGGGTCTTCCGCGCCGACGAGGAAAGTCTCGCGCTCGGCCAGCACGCCGACCACTCGGTAACCGCGCCCGTTAATCGTCACCTCCTCGCCGACGGCCGCCGTGAACGGGAAGAGCGTGTTCGCCACGTCGTGCCCGATGACGGCGACCTCGGCGCGGCGCGCGTTCTCGTCGTCGGTGAAGGGCCGCCCGTCGGCGACGGTCGTGACGCCCATGTTGAAGTACGTCGGCAGCGTCCCCTGCACGGTCGCGTTCGTCATCTCGACTTCGCGGCGTCGGACGTTGACGCGCTCGGCGAACGGCCCGCCGATGAAATCCACGGGCGAGACGAACGGCGCGACGTAGGCGACCGAGGGGCACTCGGCCTGAAGCGCGAGCGCGTCCTCGTAAGAGAGGTTTTTGCGCATCCTCTCTTCGGCCGACGGGTTGAAGTTGAAGCCGGGGTCGAACTTGTAGACGTAGATGGAGTTCGTCCCGAACGACTCGATCTCCTTCTGCACGCGCGAGTCGATCCCCGCGACGAAGGCCGCAATCACGATGACCGTCATCGTCCCGACGACGACGCCCAAGACGGTCAGGAAAGAGCGCAGCTTGTTGTGCCGCAGGGTGTCTAAGGCCATGCGGAAGTTTTCGACGAAGTCGCCTCTTAAGAAATTCATAAAATCGAGAGACTCATAAACGTCAGTCGGCGCGCAGGGCCTCGATGGGGTCGAGGCGCGCGGCCTTCCAAGCGGGGTAGACGCCCGAGACGAGGCCGACGCCGCCCGAGACGACGAGCGCGAGGGCGACCGCGCCGAGCGGCAGAGAGGTCGGGACGGGCGTGAGCACGGCGACGAGTTTCGCCAAAGCGAAGGCGATGGCGACGCCGACCGCGCCGCCGCAGAGCGAGAGCATGGTCGATTCGGCGAGGAACTGTTTGAGGATGTCCGAGCGGCGCGCGCCGATCGACTTGCGCACGCCTATCTCCTTCGTCCTTTCGGTGACGCTCACCAGCATGATGTTCATGATGACGATGCCGCCGACGACGAGCGAGATGGAGGTGACGCCGATGGCCGCGGTCTGAATCGTCCCGAAAATCTGGTCGCGCAGCTTGTTGATGGCGTCCGGCGTGACGACGCCGAAGTTGTCGCGCTCGCCCGGCGCGAGGCGGCGGCGGGCGCGGACGCGGACGCGCACCTCGTCGATGGCGTCGAGGTAGGTCTCGGGCGAGCTCGACGTGACGACGACGCCGATTGAGCGGCGCGAGCCGTACATCGCCATGAACGTCGTGATGGGCACGGTCACGTTCATGTCGCGCGACTGCCCGAAGACCGTGCCCAAGGGTTTGGCGACGCCGACGACCGTGAAAGGCCGCCCGTCAATCTTTATCTCCTTGCCGAGCGGGCTCTCCGAGGGGAAGAGTTTTTCGGCCACGTCCGCGCCGACGAAGCAGACGGCGCGGCGCGCGGCCTCCTCGGCGCGCGAGAGGTAGCGGCCCTCGACGGCCTCGATGCGCTCGATCTCGGCGACGTTGTGCGTGGCGGCGATGAGGTGGACGCGGAAGAGCGAGGTGGCCCCGCGCTTCAAATCGACCTGCGCGTGATCCTTCGCGGCGGCGTCGTGGATGGCCCCGCCGCGCGCCTCGCGCAGGGCCTCGTAGTCTTCGAGCGTGATGTCCTTGTTGCGCCGGCGCGCGCGGTTCAGCGCCTCGACGCTGGAGAAGTCTTCGATGGAGAACTTCTGGAGCGAGAAGGCGTTGGTGCCGATGTTGGCGATCTTCTCGTCGATGTAGCCGTTGAAGCCCTCGACGAGCGAGACGACGACGATGACGGTGGCGACGCCGAAGATGACGCCGAGCAGCGTCAGGAACGAGCGCAGCTTGTGCGCGAGAATCGACTGGAGCGCGAGCTTTAATGCTTCGACGAACGGCACGGGGGAAACCTCTGGATGATCGGGCGCCGGGAGTCGCCGTCGTGTGCGAGGGTTCGTTGATTTTACGCGGCCGCCGCCGGGAGGTTTCAGCGGCCGCCCGAACGACTTCCGAAAAGTCTCACGAGCTCTGAGACCGACGCCAGATGGTGGTCGTCGTGCTCGGCGATGAAGTAGGCGAGGTCCATGACGCGCATCCGTGTTTGCAGCCGCGGGTGGATGGCCGCGCGCGCGACGAAGGCCTCGTCGTACGAGTCGAGCCGGCGGACGAACTCCTCGCGCTCGCGCCGGAGGCGTCCGAGGATCTCTTCGACAGGGGCGGCGTTGTGGTCGGCCTCGTGGGTCTTGCGGTTGGTCATGTCGGCGGCGCGCAAGGTGTCACGCCCGGCCTCGAAGTCGTCGAGGCGGCCGAGGCCCAAATCTTCCAAGTCGAGGAGGTGGCCGGCCTGCTCCTGCATCGACCAGCGCCCGCCGTCGCGGCGCGTCGAGATTTCGCGCGGGAGGTCGCGGAGCAAATCTTCGAGCCGCGCGGGCAGGCCGCGCACGCGCTCGACGACGCAGGCGTAGAGGCCCAGAGGGAGGTCGAAGGAGAACTCGCGCTCGACCCACTTCGTACGGGGGACGGCCATCGGCGGATCACCTCTCTTGAGAGATTATCCACCCGCGCGGCCGCAAAGAAAAGTGAGTGGGGAGAGTCGGGATTAACGAATCACCCGGATGTCGCGCTCGCTGAAGATTTTCCAGCCGGAGGGGGTGCGACGCCAGCGCAGCTCTTGGACGACCTCGCCGCGGCGGCTGCGGCGCGGGCCACCCTCGATGCGGTAGCGCTTGCGGAAACGCATGACGGCCGTGCGGCCCGCGTCCGTGAAGATGATTTCGGGCTCGGCCGCCTGAATCTCGACCGCCTCGGCCGTCGCAAACACGCGCGCCTTCTCGATGCGCACGTCGCGGCGCGGGACGCGGCGCGCGAGGTAGAAGGCTTCGAGCTGCGGCATATAGAAGGACATCTGCCGTTCGGTGTCGCGCGCGTTCGTCGCCGCGACCCACTCGGCGAGCGCCTCGCGCAGCGCGCCCGCCTCGTCGCGCTCCGCGCTCCGCGCCGTCGAGTTCGCGCGCGTCGTGCGCGAGCCGGTCGCCACGCCGTCGGCCGGTGTGTCGCGGCGCTCGCCGTCGCGCGTCGCGTCGCCCGCACGCCCGTCGTCGTCGGCAGCGCCGCGCTCGGAGGCGAGGAGCGTCTCGCCGTAGATGTCCCAGCGGGGGCTCTCGCTGATTTTGTTGTAGACGCTCTGGATGACGAGCGGCTCGGTGAGCTGCTCGGCCGTGATGCGGCGCGTGACGCGCAGGCGGCGTCCGCCGTCGAAGGGGCGGAAGATGACGGAGAAGTTGTCCTCGGCGCGGCCGTCCGAAGTGAACATCAGCGAGTCGCCTTCGAGCGAGACGCGCGTCCGCACCGTGCGGCCGTCCGAGGTGCGCTCGGCGCGCACCGTCCCGTCGGCGACGAGCGTGATGCGCGCCGCGCGCGAAGAGCCGAGCCGGACGGTGCGCCCCTCGCGCTCGATGGCGAGCAGGTCGGGCGGCGTCAGGCGCACCGCCAAGTCGATGAAGAAGCGCTGCTGCTCGCCGTAAGGCAGGTTGCTCGACGCGCCCGCGACGACCGAATAGAGGCGGTCGCTGCGCGCCACGTCGATGCGGTAGACGCCGTCGAGCTGCGAGCGCGACGGGGCGGCCGCGCCGCGCGCCGAAGTGGCCGGCCGGCGCGTCTGCGCGCGGGCCTGTGAGCCGAGGGCCGCGAGTAAAATTAAGGACGCGGCCGCGCACGCTGTGACTCTTCTCATCTCGCTAAACGCCTCCGACGCGGCGCGCTCTCCCTCGACGACTGCCGCCCGCCGTCGCCTCGGCCGCCGCCGCGCGTGAGCAGGAGCGCGGCCGCCGCGCCGAGCGCCGTGGCGGCAATCGCGCCCGTGGCGCGCGGGTGCGTGGCGAGCCAAGTGTAGGCGCTCCGCTGGAGCGCGACCTCCGAGAAGTCGCCGTGGATGCGGTCGTCGTTGTCGAGCGTCTGAAAGAGGTTGTCGGGCGCGTCCTCGGACTTGGGCTCGCTGCTGCGCTGGCCGTCGAAGCCGAAGCGCGTGAGCGCGACGTCGAGCAGGCGCGGCGCGATTTTCTCCGTGACGGCGAACGCCTTGCCGCCGCCGCCGACGATGATTTCGGCCGTCGGCGTTTCGGCCGCGTGGAGGATGGCGTGGGCGACCGTCTCCGGCTGGTAGACGGGCTGGATGGGCATCGGCTTGACGCCGATCTTCGTCCGCGCGCGGTTGAAGAAGGGCGTGTTGATGCCCGAGGGCATGACCTCCGTGACGCTGACGGGCGCGCCCTCACTTAGCAGTTCGACGCGCAGCGCGTCGACGAAGCCCTTAATGCCGTGCTTCGACGCGGCGTAGGCGGCCTGCAAGGGGAGCGCGCGGCGCGCCTCGACCGAGGAGACGAGGATGAGCGCGCCGCCGCCCGCGCGGCGCAGGTGCGGGAGCGCGACCATCGCGTTGTAGGCCGCGCCCGTCAGGTTCGTGTCGACGACGCGCTTGAACTCCTCGGGCGTCGTCTGCTCGAAGGTGGCGTAGAGCGAGACGGCCGCGAGGCCGACCCAAGTGTCGACGCGCCCGTAAGTCTGTTCGGCGTGCGCGCCGACGGCCTCGACCTGCTCGAAGTCGTTCACGTCGGCCGTCAAGTACGTCGCCTCGCCGCCGGTCGAGCGAATCTCCTCGACGAGCGAGCGCAAGCCCGTCTCGCCGCGCGCCGAGGCGACGACCTTCGCGCCCCTGTGCGCGAACGCGAGCGCCGTCGCGCGCCCGATGCCGCTCGACGCGCCGACGACCACCACGACCTGCTCCGCAATCGGTTTCAACTCCATCACGCCCTCCCCCTGACACGTCGGTTTGAAATCTCAAATCTCAGATTTCAAATTTGAGACACGCCGCCCGCCGTCGTCACTCGCGCTCGCTCGCCGGCCGGCCCGAGAGCGTGTTCGGCGCGTCGAGGTGCGCGCCCTCGTGGACGTCCATGCGGTGACGCTCGACCAGCTCGCCGCCCTGCCAGTCCGTCGCCATCGCGAGCTCCGCGCCCGCGAACGACATGACGAGCGCGAGCGTCGGCGGGTCGCCGGGGAAGTCGGGCGCGCCGGCGGGCGCGGCCCCCCTGCGCAGCCACCAGCTCACGAAGAAGAGCAGGAGCACGATGTCGTTGCCGACGCCGTGGATGAGCCCGACGCGGCGGGCGCGCGTGCCCTTCGGGATGGCGAGCCAGTCGATGAAGCCGGGGACGGCCGCCGCGAGCCCGCCGATGAGTCCGGCGGCGATCATGTAGTAGGCCACGTCCGACCAGCGGCCGTTGCCGGTGATTAAATAGATGACGTCGAAGATGACGGCCGTCGACAGAAGGCCGAGCGGGAAGACGATCAGGATGGGGTGCGCGCCGTGCCCCAGAATCTTTGCCCTGCTCTCCATGGTCTCCTTGAATCCTCCTCATCGGGCGCGGGCGTCCGGCGACGCCGCGCGCAGCGGGGGATGTTTGAAAGGGGAGAAGAGACGCCGTCCGCGCGGGGGCGCGTCGGGCCTTCGATTTTTAAGGGGAACGTCGCGCCTAAGATAGCGCAACCGGGGCGGAGAGGAAAGGATGAAGGCCGCGAGGTGAAGGATGAAAGAGAGGCCGCGCAAGTCGAACGTCTCGGGCGACGCCGGAGACTCTCACCCTTCCGCCTTCATCCTTCCGCCTTACTCGTTGTTCATCTCCTCCATGCGCTTGCGGAGGCTGAGCGGCCGCATGTCAGTCCAGACCTCCTCGATGTAGGAGAGGCACTCCGCCTTCGTGCCGGACTTCCCGGCGTCGCTCCACCCGAGCGCGTTCTCGCGGTCGGCCGGCCAGATGGAGTACTGCTCCTCGTGGTTGACCACCACCTTGTAGATGGTCTTGTCTTCGTTCTCGTCTCTGTTCATCGCAAGTGCTCCTCGCGCGTGGTCGGTAAAACTTCGCGCGCGATTATACGCCCGCGCCGCGAACCGGGCGAAGGCGTCCGCGCCCGCCGGGCTTTGCCGCGGGGCCGCGTCGGTGGTAGCTTTAGCGGCAAAACTGCAAACTGAAGACCGAGGGGGATTCGTAAGATGAAGACCGAATCGGGACAGAACCCTTCCGTGTGGACTGCGACGGCCGACGTGGGCACGGCCGCGACGCTGGCCGAGGACGTGACGGCGGACGTGTGCGTCGTCGGCGCGGGGATAGCCGGCATGACGACGGCCTACCTGCTCGCGCGCGAGGGGCGCTCGGTCGTCGTCATCGACGACGGCCGCATCGCGAGCGGCGAGACCTCGCGCACGACGGCGCACATCACCAACGCGCTCGACGACCGCTACTACGATCTCGAACGCCTGCACGGCGAGCGCGGCGCGCGACTCGCCGCCGAGAGCCACGCGGCCGCGATCGAGAAGGTCGCCGAGATCGTCGGCGACGAGGGGATCGACTGCGACTTCGAGCGCGTCGACGGCTACCTCTTCGTCCCGCCCGGCGAGTCGACCGAGCAGCTCGGCGAGGAGCTGAGGGCCGCGCACCGCGCGGGGCTCACGGAGGTCGAATACGTCGAGCGCGTCCCCTACCCGCACTACGACTTCGGCGCGGCGCTCCGCTTCCCGCGTCAGGCGCAGTTCCACATACTCAAATACATCGCGGGCCTCGCCCGCGGCTTCGAGCGGATGGGCGGGCGCGTCTACACCGAGACGCACGCCGAGACGATCAAGGGCGGCGAAGGGGCGCGCGTCGAGACTTCGAGCCGCAACGTCGTCTCCTGCAAGTCCGTCGTCGTCGCGACCAACACGCCGGTCAACGACCTCGTCGCCATCCACACCAAGCAGGCGCCGTATCGGACTTACGTCATAGGCGCGCGCGTCCCCCTCGGCTCCGTGCCGCGTATGCTCCTGTGGGACACGCCCGACCCTTACCACTACGTGCGTTTGCAGACGGTCGGGGGCGAGGGCGGGGGCGACGCCTACGACGTGCTCATCGTCGGCGGCGAGGATCACAAGACGGGTCAGGCCGACGACTACGAGGGCCGCTACGGGCGTCTGGAAGAGTGGGCGCGCGAGCGCTTCCCCATGATCGAGTCGGTGGAGTTCCGCTGGTCGGGTCAGGTGATGGAGCCCGTGGACGGCTTGGCCTTCATCGGCCGCAACCCGCTCGACTCTGACAACGTCTACATCGCGACGGGCGACTCCGGCAACGGCATGACGCACGGCACCATCGCCGGGATGCTCATCACGGATTTAATCATGGGCCGCCCGAACAGGTGGGAGACCATCTACGAGCCCTCGCGCGTGTCGGGCGCGCGCGCGCCGCTTGAGTACGCGAAGGAGAACCTGAACGTCGCGGCGCAGTACACGGAGCACGTGACGGGCGGCGAGGTCGGGTCGGTCGAGGAGATCGCGTTGGGGGCGGGCGCGATCGTGCGGCGCGGACTCGGGAAGGTCGCGGCCTACCGCGGCGAGGACGGCGAGCTCTACGAGCACTCGGCCGTCTGCACGCACTTGGGCTGCGTCGTCAGTTGGAACGAGACCGAGCGCACGTGGGACTGCCCCTGCCACGGCTCGCGCTTCGACAAGCGCGACGGACACGTCCTGAACGGCCCGGCCATCAGCGGCCTCGCGCCGGCCGAAGATTGACGGGGCAGCGCTCCGGCGGAGGGCTTGGGGCACGAGTGGGGCACGCTTTTTAGTGCTGACTTCATTTCGCCGCCACTTTGAGGTTGCCCCACTGCTCGCCTCCTTCCCGCGCCCGGTTGCTGGCTGCCTCGACCGCCGCGCGCTTGGCGCGGTTGGTGGCGTGCGTGTATCGCCGGGTGGTTTTCGGGTTTGAGTGCCCCATCAACTCGGCGATGGTCGCCTCGCTGTGACCCGCCTCCGCCGGCCGCGTGCCGAACGTGTGCCGCAGGTCGTGCCGTCTCAGGCCCGTGATACCCGCGTCGCGGCACGCGGTGGCGAACGGCCTTCTCAGCTCGGTGTAGGGCCGCCCCGTCTTCGGGTTAGCGAAGACGTATTGTGAGCCGCGCGACTCACGCTTGAGTTCGAGCATGACCTCGCGCACCCGCGCACTCATGGGCACCGAGTAGCTCTGGCCCGTCTTGGCGTTCGGAACCCAGATGATGTTGCGCTGGAAAT
>DASQDT010000126.1:0-3537 GCA_035634035.1 Pyrinomonadaceae bacterium | reverse complement strand
CGCGGGCGGCCACCCGCTCTCGGTCGAGGCCGGGCTGCGCATACTGCGGCAGGGCGGTAACGCGACGGACGCGGGCGTGGCGACCGTGCTCGCCGCCTCCGTCATCGAGTTCTCGCACTTCGGCTTCGGCGGCGAGGTGCCAATCCTCGTCAAGCCTCGCGGCGGCGCGGTCGCCGTCGTCGAAGGCATGGGCGCGGCCCCGCTCGCGGCGACGCGCGAGTTCTTCGTCGCGCGCGCGTCGTCAAACTCGCCTTCGTCGGCGACGATGCCGGGCGCGAAGGCGGGCGTGATTCCCTCGACCGGGCCGCTCTCGGCGACGGTGCCGGCCGTGCTCGACGCCTGCGTCGTCGCGCTCGAACGCTTCGGCACGAAGACGCTCGGCGAAGTCATGCAGCCGGCCGTCGAGTTGGCCGACGGGTTTCCGATTGACGAGACGCGCGTCGAGTACATCCGCGCGCGCGCGCCCGTCTTCTCCGAGTGGCCCGAGGCGCGCCGCATCTTTCTGCCCGGCGGGCGCGCCCCCGAAGTCGGCGAAATCTTCGTCCAGACAGACCTCGCGCGGACGCTGCGCGGAATCGTCGAGGCCGAACGCCGCGCCGCGCCGCGGGGGCGGAGCGCGGCTTTGACGGCCGCGCGCGATTACTTCTACAAAGGCCCGATTGCCGAACGCATCGGCGAACACATGCGGCGGGTCGGCGGTCTGCTCTCGGCCGAAGACCTCGCGCGTTTCCGCGCGCGCGTGGGCGAGCCGGTCAGGGCGGACTACAAAGGCTTCGAGGTTTACAAGGCGGGCTTCTGGACGCAGGGGCCGGCGATGGTCGAGACCCTCAACATCCTCGAAGGCTTCGACCTCCGGCGCATGGGCCACAACTCGGCCGACTACATCAACACGCTCGCCGAGGCCATGAAACTCGGCTTCGCCGACCGCGACCGCTTCTACGGCGACCCCGACTTCGTCAGCGTCCCCGCGCGCCAGCTGCTCTCCAAAGAGTACGCGAGTCTGAGGCGCGCGCTCATTGACCCGCGCCGCGCGTCGCTCGAACACCGGCCCGGCGACCCGGCCGCGATGAAGGCGCTGCTCGCGGCCGAGACGCGCCCGGCGGCGAAGGAGTCGAACGTCCCGCCGCCCGAGCGCGCCAACGACACGACCTGCGTCAACGTCGTGGACAAAGACGGCAACCTCTTCAGCGCCACGCCGTCGGGCGCGTGGCTCCCGGCCGTCGTCGCGGGCGACACGGGCGTGCTGATGACGCAGCGCCTCCAGTCGGCGCTCACCGAAGAGGGGCACCCGAACGTCGTCGCGCCGGGCAAGCGCCCGCGCATCACGCTCACCCCGACGCTCGTCACGCGCGCGGGCGTGCCCTACATGGTCTTGAGCACGCCGGGCGGCGACAACCAAGACCAGGCGTTGCTGCAAGTCTTCTTCAACGTCGTCGAGTTCGGGATGAACCCGCAGGAGGCGGTCGAGGCCGCGCGCTTCGACACGCAGCACCTCGTCAGTTCCTTCGACGACCACGCCTTCCTGCCCGGCTCGCTGAACGTCGAGTCGCGCGTCGCCGAGCCGGTCGTCAAAGAACTCGAAGCGCGCGGGCACAAGGTCAAAGTCCAACAGCCGTGGGGCACGCTCTCCGCCCCGACCGTGATTGTTTACGACGCGCGGACGGGCGTCTCGTCGGCCGGGGCCGACCCGCGCCGCGGGCGCTACGCCGTCGCGTGGTGAAGCTGAAGAACACAAGGGAGAACGAGAATGGAAACTGATTCGGGCAAGAACGTTTCGGTCTGGATGGCGACCGCGGACGTGCCGCCGCAGCCCGCCCTGACGGCGGACGAGAGCGCGGACGTGGTTATCGTCGGCGCGGGGATATCGGGCCTGACGACCGCCTACCTGCTGGCGAAGGAGGGGCGCTCGGTCGTCGTCATAGACGACGGCCCCGTCGCGGGCGGCGAGACGTGCCACACCACCGCGCACATCGTCAACGCGCTCGACGACCGCTACACGGAACTCGAACGACTCTTCGGCGAGCGCGGCGCGCGCCTCGCCGCCGAGAGCCACACGGCCGCCATCGGCAAGATTGAAGAGATAGTCAGCGCCGAGGGGATTGACTGCGACTTCGAGCGCCTCGACGGCTACCTCTTCGTCCCGCCCGGCGAGAACACCGACCAACTCGGCGAAGAACTCCGCGCCGCGCACCGGGCGGGCCTCCACGATGTCGAGTACGTCGAGCGCGTCCCCTTCGAGGGCTACGACTTCGGCGCGGCCCTGCGCTTCCCGCGTCAGGCGCAGTTCCACATCCTCAAGTACACGAACGGGCTGCTCGCCGCCGTCAAGCGGCTCGGCGGGCGCGTCTACACGCAGACGCACGCGACGAGCATCGAGGGGGGCGAGCGGGCGCGCGTCGAGACCGAGGGCGGGGCGAAGGTCGAGGCCGCGCACGTCGTCGTCGCCACGAACACGCCGGTCAACGACCGCGTGGCGATTCACACGAAGCAAGCGCCCTACCGCACCTACGTCATCGGCGCGCGCGTCGGCCCCGACACCGTGCCGACGATGCTTCTGTGGGACACGGCCGACCCCTACCACTACATCCGCCTGCAAAAGGTTCGCGGCGAAGACCGGGACGCCGACTACGACGTGCTCATCGTCGGCGGCGAGGATCACAAGACCGGACAGGCGCACGACTTCGAGGAGCGTTACCGGCGGCTCGAAGACTGGACGCGCGAGCGCTTCCCGTCGGTCGAGGGCGTGGAGTTCCGATGGTCGGGGCAGGTGATGGAGCCCGTGGACGGCCTCGGATACATCGGCCGCAACCCGCTCGACAGCGAGAACGTCTTTATCGCCACCGGCGACTCCGGCAACGGCATGACGCACGGAACCATCGCCGGCATCCTCCTCACCGACTTGATTCAGGGGCGCAGGAACGAGTGGGCGGAGATTTACGACCCGTCGCGCACGCCCGTCATGGCCCCCCTCGAATACGCGAAGGAGAACTTAAACGTCGCCGCGCAGTACACCGATTACTTGACGGGCGGCGAAGTCTCGTCGGCCGACGAAATCGAGTCGGGCTGCGGTGCCGTGCTCGGGCGCGGGGCCAGCAAAATCGCCGCCTTCCGCGACGAGCAGGGCACGCTCTACGAACGCTCGGCCGTCTGCACGCACCTGGGGTGCGTCGTCAGTTGGAACGACACCGAGAAGAGTTGGGACTGCCCCTGCCACGGCTCGCGCTTCGACCCCCGCGACGGCCACGTCCTCAACGGCCCCGCCATCAACGGCTTAGCCCCGGCCGAGGAGTAAGCCCCTCGGCCGGCCGCGCCCGCCGCGGGGCATATCTAGGGCAGACGCGCCGCGCTGGGCCACACTACGCCACCGCCTTCAGTTCCGGACGGCCCTCGGACGCCTCCTGAGCGCGCCCGCTGGCGGCCTCGACCGCCGCCCGCTTGGCGCGCTCCGTGCCGTGGGTGCAGCGCCTCGTCGTCTTCGGCTGCGCTGCTTCATTTTTCACTACCGGTGATGAACCGGGCTTCACTACCGTGGTGAAC
>DASQDT010000125.1:0-1715 GCA_035634035.1 Pyrinomonadaceae bacterium | reverse complement strand
CGGCGCGTCTCACGTGAGACGCGCCGCCCCTCCTCGCGCTTCCCGAAACGGACGGCTAGTTGCCGTTCTTCGGCTCGTCTTCGCCGAACTTGATGCGGTAGGTGAGGCTGAAGCCGGGCCGCCAGCGGAGTCGCGAGCGCGTGATGTTCTCGTCGGTCGAGACCTTCGCGCCGAGGTGAACGTCGTCGTTGAGCACGTCCTCGTGGCCGGCGTAGCCGCCCGCGGTGAGGAAGAGTCGCCGGTCGAAGAGGTTGAATGACGGGCCGACGAGGTACTCGATGTCGGTGTTGCCGTTCTCGCGGCGGCCCGTGATGCCGAGCGAGAGGAAGACGTTGTTGTCGCGAAACTCCGTGAGCCGCGTGCTCAACATGAGGAGCGGGCCGATGCGCGACTCCGACTCCTCCTTGAGGCCGACGACGTCGGTCAGCGCGGGCGTCTCGTCGACGGTGTTGCCGGCCGCGTCGCGCTCGAAGCCGAGCACCTTGCCGAACTTGCGCTTGTTGAAAGGGCTGTAGACGAGGCCGGCCGAGAGCGCGAAGCGCGGGCCGCCGCCGAAGTTGAGTTCGGTCTGCTTCCGGGCCGACGCCCTCAGGGCGGACGAGTCGTCGGCCGCGCGCGCGGCGGAGGACGAGTTGTTGAAGCTCGACGAGCCGGCCGGCTGCGTGTCGCGCGAGCGGTTGGCGTTGGCCGCGTCGGCGCCGCCGTCGTCGCCCGGACGCCGCCTGTAGACCTGCGGCTGCGCCAGCTCCTGCCAAGAGAGCGTGATGGTCACGTCGGTCGCCGTGTCGTAGCCGCCGACGAGGAACTCCTGACGGAGCGTCTGGTCGGGGTGGCTGATGACGGAGGCGATCTGGTCGTCGAGCGGGCTGAAGTAGGTCTCGTCGTTGCCGCGCCAGAACTCGGCCTGCTGCGCGTAGGCGGCCACGCGCTCGTCGACGCGCGCGCGGTAGGAGGCGAGCGACGCCGCGTAGTCGAAGCCCCTGACCTTCACCTTACACTGCGCGCCGTGCGCGCTGTTGAACTCGGCGAGCGCGCCCCCGAGCTCGCCGTTAAGCTCGCCGAGCTCGACCAGCTCGGCCTCGAAGGCGTCGAGCATCGTCCCGAGCGGGTTCTCCTCCATGTAGACCGTGTACTCGGCCGACGCGCGGCAGAGCTCGGCGCAGTCGGCGTTCGGGTCGTAGAGCGTGCGCCGCGTCTTCGTGTACTGCGCCTCGGCCGCCTTGAACTTCCTGCCGAGGTAGGCGAAGTCGGCTTCGGCCTTCTTCTCGGCCTCCGCGACCCTCTGCTGGACGGAGGCGACGTACTTGAGCGCCTCGCCCGCGTCGCCCGAGCAGGCGGCGCGCTCGGCGACGGACGCGCCCGCCTCGCGCAGGAGCATCACGGGGCCGCGCGCGGCGGCCGGCTGGCCGTCGCCCCTCGTCCCGGTCTTGCCGTCGCCGTCGAGGTCTCCGAAGAGCGGGCCGCCGAGCGCTTCGAGGAACTTCTTGTGCTCGGTCTCGATGACGGGCTTGCCCTCGACGCGGACGGTGTACTTGTAGAGGAACGGGTTCATGTTGAAGACCGAGACGTTGACGTGGTCGCCCTTGCGGAAGCGCGTCCGCTGCACCTTCGTCCGCGTCTCGCCCGTCATGATCTGCTCGGCCGCGACGTTGGGCCGCGCGTCGATCTTGAAAGCCTTCTCCGGCGACTCGCACCGGCTGCACGCGTCGAAGGCG
>DASQDT010000124.1:0-39005 GCA_035634035.1 Pyrinomonadaceae bacterium | reverse complement strand
GGCCCACGACCCCGAGGGCTTCGCGAGTTCTGACGAAGATGACGCGGGCGGCGAGAGTCGGAAGACGACGGCCGCCGTCAGCCCCGCCCGCGCGCACAGACGCGCCGTCGGCGCGCGCTCTCTCGACGCCGGATTCGGCGGCGGCTCGCGCGCGGTCGCGGGCTCGCACCCGGCGAGCGCCGGCCGGCCTCTCGGCAACACGTCAGACGAGAGGGCCGAGATCACGACCGACTTCATCCCGCTCGTCGACGCCGGCCACGCGCCCGCCGACTCCGGGCACCTCGTCCGCGTCGAGCTGCCGCGCTCGGCGCTCGCGCGCTTCGGCCTGCCCCTCAACGCCGAGCGCGCGGGCGAGCGCGTCAAGGCCGATGTCCTGATGGGCGACGACGGCATCGCGCGCGCCATCCGCTTCGTGCGCTAGACGCGTCGAAAAGTTTTTTCGGGAACTGTCGCAAGACCGTTCGACAATAATAGACGTTACACCGGGCGCGCGCGTCACGACGTGAAAGCGCCCCGCGGCAATCAAACATGAAAGAGGGAAGAGAGATGAAAAAGGCAAGAGCTTTGAGGGCCTGCGCGCTCGCCGCCACGCTCCTCGCCAACGGGCTGGCCGTCTCGGCGCAGGAGAAGGACAAGGACAAGGAGCGCGTCGTCGTGCGCGACGTGGTCGTCCAAGATGACGTCCTCGTGGCGACGCCGGGCGAGCGCGTGCGCCACCCGGCCCCCGTCACCGAAGGCGGCTACGTCTTCAGCGCCGGCTCGGGCGGCGACAACTTCGTCTTCGTCTCGGCCGAGATGTCTTTCGACGGCAAGATCGTGAAGGGCGCGCCCTACTCGGCGCAGGCCGTCACCGAGACGACGCACACGCTGGCCGACGGCAACCGCATCGTCCGCCGCAACACCGCCACCGTCTACCGCGACTCGGAGGGGCGCACGCGCCGCGACCAGACCCTCGGGGCCATCGGCCCGTTCGCCACGCAGGGCGAGCCGCCGATGACCTTCTTCATCAACGACCCGGTCGCCGGCGTCCACTACATCCTCGACCCGCGCACCAAGACGGCGCGCAAGATTCCCGCCATGCACTTCTCGTTCGAGCGCGCGCCCGCGCCGCCGGGCGCGAGGTTCAGGGGCACGGGCGCGGGCGTCGGACAGTCAGGGTCGGTGCGCGTGCAGACGCAGACTCAGACTCAGACGCAGATGAAGTCGGACGAGTCGGCCGACGCGCCGCGCCGCCGCGCGCGCAGCGCGGGCTACACCTTCAGCACGGCCGTCCCGCCGCCGATGGGCGCGCCCGACGTGATGTTCTATTCGCACGGCGGCGAGGAGCCGAAGGTCGAGAAGTTGGGCCGGCAGTCGGTCGAGGGCGTCGAGGCCGAGGGCGAGCGCGTGACGACGACCATCCCGGCCGGCGCCATCGGCAACGAGCGCGCCATCGAGGTCGTCAGCGAGCGCTGGTTCTCGCCGGAGTTGCAGACGGTCGTGATGACGC
This sequence comes from Pyrinomonadaceae bacterium, assembly GCA_035634035.1. Taxonomy (GTDB): domain Bacteria; phylum Acidobacteriota; class Blastocatellia; order Pyrinomonadales; family Pyrinomonadaceae; genus DASQDT01. The sequence goes on along the minus strand of DASQDT010000124.1, from coordinate 37,516 downwards.
GCCACAGCGACCCGCGTTTCGGCGAGACGGTCTACCGCCTGACCAACGTCACCCGCACGGAGCCGGCGCGCACGCTGTTTGAAGTGCCGTCCGACTACACTCTGCGCGAGGGCCTGAAGCCGAACGTGCGCACCTACAACAAGAAGCTTCAGGAAGGCGCGCCGCCGCCGCAGGAGAACTGACGTGGAGCTGAGACGCGAGGGCGACTCTTAAACAAAGTTCGGGCCGCGCGTCCGGACGAAAACGAAAAGGGCGGGGCACTTCGAGAGGAGTGCCCCGCCCTTTCCTTGTTCCGAACCCGCGCGGTCGCGCGTCAGCAGTTGACGTAGCCGAGCAGGTAGAAGACGACGACGAAGATGAGAATCGTGGAGATGCAGCCGCCGCCGAGTTTCCAAGCGGCGATGCCGGCGATGATTCCGCGCAAAGGGCCTTGCATTTAGAGAAGTCTCCTCTCGTTTTCGAGTAGGCGGAAACCTTGAGTTGTCGGGGGCTTTGCGAGCTCGCCGAAACTTCTAAGCCAAACGCGGCGCGAAGTCAATAGCCGCCCGCCGCGGCTTACGGCCCGCGCTTGATGACGACCCCGCGGTTGCGCTCGACGACGACGCTGTTCATCAGGCCGCGGAAGTGCATCGTGTGGTCGACCGGCCCGTGGCCCGAGTAGACGAACTCGTTGTCGACGAACTCGCTCTGCCCGACGCTCCCGATCATGAAGCCGGCCGTGCCGCCGCCGCCCGCGTCCGTCACACGGTTGTTGCGGACGTAGATGCGCGAGCCCTCGATGTTGAGGGCGGCCTGCCCCGTCCGCGTGATGGTGTTGTTGCGCACGGTCACGTCCTTCATCGTGTAGCCGATGACGTAGATGCCGTTCGACATCTTGCTGGTCACGCGGTTCGGCTCGTTGTAGCCGCCGATGAGCGTGTTGCCCTCGACCAAGATGGGGCCGACGTGCGGCGTGCCCGAGCCCGACTGGACGATGATGCCGTTGCCGGCCGTGTCGAGCTCCGAATCCCTCATGTCGATGTGGTTGTTGCGGACGGTGATGTGCTGGAGGTGGTCGGCCGCGTCGTTGGTCTCAAGGTCGATGGCCGACGCGCCGGGGCCGCCGCGCTGTCCGGGCGCGAGGATGCGGTTGCCCTCGACGAGAATGTTGCGGCCGTTCGTCACCGCGATGTTCTGCGAGGCGACGCGCGTGAAAAGGCTGTTGACGATCTTGGAGTCGAGCGCGAAGCGGCCGAGCATCGCGCCGCCGCCGAGCTGCACGCCGATGGAGCGCGTGCCGTTGACCCACACGTTATCGACCGTGCAGCGCGAGCAGTTGCCCATGCTGATCGCCTGCGGGCCGGAGTGGAAGCCCGAGTTCGCGCCCTTAATCTGGATGTCGCGGACGACGATGTCCGAGTCGGCCGCCCCGTTGCGCCGCGCGTGCTCGTAGGCCGAGACGACCGTGAACTGGTTCGGCGCGGTCGACTCCATGACGACCGTGTTCTCGCGCGAAGTGCCCGTGAGCGTCGCGCCGGACTTGAGAAGGATGGGCGCCCCTTCGGTCGCGGTCGGGTAAGTGCCGGGCATGAAGCGCAGGGTGTGGCCCGACGAGACGACGACCTGCGTCGTGATGCGCCCGCCGGGGCGGACGACTATCTCGCCGGGCGCCGAACCCAACGATTGGTCGGCGGCGTTGATCTTCGCGCCGAGGTCGGCGCCGGGGAAGCGTTCGGCCTCGACCCTGCGGCCTTGCGCCGACGCCTCGTCCGAAGGCGCCCCGAGACACGCCGTCAGCGTCGTCATCAGCAAAAGAGATTTCAGGATGGCTCTCGACATGATCAGATAGTAGACCCCCTTCGCGCCCGCAACAACCTTCGCGCCCCTCGCAACTTCTTCGCGTCCCGTGCGACACGGGATTCGGTAACGCCGAGGACGCGGAGCCGACCCGGAGGGCGCGAAGTTTGATGACGGGCGGTCGCGCGCCGGTTGGTCGCAAAAGGTCTTGAGGGCCGCGCGCGGGTGGAAGTCTAGATACAGAGAAAGACCGCCAACTCTGAGTTCGGCGGTCTTAATGTTCTAGCGCCTGCCCCCCTTCAAGAAGATGGGCTTTACCTGCTAGACGTGGCCCGACCATACGCCCGAACCGTTTGACGGTCAAGGGGCAGGGCGCGGCTGGCGCTCGCGGCGCGGATGGATAATAATAGCGCCCTCGCGCGCGGGCCGTTTTTGCGGCCGCGCCGAGTGACTGCCGATTGTTCCTGACATTTCCGCGAAAGCGCGAGGCTTACAGACCGACAGATGCCCCTAAACTCGACCCTCGTCATCCTCCCGACCTACAACGAGCGCGAGAACGTGCCGACGCTCGTCCGACAGATTCTCCACTACGCGCCCGACGCCGACGTGCTCCTCGTCGACGACAACTCGCCCGACGGGACGGCCGCGCTCGCCGAAGAGACCTTCGCCGACGAGCCGCGCTTCTCCGTGCTCAGGCGGACGGGGCCGCGCGGCTTGGGGCGCAGCTACGTCGACGGCTACCGCGCCGCGCTCACGGGCGGCTACTCGCGCCTGGTGCAGATGGACGCCGACTTCTCGCACGACCCCGAGCGGCTGCCCGCCGTCATCGCGGCGGGCGAGCGGGCCGACGTCTCCATCGGCTCGCGCTACTGCCCGGGCGGCGGCATCGGCAACTGGCCCCTGCGCCGCCGCCTGCTGAGCCGCTTCGCCAACTTCTACGTCGCGCGCATCACGGGCATGAAGGTCGGCGACGCGACGAGCGGCTACCGCTGCTACAACCGACGCGCGCTCGAATGCGTCCTCGAAAACCAGATCGTCGCCGAAGGCTACGCGTTTCTGGTCGAGTCAATCTACCGCATCAGTCAGGCCGGGCTGACGGTCGCGGAAGTCCCCATCATCTTCGTCGACCGCCGCGAGGGGCAGTCGAAGATTTCGCGCAAGGTCATCTTCGAGTCTGTCCTGATGCCGTGGCGCGTGCGGTTCATGCCGCGCCTGCCCGCCGAGTCCGGCCTCGTCAGCCAGCCGCAGGACAACTAAGAATGAAAGCCGGCGTCAGTCCCAGACGCCGGGGATGCGGGTCGAGCAGGAGGGGCAGAGGCCGTCGGGGCCGAGGCGCATCTGCTTGATGATGTAGCCGTATCGCTCGACGAGAAGCGCGTCGCAGTTGTGGCAGTGCGTGTTCTCCCAACGCCCGACTCTGCCGGGCAGGTTCCCGGCGTAGACGTAGCGCAAACCCTCCTCGCGCCCTATCTCGCAGGCGCGGATTAGCTGCGCGGCCGTCGTGTTCTCGTTATCCGTCATCCGGTAGTCCTTGTGAAACGCCGTGACGTGCCACGGGATGTCGGGCGAGACGGAGGCTATAAAAGCGGCGGCGCGGCGCAGCTCGTCCTCCGAGCTGTTGAAGCCGGGGATGACGAGCGTCACGATCTCCTCCCAGAAGCCGCGCTCGTTGACCATGCGGACGGTGTCGAGGATGTTCGAGACGACGCCCCCCAACTGCCGGTAGTTGCGGTCGCTCATCGACTTCAAATCGATCTTGTAACAGTCGGTCACGGGGCGCAGGTAGTCCAAGACCTCGGGCGTCGCGTTGCCGTTCGAGATGAAGGCCGTCTTGAAGCCCCCCGGCTTCGCCTTCCTGAAAACCTCGGCCGCCCACTCGGCCGTAATCAAGGGCTCGTTGTAACTCGAACCGACGACGCGCGCGCCGTAGGCGTGCGCCATCGCGACGAGTCTGTCGGACGAGACGGCCTGCGGGCGCGTGCCGGCCGCGTCGTCGCGCAGCGCCTGCGAGGTCACCCAGTTCTGGCAGTAGGAGCAGTGGAGGTCGCAGCCGAGCATCCCGAAGGTCAGGGTGTCCGAGCCGGGCAGGACGTGGAAGAAGGGCTTCTTCTCGGTCGGGTCGCATTGGAGCGCGGCGACGTACCCCGAAGGGACGATTAACCGTCCGCCCTCGTTGAAGCGCACCTTGCAGATGCCGCGCTTGCCCTCGTTGATGAGGCAGCGGTGGCCGCAGGCGTAGCAGCGCAGCGAGTCGTTGGCGAGGCGCTCGGTCAACTCGGGCGCGCCCTCGGCCGTCAACTCGTCCAAAACTTCGGCCAGCGTGGCCGAGCGCTCGGTCATCGGCATCGTCTTAAAATCCTCTCGAATAGTTTATTAAAAATCACACTTCGGGCGTGACTCGTTTTGATGAACGGGCGCGGCGTTTTACTGCACAGGGCCGCCCGGCCGGGGCCGCCGCTTCTAAAATCGACGCGCCGCTGTATAATGCGCGCTTCGCCTTATGCCCCACGAAAAGAGCGACACCGGCGCGCGCGGCCTCGTACGCCTCTGGGCCTCTCTGCGCCTCTACACGGTTCTCTGCGCGCTCGTCGCGACCACGGTCTTCCGCGAGACCGGGGCCGAGATGTCCGTCGCGATGTGGCCGCCCGCGCGCCCGCTGGGCGGGTGGCTCTCGCGTCTGTTTCTCGCGCCGTGGAACCGCTGGGACGTGGAGTACTACGTCCTGATAGCGACGGAAGGCTACGGGCGCGACAACGGGACGGCCGCCTTCCACCCGCTGCTCGCTTGGCTCTCCGCGCCGCTCGCTTGGGTCGGGCTCAACACCGTGCTCGCGCTCCTCGTCGTCAGCTCGCTCGCGTGCCTGTTTGCTTATATCGCTTTTGAAAAGCTCGCGCTCGTCGACCAGACGCCGGAGACGGCGCGGACGAGCACGCTGTTTTTCATCTTCTGGCCGACCTCCTACGTCCTGTTCGCGCCCTACACCGAGTCGCTCTGGCTGGCGTGCGGCGTGGCGTGTCTGCTGTTCGCGCGGCGCGGGCGCTGGTGGCTGGCGGGCGCGGCGGGCGGGCTCGCGGCGCTCACGAAACAGCAGGGCGTCATCTTGGCCCTGCCGCTGGCGTGGGAGTTGTGGGAGGCGTCGGGGCGCGACGTGCGGCGCGCGTTCACGCTCTGGCGCAAGTGGCTCGCGCTCGGGCTCGTGCCCCTCGGACTCCTCGTCTGGATGGTCTTCCGCCAGATCGCGCTCGACGACTTCCGCCCCGACTTCAGCAGCTTCAACGCCCTCGTCTACTCGACCGTCATCTCGCCGAGCAGCAACAAGGTGGTCTGGGATCAGGGCTTCATGTGGCCGTGGAAGGCGGCGTGGCTCGGGTTCAAATCGGCTTGGGATCTGTGGCGGCTCGACCCGTGGATGTCGCTCGCCTTCGGCCTGCTGTTCGTCGCGGCGTCGGCCGTGGCTTGGCGCGGGATGCGGACGAGCTACAGGCTGTTCGTGCTGGCGATTCTGCTCGTCACCTTGAGCTACCACACGGGGATGAACAACACCTCGGGCGCGTACATCAGCCTGCCGCGCCACCTCATGCTCGCCTTCCCCGTCTTCCTCGGACTCGGCGCGCGCGCGGGCGAGCGCTGGCGGCCCTTCGTCAAATACGTCGGGCTCGCGGGCTTCACGTTTCTCCTGTTCGGCTACTTCTCGAAGTGGCTTCTGGCTTGAGACGCGTCGACGGGCGCGACGGCGGCGGGGCGACGGACTTAAGGCGAGTTCAACTGCCGGACGGCGTAGTAGACGGCGAGCGCGCCGAGCGCCGCGAGCGCGACGCCGATGAGCGCGCCTCTCATCAAAGAGGACGCGCGGCGCTGTGCCCCGTTTTCGCCGTCGGACTTGCGTCGTCCCGCGAACAGTCTTTCGAGGCCCGCGTAGACGAGCGTCATGCCGACGGCGAACGAGAGCAGGATGCTTGCTTCTTGCCACATCGGCGCGGAGTATATAACGGGCGCGGGATTTTTGTTGAGTCGGGGATTTCAGAAATGATTATCGAGCAGATCACCGTGACGGCCTTCGGCCAGCACACGCGCGTCTTGGCCTGCGAGGAGACGCGCCGCGCCGTCTGCGTCGACCCCGGCGACGACTCCGAGTCAATCGCCTCGGCGATTGACCGGCGCGGCCTAGAGCTTCAGGCCATCGCCCTCACGCACGCGCACCTCGACCACGTCGGCGGCGTCTCCGCGCTCAAAAAACGCAAGCCCGGGGCCGAAGTGATTCTGCACCGCGCGGACGAGCCGCTCTACACGGCGCTTCCCGAACAGCCGGCTTGGATAGGAGTGCCGCGCGCGCAGTGGGCGCGGATGGGGATGGAGTTCGAGACGCCGCCGCCGGTCGAAAAGTATTGGGAGGACGGCGAGACTTACCGCGTCGGCCGCCTCGAATTCAAGGTGCTTCATTGTCCCGGCCACACGCCGGGCCACGTCGTCCTCTTCGAGCCGAACGAGAGGAAGGTCTTTGTCGGCGATTGCCTGTTCGCGGGTTCAGTCGGGCGGACGGACTTGCCGGGCGGCTCGACCGAGCAGTTGATGGACTCGCTCCTGAACAAGATCGTCCCGCTCGGAGACGACGTGGTCGTCTACTCCGGTCACGGGCCGGAGACGACCCTCGGCCGCGAGCGCGTCACGAACCCGTTCCTGACGGGCGGGTATCAGTTGGGCAGGTACTTTTAAGACAGCGACGAGTGACGAGTGACGAGCAGAGGCTTGAGCTAAAAAATTAGCTCGGGCCGAAGAAGCGAAGGCCCGGCCGTGTTGGTCGGGCTTTCGTTTTTTCGGCCCCGGACTTTTGACTCGCGACTTGTCTTTAACTCGTCACTCGTCACTGCCCTTTGTTGAGTTGCTCGTTCTTGAGCGCCTCCCAGCGGTCTTTGTTCTCGCCGCGGAGGTCGCCCGGCAGAGTGTCGACCGGGATGTCGTAGTCGGCGCAGAATTTGCGCCAGAGCATGAAGCGCGCGTCGAACTGTCCCGTCTCGGCCGAAATCTCGTTCGGCGTCAGCTGCTTTTCCCGACCCTTCTCGTCAGCCACTTTGCCTTCTCCTCGCCTCTCTGTAAATCCCGCCCCGCGCGGCGTCTCACTGCCCGCACAGTGTAGCAAGTTTTTCGTCAGGAGTTGACCGGCGGCGCGTCAGGTCGCGGCGCTCAGGAGGACGGGGCCGGTCGGGGCGGCGACGCCCGCCTCGGGTTCGAGCGTGACGGCGAAGAGTTTCGCGGCGCGGCCGGCGGCGGGGATTTCGTCGCGGAGCGTGCCGCGCCCCGCCGGGTCGGTCTGAAAGAGCCTGCCCGGCACGGGGCGGCCGCCCGCCACGTACCAGATTTGGTAAGCCTTGCCCGCGGGCGCGGGCGGGAGGTTCGCGGCGACAAGCACCGCGCGGCCCGTCGCGTCGTCGTAGGCCAAGCGCGCCGAGGCGTCGGCGGGCGCGTCCTTCGTCGCCGAGAGCGTGAGCACGCGCGCGCCGGGCGCGGAGATTAGCTCGGCCAACTCTCGCTCGCGCGCCGACTCAGCGCGCACGCGCGCAAGCTCCTCGCGCGACTGCTCGGCCTCGCGCCGAAGCCGCGCCACCTCACTGCGCATCGCCGAGTTCTCGCGCCACATCCGGAAGATGTCGAACGAGAGCAGGGACGCGATGACGCCCGCCGCGACGGCCGCCCAGACCCAAGTGCGGCGCGGCGCGCGTCGCGTGAAGCGACCGGGCGGGGGCGCGATGACGCGGCCGCGAGAAGTTTCGGGCGGGCGCGCGTCGCCGTTCGCGTGTTTGAGCGCGCGGGCGGCGTCGAGTATGCGCGGGCGAAGCTCGGCGGGCGGGCGGACGGGCGCGACGGCGTGAGCGAGGGAGGCGGCCGCCGCGTGCAGCTCGTCGCGCTCGCGTCGGCAGGCGGCGCAGGCGGCGAGGTGCTCGTCGAGCGCGCGGCGCTGCGCGTCGTCGAGCGCGCCGAGCGCGTCGAGCGCGAGGGCCTCCGTGTTGTGCGCGCCTTCGGTCATCGATAACAACCCGTCAGAAGTTCGTCAAAGTCCCCTCGAACTGCCCGCGCAGGAGCTCGCGCAGGCGCATCAAGCCCGTCCTCATGCGCGTCTTGACCGTGCCCAACGGCTGACCCAAGCGCGCCGCGATTTCGCTTTGCGAGAGCCCCTCGAAGTAGGCGAGCAGGAGCGCGCGCCTCTGCTCCTCGGGAATCTCCGCGAGCGCGCCGCGCACGAACGCGCCCTGCTCGGAGCGGAACGCCTCGGCGTCGGCGTCCGCGATGACGTCCGTCTGCTCGGCTACGGCGGCCTGTTCGGTGCGCGCGCGCGCGCCCGTCGAGCGCAGGCGGTCGATGGCGCGGCTGCGCGCGAGCGTGACGAGCCACGTGAAGGGGCGTCCGCGCGCCGGGTCGAAGGACGGGGCGCGCTGCCAGATTTGCAGAAAGACCTCCTGCAAACAGTCCTCGGCCTCGGGCCGGTCTCTGAGTATACGCAGGAGGAGTCCGAAGAGGATGGGGCTGTAGCGGTCGTAGAGCGGGGCGAAGGCGGACTCGTCGCCGCGCGCCACGCGTTCGATGAGCGCCGCTTCGGCCGCGTCGGATTGTTCGCGCACGGGGGTCAAGCTGGTGACGTAAAGCCTCTCGGTCGGGAAAAGTCAAAAAGGCCGCGCACTCATCCTCTACGGAGAGGCGCGGCCCTTCAGATTCATCGGCGGCTGTTAAGCTTTTACGCCACCGTGATTGACTGGTCGAGGTAAACGTCTTGGATGGCGTTGAGCAGCGCGATGCCCTCGTCCATCGGGCGCTGGAACGCCTTGCGGCCCGAGATGAGCCCCATGCCGCCGCCGCGCTTGTTGATGACGGCCGTGCGGACGGCCTCGGCCAAGTCGCCCTGACCTTTACTTTCGCCGCCCGAGTTGATGAGCCCGCAGCGGCCCATGTAGCAGTTGGCGACCTGATAGCGGACGAGGTCGATGGGGTTGTCGCTCGTCAGGTCGGAGTAGATCTTCTTGTTCGTCTTGCCGTAGGACGACTCGATGTTGAGCGCGTTGTAGCCGCCGTTACGCTCGGGGAGCTTCTGCTTGATGATGTCGGCCTGAATCGTGACGCCGAGGTGGTTGGCCTGCCCCGTCAGGTCGGCCGCCGTGTGCATATCGCCCTCCGAGGTCTTGAACTTCGGGTTGCGCAGGTAGCACCAGAGAATCGTCGCCATCCCCAACTCGTGCGCGATGGCGAACGCCTCGGCGATTTCGGTGAGCTGGCGGGTGGACTCTTCCGAGCCGAAGTAGACGGTCGCGCCCACCGCCACCGCGCCCATGTCGCGCGCCTGCTCGACCGAGCCGAAGACCACTTGGTCGAACTTGTTCGGGTAGGTCAGAAGCTCGTTGTGGTTGACCTTGACGATGAACGGAATCTTGTGCGCGTACCTGCGCGCGACCGAGCCGAGCACGCCGAAGGTCGAGGCGACGGCGTTGCAGCCGCCCTCGATCGCGAGCTCGACGATGTTCTCCGGGTCGAAGTAGGCGGGGTTCGGCGCGAAGCTCGCTCCGGCCGAGTGCTCGATGCCTTGATCGACGGGGAGGATGGAGAGGTAGCCCGTGCCGGCGAGGCGTCCCGCGTTAAAGAGCGACTGGAGCGAGCGCAGCACCGAAGGGTTGCGGTCGGAGAGCGCCCACACGCGGTCGACGAAGTCGGGGCCGGGGACTTGGATAAGGTCGCGCGAGATTTTCGGCGAGTCGAAGTCGAGCAGGGCGCGCGCGTCCGCGCCCAGAAGCTCCTCGACGCCCGCGCGGCCCGCGGCGTCGCGCTTGAGTTCGGTGGCCATAAGGTTCTCTAATCCTCCTGTGAAATAAGCTCGCCGAGCGGCTGTTAAGTTGAAGCGGAACAAAAATATAATACGGAAAAGCCCACGCGATTTCCAGCAGGCGAACCGGAAGGCGAAGGGTAAAAGGCGAAAGGACGAGGGTCACGACGGCCCTCGTCCTCCCGCCTTTTACCCTTTTACTTTCGCCTCAGGCTTGCGCGAGGTCTTCGTAACTCTCGGGCGCGACGATGAGGAAGAGCGCGCCCGTCTCGGTGTAGATTTCGTTGTGCACGCTCTCGTTCATGGCGCAGTTGAAGTCGCCCGCGCCCAAGACCATGTCGCCCGAGCGCATCTCGCCTTCGAGGATGAGACACTGCTCGACGCCCTTGTGGCGGTGCGGGCGGATGCGCGCGCCGGGGCTCAGGCGGACGAGCGAAGTGACCGTGTCGCGCTCGCGGTCGACGAAGAGGACTTTCGCGAAGACGCCCGCGTCGGCCGTCTCGAACCACTCGCCCTCGTCCTTGCGGACGACGACGAAGTCGGACGCGCCCGTGAACTGCGGCGCGCGCTGTTCGCGCTGCTCCCCGCCGCCGCCGCGCGGCTCGCGCCGCCCGTCCTCCTCGGCCGCGACGCGCGCCAGAAGTTTCTCTCTCGCGCCGGCCGGAGGGTCTAACGCGGGCGCGGCGACGGCTAAGGCTTCGGCGGCCTCGCGCATCTCGCGCAACTCCGCCGCGCACCCCTCGCAGCCCTCTTCGAGGTGCTCCTCGAACGCACGCGCCTCGTGCTGCCCGAGCGCGCCCAGAGCGTAGAGCGCGGCCAGCTCGCGCATCGCGTCTTCCGTCCCGACTCGCGTCATCCTTCCTCCCCCTCGTCCAGATCCTTCAGGGCCTCGCGCAGGCGCGTCATGCCGAGCCGCGTGCGCGTCTTGACCGTCCCCAGAGGCTGCCCCGTCGCCGCGGCGATCTCGCTGTGGCTCATCCCGCCGTAGTAGGCCAGCTCGATGACCTCGCGCTGCTCGCGCGGCAACCCTTCGAGCGCCGCGCGCACCCGCGCGCCCAACTCGCGCGCCGCGACCTCCTCCTCGACGTTCGTGCCCGAGCGCGCCTCGAACGCGCGCGCGTCCAACTGCTCCGTGCGCTGCTGCTCGGCGCGGCCCGAGCGCAGGCGGTCGATGGCGCGGCTGCGGGCGATCGTCGTCAGCCACGCCAGAGGGCTGCCGCGCGTGCCGGAGTAGCGCGCGGCCTGCCGCCAGACCTGCGCGTAAACGTCGAGCAGAACCTCCTCGGCCGTCGCCGCGTCGCCGAGGATGCGCACCAAGAGGCCGTAGACGAGGCGCGAGGTCGAGTCGTAGAGAGACGCGAGCGCCTGCTGGTCGCCGCAAGCGACCAGCCCTATCAACTCTGCCTGCCGTGCCTCGTGGGGGCTCGCCAAAGCCCCTGTGGAATTGCGGGGCGAGACCATTCGCCCTCCCTCACCGTTCCTACGAGATTGGGCCGGCGCTTGGATTCACCGGCCGTCGGGCAATCCGAACCCCCGGGTCGGCCGTAACTATACACCGAACCGGGCGGCGGCCCGAAAGCCTCGCCCGCGAAAACCCGAACCCTTAATCGCGAACCCTGAGAAGAGGAGAAGAGTGATGAAGAGGAAGTTGAACACGCCGACGAAGGCCCTCGTGCTCGCCTCGCTGATTCTGACGGCGTCGCTCACGCACGCCTTCGTCCGCGCCGGCGCGGCGGCGCAAGACGCGGCGGCCGCGCGGGGCGCGACGGCGTCCGAGAAGTCGCTCTACGAGCGGCTCGGCGGCGAGGAGGCGATCTCGGCCGTCGTCGACGATTTCGTCATGCGCGTCGCGGCCGACCCGCGCGTCAACATGAAGTTCGCGCGCAGCAACGTCGACCGCGTGAAGTTTCATTTGAAGGAGCAGGTCTGCGCCGCGACGGGCGGGCCGTGCGAGTACACGGGGCTTTCGATGACGGAGGCTCACAAGAACATGAAGGTGACGGAGGGCGAGTTCGGCGCGCTCGTCGAAGACTTGGTCGCGACGCTCGACAAGTTCAACGTCCCGGCGCAGGAGAAGGGCGAGCTTTTGTCGGCGCTCGGCGGGATGAAGTCGCAGATAGTCGAGGTCAACTCGCAGGCGACGGGGACGGCGCTCCCGCCCGACTTCAAGCCGGCCAAACCGCTTCCCAAGAACAAGCTCGCGAAGGGGCCGTTCCCGAAGTCGAAGATGAAGACGAAGTCGAAGGCTTCGGGCGGCTCGATGTGACGCGCGAAACTTCGGACGAGGAGTGAATAAAGAGATGAGAGCCGCGAAGGCCGCGTTCGCCGCGCTCGCGCTGCTCGGCGTCGCCACCGCCGCGGGCCTTGTGCCGGCGGGGACGGCCGCCCGGTCGGCGTCGGCGCAGCCGTCGGCCGAGGTGCGCGTGCGCGATTTCGAGTTCGTGCCGCGCGAGCTGACGGTCAAGGCGGGGACGGCCGTCACGTGGACGAACGACGGCGGCAGTCACACCGTCACCTCCGACGCGGGCGCGTTCTCGTCGCCGACGCTCACGCGCGGCAAGACCTTCTCGCACCGCTTCACGCGCCCCGGCGCGTACCGCTACCACTGCGCCTTCCACGGCGGCGCGGGCAGCGGTATGTCGGGCACGGTCGTCGTCACGCGCTGAGGCGCGAAGGCGAAAGTAGAAAGGTAAAAGTCGAAAGGACGAGAGCCGTCGTGACCCTCGTCCTTTTGCCTTTCTTCGCCGCGGTTCGCTAAACTTGCTTGCGATGAGCGAGATGCGGGAGAGGCGTTGGGCCGTCGTCAGCGAGCGCGGGTGCGAGGCGCGGGGCGTCGATTACGCCGAGGCCGCGGGGCTCGTCGCGCGCCTCCGGGCGGAGAAGGTGAGCGGGCTGTGCGTCGTCACAGACTTCGCCGCGGGCCGTCTGCACAAGGCCGCCGCCCCGCCCCCGAACGGCAAACCCTCCGCCAAAAAAGCGCCCGCGCGCCGTCGCCGCGCCGCCAAAACTTCCTGACGGGCGCGCCGCTTTCAGTCCCCGACCCTCTTCGACTTAACTCTCTTCAATCCTTAAAACGAAAGTCCGCGACGAGCGGCAGGTGGTCGGAGGCGACGAGCGCCGTGAGGCTCTTGTGCAGGGAGAGTCGCGCGAGTTCGAGCGAGCGGTCGTGGTAGACGTGGTCGAGGTGGAGGATGGGCAGGGGGCCGGGGTACGTGCGGCGTCGCCGGAGGTGGTGGCGCACGTCGGCGCTCTCAAGCTCCTCCGAAAGGAGTCGCGACGCGAGGCCGCGCGTCCACTCGTTGAAGTCGCCCAAGACGACGCGCGCGCCCGTCAAGTTCTTGCCGCGCAGGATGTCCTCGCCGACGAGTTTGCGTCCTTGATGGCGGCGCTCGATGAAGGCCGTGCCCAAGTGGACGTTGAAGACGTGGACGGGCGTCGGCGCGCCGTCGGGCAGCACGTCGACGCGCAGACAGCCGCGCGGCTCCTGCCAGCGCCAAGTGATGTCGTAGTTGCACGAGCGCAGCACGGGCAGGCGTGTGAGCGTGACGTTCCCGTAAGCGCCGCCCTGATGGCGTCGCGTCTCGCCGAGGTGGAAGCGGTAGCCGAGTTCTTCGGCGATGAAGCGCGCCTGATGCTGCTCGTGCTCGCGGTCTTCATGGCTTACGACCTCTTGCAATGCGATAACGTCGGCGTCGAGTTCGCGCAGGACGGACGCGATGCGCGCGGGGCGGACGCGGCGGTCGAGCCCCATGCACTTGTGCACGTTGTAGGTGACGACGCGCAGCGTGTCTCGTCCACTCATCGCCCTCTCACGCCCTCCCCGCTCGCTACTGCTGACGCTCCAGAAGACGCCCCAACTGCTCGTGCAGACGCTCGGCCACCGCGCGCCTGCGCCACTCGCCGTGCGTGACGGCGCGCGCCTCCGCGCGGTCGCGCGCGAAGTCTTTGGCGATGCGACCGGCCAACTCGGGGTCGTAGACGGCGAGGTTCACCTCGTCGTTGAGGCCGAAGGAGCGGTTGTCGAAGTTCGTCGAGCCGACGACCGACCAGACGCCGTCGACGACCAGCGTCTTGGCGTGCATCATCGACGCCTGATACTCGTAAATCTTCGCGCCCGCCTTGAGCAGGTCGCCGTAGAGTCGCCGGCTCGTGCGGTAGGTAATCGTGTGGTCGGTCTTGGGGCCGGGCGTGATGATCTCGACCTCGACGCCGCGGCCGAGGGCGCGCACCATCTCGTGGCGCGCGCTCCGGTCGGGGAGAAAGTATGGCGTCGTGATGAGGACGCTCTTGCGCGCCGAGGCCAGCAGCGTCTGGTAGAGCATCCGCGCGTGGGTGGAGCGGCCGACCGAGGGCGAGCTGTTGACGACGAGCGCCGAGGCGCGGCTCGTCGCCTCGCAGAGGGGGAAGAAGTCGCCGCCCGAGAGAATCTCGCCGGAGGCTTCGAGCCAGTTCTCCGAGAACGTCCCTTGCAGGCTGGAGACGGCGTCGCCCTCGACGCGAAACATCGTGTCGCGCCAGCGCGGGTGGTGCTTGCGCGGAATCAGCCAGTGGTCGGCGAAGCCCGCGCCGCCGACGAAGGCGACGCGGCCGTCGATGACGATGATCTCGCGGTGCGTGCGGTTGTTGAAGCGCGCGACCGTCTTCCACTCCAGAGGGTGATACCACGCGACGCGCCCGCCCGCGTCGGTCAAATCCTTAAAATAACTGTCCCACGACGTGAAGCTCCCGACCCAGTCCAAGACGAGCCGCACCTCGACGCCGGCGCGCGCCCTCTCCGTCAGGACTTCGAGGAAGCGGCGTGTGACCTCGCCCTTCTGGAAGATGTAGGCTTCGAGGTTGATGCTGCTGCGCGCCTCGCGCAGGGCTTGCAGCTCGGCCTCGTAGTAGACCTCGCCGTTCGTCAGAACTTCGACGCGCGTGCAGGTGTTGAGCTTCGAGTCGGTGAGGGCTTCGACGACTCGGATGAAGTCGGGCGAGTCGATCGGCGGCGGCGGGGCGGCGGAGACTTTGTAGGCGAGGCCCGGCTCGAAGAGCGCGAGGAAGAGTAGAAAGCTGAGGACGAAGATGGCGATAAAGGCGACGACCGTGAACCAGTTGAGCTCCACTTTTGCGTTCAGTGTCCTCCCGCCTCTGAGTGTATCACGGCGGGGGGCCGGGCGAGTCGGCTTCTTCTCCGCGCGCGTGAGCGTCGCGCACGCGCGCGCAGCGCTCGGCCGAGTCGGCGGCTTCGAGGATTTTGAGACGCAGGTCGGGGTCGAGCCGCGGCTCGCCGCGCAGGAAGTTTTCGACGACGCTCACGGCCCCCGCCCCGCATTGGCCGCCGACGAAGGCCGCGAGCCACGCGTTGACGAAGAAGATTTTGCGCGTGCGTTTGAGGCGCGGGAGCTCGCGGAGCGCGGGTTCGAGGTAGGGGAGCGTGAGCGCCGTCTGGTTCGGAGAGTTGAAGGGCAAGAGCGCGGCCTCTATCCAGCTCTCGGCGACGCGCGCGCCTCGCGTGAAGGCGTCGAAGTATTCGCGCTTGACTTCGGGCGCGGGCGCGGCCGCGCGGGCGGCGAAGGCGTAGCGGCGAGCGTCGTCGGAGGCGTCGCGCGCGGACTCGTCGGCGAGAAGCTGTGCGGCGCGCGGGTCGCCCGCGGCCGTGAGCGCGCGCAAGAGTTCGAAGCGGTCGCGCGCGGCCAAGTGCGCGCCGGGGATGACCGTTTCGCCTGTGAGCAAACGGACGAGTTCGTCGAGCGCCGCGCCCGTCGTCGCGGTGTCGCGGAAGGCGCGCAGGAAGGTGACGCGCAGGCCGGGAGTCTCGGCCGTCAACATCCCTTCGCGTAAGACCGCTTCGAGGCGCGGGGCGACGCGTCGCCGCTGAGACGCCGAGAGGTAGCGCGTGTGGGCCGTCGCGGCGCGCGCGAGCAAGGCTTGGAGCGTGACCTCCTCGCGCAAGTTGGGCGCGACGCGCGCGGCCAGCTCCACGTAGGCGAGCGGCGCGACCTCCGCACGGCGCACGCTCTCCCACAGGGAGCCGAGCAGGAGCGTGCTCGTGAAGTCGTCGCCGAGCCGTCCGGGCGCGTCGAGCACGCGCGCGCGGCTCCCCTCGTCGAGCAGAAAGAGGCCGTAGCCGTAATCGTTCGAGTTGGCGAAGACGAGCTCGACGTTAGACGCGTCATTTGCTTCTTCATTCGCCTCGCCCGCGAGTTCGTCGATTCGCACGCGCGCCTCGCGACCTTCGAGGAGCACGTCGCGCGTGCGCTCCGTGCCGCCGGCCGAGCGCGCGAGCAGTTCGAGGCGCATGGGCCAGACGCCGCCCTCGCCGAGCGCGTCGCGTTGCCCGACGCGCAGAGTCCGCGCGTCGCGCTCGTCGCGCGCGACCGTGACGATGGGGAGCCCGCGCCGCCTGACCCACGCGTCGGCCCACGCCGCGAGGTCGCGGCCCGACGCGCGCTCGAAGGCGCGGACGAGGTCGGCCCACTCGGCCGAGCCGTAGGCGTGCTCTCTGAGAAGCGTGCGGACGGCGCGCCGGAACTCTTCGCGGCCCAAGTAGAACTCGGCCTGACGCAGGAGCGAAGGCGCTTTGCGGTAGACGATGTTCCCGTAGGCCGACTTCGCCGCCGAGAGGTTCGGAATCTCTTGGCGGACGGGCGTCGTGCCGCGCGAGGCGTCCGTCAGGTAGGCGAGCGGCTTGGTGCGCGCGTGAAAACTCTTCCACGCGTCGACGCGCGGCATGACCACTTCCAGAGCCTTGTAGGCCATGAAGGTGGCGAAGCCCTCCTTGAGCCAGAGGTCGTCGAACCAGCGCATCGTGACGAGGTCGCCGAACCACTGGTGCGCCGCCTCGTGGAGGATGACCTCGGCGCGGTCGAGCGCCTCATTCATGTTCGGGTTGGGGGCGAGGAGCAGCGTCTCTTCGCGCAGGAAGGTCGCGCCCGCGTGCTCCATGCCGCGGTAGGCGAACTCCGGCAAGACGACGAGGTCGTACTTCGAGAACGGAAATTTCGTCTCGAAATAACTCTCGAAGAAGGCGACGCACTCGCGGTTGAGGCGCAGGATTTCGGCGGCCTCGCGTCGGGCGCGCTCGGCTTGCGAGCGCCGGACGTAGAGGCGCGTCGCGTGCGGCGAGTCGGCGTCCGGAACTTCGGCAAACGGGCCGGCGGCGAAGGCGAAGAGATACGTGCTGACGGGTTCAGTCTCGCGGAAGGCGGTGAGCTTGTGCGGGCCGTCCGTCTCCACGCTCGCGGGCGCGGTGTTTGAGATGATTGTCCAAGACGAGGGCGATGTGACCGCGAGGCGGAAGCGCGCCTTGAGGTCGGGCTGGTCGAAGCAGGGGAAGACGGTGCTCGCGTCCGAGGGGACGAGCAGAGTGTAGACGTACTCCGCGCCGTCGGCGCCGTCGGTGTAACGCGTGACGGCGTCGCTGCCCGTCCCGGTGACGGGCGACTCGAAGGAGAGCCGGACGACGTTCTCGCCCGCGCGCAAGTGCGGCGAGCGGATGACGATGTGGTCGTTGACGAAGCGCGCATCGCCGACGGCCGCGCCGTTGACCGCGACGTTCGAGACGCGCGACTCGGCGCGCGCGCCGTCTTCGCGGACGCGCCAGTCGAGGACGAGGTCGCCGGCCTCCCCGTCGAGCGTGACGGAGACTGTCAGCGAGCCTCTCATCAACGGCGCGCCCGCCGCCAGCGCGACGCTCAACTCGTAGCGCACCCCGCCGTAGTGCGCCGCGCGCCACCGCGCCAACTCGCGCCCAACGCCCGCTTCGAGCAAGTCGTCCGTCATCCCCTTAAAAGCTCCGAAAACGCCATACGATTCGAGTCATTAGACCACGATTTCGTACAAAAGACGCGCCGCCCGGCCCGATTTTAGGCCGCAAACGCGACGATTCCGAGCGCCGCGCGTGGCACGCCGGTTGTTATTCTCCGTGTGCCGAAAAAGGCGCGCCCGGCCTCAAGCGCGGGCGCTTCGCGGAAGGCTCAAAAGACTCGGGCGGCAAGAAGGCGGAGGTGAGTTGATGATGAAAAGCTCTTTTGTGAAATCGAGGGTCGCGGGCGGCGCGCTGGCCGTCATGTTCTTCGCGCTGGCCTTCGCCTCGGACGCGCGGGCGCAGAGGCGTCTGCCCGACCTCTCCGACATCGGGCGCATCGGCGACGCGGTCGGCGTCCAATTCAAGGTCGGCGAAGTCACGCTCGAAGCCATCGACTTCCGCACGCAGACCGCGCGGCTCAACGTCGGCTTGGACGTGGCGAACGGGCTGATTCCCGTCAGCCTCAAGGACTTCGACTACCGCCTGCGCCTGAACGACCGCGACCTGATCGAGGGCACGCACCACGGGACGCTGCGCGTCGGCGGCCGTCGCGCCTCGCGCGTCAACCTGCCGGTCGAGGTGAGCTTGCGCTCGATCCCGGGCGTCGTCTGGTCGGCGTTCACGAACCGCGGCCGCGTCTCCTACGAGCTCGACACGGCTTTCACGATGCCGCTGTTCGTCACGGAGCGACGCTTCGACCAGAGCTTCTCGGGCGAGGTTCCCCTGCGCTCGGTCGTCGACGCGGCCTCAATCCTCCGCGCGCGCCGGCTCGGCGAAGGGCGCTCGGGGGGCGACGGCCGCCTCTCGCTGCCCGACATCTTCGGCTTCTAAGAGGCCCGAAGAAGCGAAAGTAGAAAGGTAAAAGGCGGAAGGGCGGGAGCCGGCGCGGCCCCCGCCCTTCCGCCTTTTTACTTTTACGTTTCGCCTTTTAGGCGACGGCTTCCGTGCCGGCGTTGGCGAACCAGTTGGGGAGGAGGCGTTCGACGAGTGACATCAGAGCGGGGAAGTCGAGCGGCTTGGCGACGTACTCGTTGCAGCCGACGGCGCGGGCGGCGGCGCGGAACTCCGTCGTGTCGTAGGCCGTGACGGCGACGACCGGGACGGCGCGCGTCTCGGGCTGCTCGCGCAGTCGGAGCGTCGCCGTGAAGCCGTCGAGGACGGGCATATTCAAGTCCATCAGGACGAGGTCGGGGCGCACCTCGCGCGCGCGCTCGATGGCCTCGCGGCCGTCCGCCGCCTCGGCCACGCGGCAGCCGCCGCGTTCGAGGAAGTGGCGCATCACAGCGCGCGTGTCGTCGAAGTCCTCGACCACCAGAACGAGTGGGCCGTCTGCGTCTGTGTGCATCTGTTCGCCCGTGTCAACCTTTCGCGCCGCGCCGACGCCCGCGGCGTCGGCCGTGAATTTGAAACAGTATACCGAACTCGCAGCGGAGAAACACACAAAGATGATTTTTTTCCAAAGGCCGGCGGCCGGCCGGGCGGCGAGGGGCGGCGCTTCAGTTGATGTAGGTCGAGGCGGGCGGGAGGATTAAGTCGCCGGAGACGCGCGTCGAGAAGAGCTTGCGCCCCGCCACCTGACGGGCGAGGAGCGCGGCGGCCGCCTCGGCGTCCACGGGCTTCGAGAAGAGGTAGCCTTGCCCGAACTCGCACTTGAGGAGCTTGAGCTGCGCGAGCTGGCGGTGCGTCTCGACACCCTCGGCCACGACGTCCATGCCGAGGTTCGAGGCGAGCGTCATGATGGTGCGGACGATCTCGAACTTCTCCGTGTCCTCGCTCATGCGGCCGATAAACGAGCGGTCGATTTTGAGCGTCGTGACGGGGAAGCGGTGCAGGTAGGAGAGCGACGAGTAGCCCGTGCCGAAGTCGTCGATCGACAGACGCACGCCCAACTCGCGCAGGCGCGCGAGCACGGCCGCGGCCGCCTCGGCGTTGTCCATGACGGCCGACTCGGTGATTTCGAGCTTCAGGCAGCGCGGGTCGAAGCTCGTCTCGGCGAGCGTCTCCTTGATGCGGCCGACGAGGTCTGAGTGGGTCAGCTCGCGGCTCGAAAGGTTGGCGCTCAAGGTCAACGGGCGGTTGACGGGCGAGAGCCTGTGCCACTCGCCGACCTTCCGGCACGCCTCGCGCAAGACCCACTGGTCGATCTCGGCGACGAGCCCCGTCTCCTCGGCGATGGGGATGAACTCGTCGGGCGGGACGAAGCCGCGCGTCGGGTGCTGCCAGCGGACGAGCGCCTCGAAGCCGACGATCTTCTCCGTTTCGAGCGCGACGATGGGCTGGTAGTAGACCTGAAACTCCTGACGCTCGATGGCGCGGCGCAGATCGTTTTCGAGTTGGAGCAGGGCGACGGCGCGGGCGTGCATCAGCTTGTCGAACAGCTCGCAGCGCGCCTTGCCCTTCTCCTTCGCGCGGTACATGGCCGTGTCCGCGTCGCGCAGAAGGTTCTCGGGGTCGTCGTAGCCGTTGGTCGAGAGCGCGATGCCGATGCTGGCCGTGATGTAGACCTCGTGGCCGCCGAGGCTGAAGGGTTTCATCAGCTCGGCCTGAAGCCGCTCGGCGAAGCCCGTGGCGTCGGCCTCCTCGCTGAGCGAGTCGAGCAGCACGGCGTACTCGTCGCCGCCGAGGCGCGCGACCGTGTCCATCGGGCGGAGCACGCCCTCGATGCGGCGCGCGATGGCGATGAGGAGCTGGTCGCCCGCGCCGTGGCCCAGAGAGTCGTTGATGTTTTTGAAGCGGTCGAGGTCGAGGAAGAGGACGGCGAAGAAGTGCTCGTCGCTGCGGCGGACGCGGCCCAGAGCGAGGCGGAGGTGGCTGCTCAGGAGCGCGCGGTTCGGCAGCCCCGTCAGCGAATCATGAAAAGCGGCGTGCTGGAAGTGCTCTTTGCTCGCCTGAAGCTCGGCGCGCGCGCGTTCGAGCTCGGCGACGTAGCGCGACAGCTCCTCGACGTGGCGCTCGGCCTGCTCGGCGCGCTCGCGCTCGGCGGCCTCGGCCTGCGCGGCCGTCAGCTTGATGTCTTCGAGGTACTTGTTGTAGGTGAAGTAGATGAGGGAGACGACGGGCGGCACCGTCAGCAGCAGCGTGTAGATGCCGACCGTGTCGCCGAAGCGGACGACGAGGCCGGCGACGAGCGCGCCGACGACGTAAGTTATCGAGCTCCAGAGGTAGTGGCGCGTCCACGTCTGCCAGAGCGGCTGGTCGGTCTTGAGCGCGTGCGCGACCGAGATGATGGTCGTGTGCGCGACGTACTGGACGAGGGCCATCGCGCAGACGAGCGCGAGGACGTGCGAGAAGGGCGTCGAGGTGTCGGGCGCGGGCGAGTCGCCGAAGCCGAGGCGGACGACGTGGGCCGTCAGGAAGGTGGCGCAGATGGCCGAGGCGATGTTGAAGGTGACGGTCAGCTTGCGCCGGCTCGCGCGCAGGCCCGAGCAGGTGCCCTCGACGGCCGCGAGCAGCACCGTCGCCTCCGGGCCGTAGAGCAGGAGGGTCAGGAAGATGAAGGCGTCGGTGACGGTGATGTTGGTCGCGGCGCGCGGGATCTGGACGGCGAAGCGCGAGGCGACGATTGTCAGAAAAACGATGAGCAGGAAGCGCGCGCCGATGTGCTCGACGCGGAAGCCGATGACGGAGAGGGCGAGCGCCGCCGCGCCGACGAAAACGACGGCCAGCTGGTATGGCTTTGCTAAGTTCTGTCTGACCATTGCGCTGTTTCGATTGGTGAGGGGGTCGCG
This sequence comes from Pyrinomonadaceae bacterium, assembly GCA_035634035.1. Taxonomy (GTDB): domain Bacteria; phylum Acidobacteriota; class Blastocatellia; order Pyrinomonadales; family Pyrinomonadaceae; genus DASQDT01. The sequence goes on along the minus strand of DASQDT010000124.1, from coordinate 16,419 downwards.
CGCCGCCGTCTCCGTCCCTTCCCGGCGCGCGGGTTCTTCCGAAGTCGGGCCGAAGGTTCGGCCCTTCAGAAGTAGGTGATGAGGTAGCGGCCGACGGGGGTGAAGCCAGCGGCCTCGTAGAACCGCCGCGCGCGCGCGTTGCGCTCGTCGGCGAAGAGGCAGACCGTCTTCGCGCCCGTCCGGCCGAGCGCGCGGCACATCTGCGCGAGGCAGCGGCCTCCCAAGCCCTGCCCGCGCGTTTCGGGGCTGACGTAGACGCCTTCGACGTAGGCCGCCTCGGGCGTCTCGGCGATGACGTCGGCCTTGAAGACCGGGCGGCCGTCAACGACGCAGACCCACGCGCGCCCGCTCTCGACCCTCCGCACGCAGCGGACGCGGAAGCCCAGACGGTCGCTCTCAAGAGGATTCGTGCCCGACTCTTCGGCGGCCATCTCGGCCTGAATCGTCATCACGAAAGGGAGGTCGGCGAGCGTCGCGGGCCGCAGGCCCTTGACGGGCTCGGCCCCGGGGTCGCTGGCGGCGGGGCGTTCGAGCATCACGACGCGGCGGACGAGACGCGGGCCGGCGTCGGTGTCGCCCGCGTAGAATTCCCAGAAGCGCTCGACCCCCTCGGCCTCGCCCATCAGGAGGTGCTTGCGAGTCGCGGCGCGCGCGACGAGCGCGACGGCCTCGATGGCGGCGTCGCTGCGCGCGTCGAAGAGAACGACGTGGCCGACGAGCGCGACGCCGACGAGCGCCCCGCGCCCCGTGCGGCACGTGTGGAAGCGCCCGCGGTTGAGAAGGCTCTCGACGCCGTTGTCGCGGACGAGGCCGGCGAGCCCGACGTTGTGCACGGGCTTGGCCGCGAGGAAGGCCAGCACCTCGGCGCGCTCCGAAGCCTTGAGCGGCGCGACGCGCAACGCCTCGCCCGAGGACGTGACGATAACGTCGCCAGCATCCGTCGGACGCGACGCGCGCGCGGCCGACTCGCGTAGGTCGGCCGACGGCTCGAAATCGCTGCTCATGCTCACGTTCATCAGTGCGAATTCCCACGAGAGGGGCGCGAGGGGCGCTGCGCCGAGCGCCGCGCGGCGGGACGCGCCTCTGCGTGGCAAGCGGCGTACCGGCACGAGTCCGCGCGCCGCGGGGCGGTTTTCCGCGGGCGTTCGAGAGGGCGTCGCTTCGTGGCGGTTCAAGGCGTGCCTTCCGTCCGGTCAAACTGCGCGGCGGCGTTCAGTCACTTTGGCAGAAGCGTCCCGCGGAGAAGAGGGACGGACGCCTCGGCCGACGAGCGGACGACGCCGCGCGTGGTTAACGCGCTTCGATTGATACGTGTCTTGAGGGTGGCGGCCCGCTCCAATTCGAGGGAGAGTCTTCAGTGAGGGCTCGCGGGCCGACGGGGCGAGGCGGCGCGGGAAGCTTCGCCACTTCACGGCCGCCGTCTATTCTTATAGCATTTCGGGCGCGTCGCTGTCGAGCCTCACACTTTCGGGGCGCGCGGGAACGGCGACGCAAGGAGCGTCGGACACTCGAATGAGACAAAATTTCCTGCTCTACGGCGCGAACGGCTACACGGGCCGACTCGTCGCCGCGCTCGCCGCCGAACGCGGCCTGCGCCCCGTCGTCGCGGGGCGCGACCGTCAGGCGGTCGAAAGCCTCGGCGCGCGACTCGGGTTCGAGACGCGCGTCTTCGCGCTCGACGACTCGAAGGCGGTCGACGCGGCGCTCGGTGAGGTCGGCGCCGTGCTCCACTGCGCCGGGCCTTTCTCGCGCACCTCGCGCCCCGTCGCCGACGCCTGTCTGAGAACCGGCGCGCACTACCTCGACATTACGGGCGAAATCGCCGTCTTCGAGTCGCTCGCCGCGCGCGACGCGGAGGCGCGTGCGGCAGGTGTGACGCTCCTTCCGGGCGTCGGCTTCGACGTTGTGCCGTCCGACTGCCTCGCCGCGCACCTGAAGCGGCGCTTGCCTTCGGCCTCGCGGCTCGCGCTCGCCATCAAGGGCACGGGCCGCGTCTCGCACGGCACGGCGACGACGATGGTCGAGAACATCCACCGCGGCGGGATGGTGCGCAGGGGCGGCCGCCTGACGCCCGTGCCGGCCGCGTGGCACACGCGCGCCATTGACTTCGGGAGCGGGCCGGAGTCGGCGACGACGATTCCGTGGGGCGACGTGGCGACGGCCTTTCACAGCACGGGGATTCCCGACGTGGAGGTCTACGCGGAGCTTCCGGCAGCGGCGCGTCTGGCGATGAAGGCGACGCGGCTGTTCGGGCCGCTTCTGGCGAGCGAGCCCGTGCAGCGTCTCCTGAAGTCGAGAATTAAGGCTCGGCCCGCGGGGCCGAGCGACGAGGAGCGTCGGCGCGGACGCAGTTACGTCTGGGGCGAGGCGGCGGACGACGCGGGCCGCCGCGCCGTCTCGCGCCTGACGGGCCCCGAAGGCTACACGCTGACGGCGATGACGGCGCTCGCCTCGGTCGGGCGCGTCCTTCGGGGCGACGCGCCCGCCGGCTTTCAGACGCCCTCGAAAGCCTTCGGCCCCGACTTCATCTTGGAAATCGAAGGCGTCACGCGCGAAGATTTGGAGTAGACGTTCGGAGGCCCGGCCGTCGCCTCGACATGAAGCGACGGCCGGGCCTCCGAGTTTTGGAAGGTTTACTCCTGACCGCCGGCCGACTGTCTGTCCCAGTCCTCGCGCGTGATGAGCTTGAGCGGTTCGAGTTGCTTGGAGGCGAGGGCCGTGTTCAGGCCCGAGAGCTCGCGGGCCGTCCACGCGTCGAAGTCGCGGACGACGTCGGCCAGCTCGCGCGCCAACGCGTCGCCGCGCTCGACCTGCGTCGCCGAGGGCCGCCCCTCGTAGAAGACGACGTCGCTGTAGAGCGACGTCAGGAACTCGCGCAGGCGCTCCTCGCCCGTGATCGCGCCGCCCTCCTTCGTCGCGACGATTCGCTTGCGCAACTCATCGACCTGCTGCGAGGCCGTCTGAATCCGCGCGCGCACGGGGTCGTCCGCCGCGAGCTTCGACGCGCGCTCGTCGAGCGCGAGGCGCAGGTTGTTGATGCGCTCCGTGGCGAACGTCATCTCGCCTAAGGCCGCGTGCAGCTTCAAGGCGAGGTCGAGCTGCGCCTTGCGGTCGGCCGCCGTGTGCTTGGAGCGCGGGTCGGGGACGACTTGGAGTTGCGTCGTGTAGACGTTCTTGTCCTTCGTCATGCGGACGGTGTAGGTGCCGGGCATGACGCGCGGGCCGAACGCCGCGCCGAAGGCCGCGGACGCGGCGGTCGGCACCTTCGGCGGCTTCATGCGCATCGCCCACGTGACGCGGCTCAGGCCCCTGCGCTTGCCGCTCGGGATCGTGCCGAGCACCTTGCCGTCCGGGCCGAGGACTTCGAGCTTCAAGTCGCCGAAGATGTGGCGCTTGCGCTGGTAGTAGGTGATGACGGCCTCGTCCGGCGGGTTCGGGCCGACGAACTCCGCGTCGCCCGTGACCCACCCGCCGCCGCCCGCGACGCTCTGCATCGAGGGCTTGGCCGTGATGAAGACGGCCTCTTTGGCGAGGAGGTCGGGCGTCAGGGCGCGCAAGGGGGTGATGTCGTCGATGATCCAGATGCCGCGCCCGTGCGTGCCGATGACGAGGTCGTGGTCGCGCGGGTGGATGGCGAGGTCGCGCACCGCGACGTTGGGGAGGTCTCCGCCCTTGTACTGCGCCCACTGACGCCCGCCGTCGGGCGAGACCCACAGGCCGAACTCCGTGCCGACAAACAGGAGGTCGGGCCGCACGAGGTCTTCGCGGATGATGTGCGCGTAGCCGCGGACGGGCGCGTCGCCGCCGATGAGCGGCGTCCAAGTCTTGCCGAAGTCGGTGGTGCGGTAGGCGTAGGGGCGCATATCGCCGAACGTGTGGAGGTCGAAGGTGGCGTAGGCCGTGCCCTCTTGGAAGTGGCCCGCCTCGATGGACGAGACCCAAGCGTTTTTCGGAAGGCCCGTGATGTTCGGCGTGACGTTCGTCCAAGTCTTCCCGCCGTCGCGCGTCACTTGGACGTTGCCGTCGTCGGTGCCGACCCAGATGAGCTGCGGGTTCTTGGGCGACTCGGCGATTGAGTAAATCGTCGTGTGCATCTCGGCCGCGGAGTTGTCGACCGTGACGCCGCCCGACATCTCCTGCTTCTGCTTCTCGGGGTCGTTCGTCGTCAGGTCGCCCGAGATGCGCTCCCACGTCTGCCCGTGGTCGCGCGAGCGGTGGAGGAACTGCGAGCCGATGTAGAGGACGCCCTTCTGCGTCGGCGAGAGGTGGATGGGCGTGTTCCAGTTGAAGCGCAGCTTCTTCTCGCCGTAGCGCGGCAAGGGCTGGATGCCGCGCGTCTCGTGCGTGTGGCGGTGGATGCGCGCGATGCCGCCGCCCTGATACTCGGCGTAGATGTAGTTGGGGTCGGCCGGGTCGGCGAAGACGTAGAAGCCGTCGCCGCCGTAGAGGTTCTCCCACTGCGCGTTGCTGACGCCGCCCGGGTACTGCGACCAGCCGACCCAAGACGAGTTGTCCTGAAGCCCGCCGTAGACGCGGTAGGGCCGCTCCATGTCGACCGAGACGTGGTAGAACTGCGAGATGGGGAGGTTGTCGGCCTTCCACCAGCGGTTGCCGCCGTCGTAGGAGTAGAAGATGCCGCCGTCGTCCCCGGCGATGAGGTGGTCTGTGTTGGCGGGGTTAATCCAGAGGTCGTGGTGGTCGCCGTGCGTGCCACCCGTGATGTTGGAGAAGGTCTTGCCGCCGTCGTTCGAGACGATGAGCCCGAGGTCGGGCTTGTAGACCTTGTTGTGATCCTTCGGGTCGACGATCAGGTGCGCGAAGTAGAAGGGGCGCCAGACCATGTTCTGACTGCGGTCGAGCGCGACCCAATTCCTGCCGCCGTCGTCCGAGCGGTAGAGGCCGTTCTTCGGCGGCTCGGCCTCGATGAAGGCGTAGACGACTTCGGGCTTCGACGGCGCGACCGTCACGGCGACGCGCCCCCACGGCTTCGCCGGCAGGCCCTTGCCGCTCGCCGCGTCCAACTCCTTCCACGTGCGGCCCCCGTCCGTCGACTTGAAGAGGCCGCTCGCGCTCGGCTGCTCGGGCGTCTCGCCGCCGGAGCGGAACGTCCAGCCCTTGCGGCGGAAGTCCCAGAGCCCCGCGTAGAGGGTCTTCGAGTCCTTCGAGTCCATCGACATCATCGAGCAGCCCGTCGAGAGGTTCGCGCCCTTGAGAATCTTCGTCCACGTGCGCCCGCCGTCGGTGGTCTTGAAGACGCCGCGCTCGTCCGAGTCGCTCCAGAGCTTGCCGGGGGCGCAGACGTAGACGGTGTTGGTGTCCGAAGGGTCGACGATGATTTTCGAGATGCGCTCGGACTCTTTGAGCCCGAGGTTGACCCAGTTGTCGCCGCCGTCCGTGGACTTGTAGACGCCGTCTCCGATGGAGACGGAGTTGCGCGTCCACGATTCGCCCGTGCCGACCCAGATGACCTTCGGGTTCTTCGGGTCGATGGTCACGGCTCCGATCGATTGGACGGGCTGCTTGTCGAAGACGGGCTTGAACGTCGTCCCGCCGTTGGTCGACTTCCAGACGCCGCCCGAGGCCGAGCCGACGTAGACGGTCAGGCGCTGGCCTTCCTGCACGGCGTCGAGCGCGGATATGCGCCCGCTCATCGCGGCCGAGCCGATGTTGCGCGCGCCGAGGCCCGAGATGGTCTCGGCGTCCACGCGGACGGCGGCCGTCGGCTGCTGTTGCGCGAGCGCCGCGCCGCACGAGAGCGTGACCAAGAGCGCGGCCGCCCAGAACCTGCGAGTATGTTTCGTGTTCATCGCTTCAGGGATTCCTTCTTGGGTTGGTGAGCTTTCAAAATCCGCGGGCGCTCGTCACCACACGGGCGGCTTGTTCTCTTGCTGCTGCGGCTGCTTGGCGGGCGGGTCGGGCTTGGTCTCCTCGGTCGGCTTGCCCTGCTGGTTCGAGGCGTCGGGCGCGGTCGGGGCTTGCGACGACGCGCCCTGAGCGCGCGGGCGGCTGAAGCGCGTGTCGTCCATCTGGACGTTGGCCTCGATGCGCTCGTAGGTCACCTTCTGGCGGTTGGGGCTGCCCTTGACGCCGGTCTCGATCGAGTGCGGGAGGTACCAGCCGGCGACCTCCTTGTAGTCGCCCAAGACGGTCTCGTACTCGCGCTCCGCGCCGCGCACCATGCGCTTGGTGTCGATCTTGATGGGCACGAAGTAGTCCGTGTCCATGTAGTAGTAGCGCACGTCGCCGTTCTTGAGCGTCACCTTGAGCTTGTAGGCGTCCGTGCCCTCGACGGGCTCCATGCCGGCGAACTCGACCTTGTTGCCCTTCTCGCGGTAGTTGATGAGCGGGCCGTCGAGGTCTGAGTCCTCGATGATGGTTTTGAGCTCCTCCTCGCCCAGAGACTCGACGTCTTTCTTGCCGCCCCACGGCTCGATCTTCCAGCCGGTCTGGCCGTCGTAGGCGTTAATCTGCGTCATGCCTTGCAGCGAGAACTCTTGCCGAACCTTGTTCGGACGCTTGTTCTCCTCGACGATGGCCGCCTCGAAGCCGCCGCCGCCGCTGAACTTGCCCGCGCGGCGCAGGGACTTGACGGCCTGAATCTTCTCCATGCCGCCGACGGTCTTGATGAAGCGTTGGACGATGTCCTCGGCCGACTGCACGGCCTGCGCCGAGGCGGGCGCGGCCGAAAGCACGAGCACGGCTAACCCGACTAAGAATCTACGCATGACTTTTGCTCCTTAAGCTGGACGGACGGTGACGCCGGTTTTGAGAGACTTCGCGCGGGCGGTGCGCGCCGGCCGCAAAAACGTGTGCGGCCATTCTAGCCGAGAGCGGCCCGCCCGTACATGACTGATTAAGTTTGGAAAAGTGCGCCGAAGGATTCGGCCCCGAGCGAAACGAATACAAGATGGATTACGCGCGTCGGGCGCGGATGTTTCGCAAATTCGCGCGCCGCCCCGACGCACAAAACCTGCGCGCCCCGCGCTCCGCCCCGACGCCGAAAATGACTTTGCCTTTTTCCCCGAATTCAATTAAGGTGCTCGAAAACTTACGCTTACGGCAGCCCGCAACCCTCGCCACGGGGCGGCGCGCGGGGCCGCCGGCCCTGTGCGCGTCGCGACAAAGTTTTGGGCCAACATCTTTTTCGTCAGCGAGAGAAGATGCGGGAGCACGAGAGCACGGTCGTCATCATCGGCGGCGGGCCGGCCGGTCTGACGGCCGCCTACGAGTTGTGCAAGGCCGGCCGCCACTCCGTCGTGCTCGAACGGGACGCCTCGCTCGGCGGACTCGCACGCACGGTCAACTACAAGGGATTCCGCTTCGACATCGGCGGCCACCGCTTCTTCACCAAGTCGCGCGCGGTCGAGGAGACTTGGCGCGAGGTCTTGTCCGGCGGCGAGTTCCTGCGGCGCAAGCGGCTGTCGCGCATCTACTACAACAAGCGTTTCTTCCACTACCCCCTGCGCGCCTCCTCGATGCTGTCGAGCCTCGGCTGGTGGGACGCGGCGGCCGTGCTCGCGAGCTACCTGCGCGCGCGCCTCCGCCCCCGACGCCCCGAGGAGACCTTCGAGCAGTGGGTCACCAACCGCTTCGGCCGACGCCTCTACGAAATCTTTTTTAAGACCTACACGGAGAAGGTCTGGGGCATCCCCTGCGACGAGATTACGGCCGACTGGGCGGCGCAGCGCATTAAAGGTCTCTCGCTCGCCGTCGTCCTCAAAGACGTGCTGCTGCGGCGTCACCGCGCGAACGGCGCGAAGGGCGGCGGCGGCGACCGCGACGCCATCGTCCGCACGCTCGTCGACGAGTTCGACTACCCGCGACTCGGGCCGGGTCAGATGTGGGAGCGCATGGCCGAGCTCTGCGAGGCGACGGGCTTGGGCCGCGTGAGGACGGGCGCGTCGGTCGAGCGCGTGCGCTGGCGCGGCGGGCGCGTCGAGTCGGTCGAGGTCGCGGACGCCGGGGGGCGGCGCGAGACGATAGAGGGCGAGGAGTTCATCAGCAGTATGCCGGCGCGCGAGCTGGTCGCTAAATTAGAGCCGGCCGCGCCGCCGGAAGTCGCGGAGGCCGCCGCGCGCCTGCGCTACAGGGACTTTCTGACGGTCGTCCTCGTCGTCGACCGCCCCGACGTCTTCCCCGACAACTGGATTTACATACACGACCCCGCCGTCAAGCTCGGGCGCGTCCAGAACTTCAAGAATTGGAGCGCCGACATGGTGCCCGACGCGTCGAAGTCTTGCCTCGGCCTCGAATACTTCTGCTTCGAGGGCGACGGGCTGTGGCAGACGGCGGACGCGGAGCTGATCGAGCTGGGTAAGCGCGAGCTAGGGCGGCTCGGCCTCGTACGCGCCGAAGAGGTCGAGGACGGGACGGTCTTCCGGATGCCGAAGGCGTATCCCGTTTACGATTCGGAGCACAAGGGCGCGCTCGCCGTGCTGCGCCGCTTCTTCGACTCGTTCGAGAACCTACAGCTCGTCGGGCGCAACGGGCTGCACCGCTACAACAATCAGGATCACTCGATGATGACGGCCATGCTGGCGGCGCGCAACGTGCTCGGCGAGAGCCACGACCTGTGGGCCGTCAACGCCGACCCGGAGTACCACGAGGAGTGCGCGCCCGCGGACGCGGCGGCCGCGCGCGCGACGCAACGCCACGTCCCCGAACGCGTCTCGGCCCGCGCCGTCGAGAACGAAGCCTAAAAGAAAGACAGTGACGAGTGACGAGTGACAAGTTGACGAGCTAAGGACTCGTCGCGCCCGTCGCTCGTCGTTCGTCACTCGCCACACGTCACTTGCCTTGAGTGTTCGGCCACACATCTCGGTCGTCGTGCCCGTCTACAACGGCGGCGCGGGGTTCGCGTCGTGCCTCGACGCGCTGGCCGCTTCGGCGTGCGCAGAGCGGTTCGAGGTCGTCGTCGCCGACGACTGCTCGACGGACGGGAGCGGCGACGAGGCGCGCGCGCGCGGGGCGCGGGTCGTGCGGCTCGCGGAGAGGTCGGGGCCGGCGGCCGCGCGCAACCGGGGCGCTGAAGCGTCGCGCGGCGAGGTGCTGTTTTTTATTGATGCCGACGTGGTCGTTAGTCCCGACACGCTCGCGCGCGCGTCCGCCTTCTTTCGCGCGCGGGCGGAAGTCGCCGCCGTCTTCGGCTCTTACGACGACGCGCCGGCCGAACGTCATGCGGTCTCGCTCTACAAGAACCTGCTTCATCATTACGTCCACCAGCACTCGAACGAGGAGGCGGAGACGTTCTGGGCCGGGTGCGGCGCGATTCGCCGCGCGGCCTTCGAAGAGGCCGGCGGGTTTGACCAGCGCCGTTACTCACGGCCGTCAATCGAGGACATCGAGTTGGGCCGACGCCTGCGACGCCGGGGTTTTCGAATACGACTCGACAAGGGCCTGCGCGTCAAACACCTGAAGCGTTGGACGCTTCTCTCGCTCGTGCGGACGGACGTGTTCGCGCGCGCCGTGCCGTGGTCGCGCCTCATCTTCGAGGGCGGCGAGGGCGTGCCCGACGACTTGAACCTGCGCGCGCGCGACCGCGCGAGCGCCGTGCTCGCGGGCGGTGCGACGGCGCTCGTCGCGGCGTCGGCCGTGACGCTCGCGCTCGCGTCGGCGACGGTCGCGGCCGTCCTGCTCACGTGCGCGCTCGCGGCGCTCGCCGTCGTCCTCCACCTCAACCGCGAGCTCTTCCGGTTCTTTCAACGCCGGCACGGCGCGACGTTCGCCGCGCGCGCCTTCGTCCTGCACCTGCTCTACTTTCTCTACAGCGGCGCGGCCTTCGCCTTCTGCTTCGTCGAGCACGCGCTTCGACGTGCGGCGCGGCGCGGGCGCGGGGCGGCCCGCGAGAGGCGTGTGACCGATGCGTAGCGCGGTTACGCACGAGCGCGGGAGGGGCTTCGACGGCGCGGCGGCGTTTGAAGAGACGCGCGCGCGAGAGTCGCGGCGCGCGTCCGGGCGCGCTCGGGCGCGGGCGGGTGAAGAGGCGCGGCGTGTTGTCGCGTGGACGGGCGTCGCGCTCGCGCTGCGCGTCGCCCTGCTGTTCGGCGTCGAGCACGTCATCACGCCCGACGGGGTGATGTACGCGGGGCTCGTGCGCGCGCTCGCGGCCGGGCGCTTCGCGGAGGGCTTGAGCACCTACTGGCCGCCGCTCTACCCGGCGCTCGCCGCCGCGGCGTCGCTTCTGTTCGCGGACGTGGAGCTGGCCGGACGCATCGTCTCGGTCGTCGCGGGCGCGCTCGTCGTCGTCCCGGTCTACAGACTCGCGCGCGACTCTTACGGGCGCGACGCGGCGCGCTTGGCCGCGTCGCTCGCGGCGCTCCACCCGCTGCTCGTCTACTACTCGACGCTCGTGCTGACCGAGTCGGTCTACACGCTGCTCTTCGCGTGCGGCGCGTGCGCGGGTTGGTCGGCCGTCTCGGAGACGAGCGCGCGCAAATTTTTGACGGCGGGCGCGATCTTCGGCGCGTGCTACCTCCTGAAGCCGGAGGCGGCGGGCTTCGTCCTGCTGCTCGTCGCGCTTGCGCTCGCGGCGCGCGTCTTCAGCGAGAAGAGGGCTTCGCTGAAAACCTCTCTGCTCGGGGCGTGCGCGGCGTGCGCGGGCTTCCTCGTCGTCGCGTCGCCTTACCTCGTCTACCTTCGGCGCGAGACGGGCGGGTGGATTCTGAGCGGGAAGCTGGCGGGGCACCTGTGGCAGGGGAGCCGGCGCGCGGGCGAGAGCGCGCCGCAGGTCGCGGGCCTCTTCCCGGACGCGACGACGGCCGTCGTGCAGTTGACGAAGGCGCTGCGCTACGAGTACGAGCTTTTGAACTTACTGTTCCCGACCGCGTTCGTCGTCGCGGCCGCGCTCGGACTCTTCGCCTCGCGTTGGACGCGCGAGCGCGCGCGCCGCGAACTTTATCTGCTCCTCTTCTTCGCGGCGACGCTCGCCGGCTACGCCGTGACGCTGCCGAACGTGCGCTTCCTCGTCCCGCTCACGCCGCTCGTCATCTGCTGGACGGCGCGGGGCGTCGGCGAACTCGAACGTTGGGCGGGGGCGACGGCGCGGCGCGCGGGCGTCGCCGAAAATCTCAGACGGGTCGGCGCGCGTCTCTTTCGTCCGGCCGTCGTCGCGCTGCTCCTCCTGTCGCTTCTGCCGATGTTCGTCTACCTCCTGCGCGGCGACAAGTGGGGCGACTACTACGGGCAGAAGCGCGCGGCGCTCTGGATACGCGACGAGGCGCGAACGCGGGGCGACGCCGCGCCGGCCGTCATGTCGACCGCGCCGGTTGCGGCCTTCTACGCGGGCGGACGCCACGTCGCGCTCGTCGACGAGGAGACGGCGGAACTCGTCGAACGCGCGCGGCGAGAGGGCGTCAGCTACGTCGTCATCAACGAGCGCGGCGTGAAGGAGACGCGCCTGCGCCGGCTGCTCGACCCGGCGCAAGCGCCGCCCGCGTTGCGACTCGCGCACGGCCTCGCCGAGTCGCCCGAGCACCGCATACTCGTTTACACGCTCGCGTCGCCGTAAAGCGGGAAGGGAATTCGGTCTGGTGGTGGAGAACTTGCGTCTGGGAATCGTCGGGTGCGGGCGCGTCGCGGAGGCGCGACACCTTCCGGCGCTGCGCGCGACGCGCGGCGCGGAGGTCGTCGCGCTCTCAGACCCCGACGCCGCGCGACTCGAACGCGCCGCGGCGCTCGCACCACGCGCGCGCCGCTTCGCCGACTACCGAGAAATGCTCCGCGCGGCGGATTTGGACGCCGTCGCCGTCTGCACGCCGCCGCGACTGCACGCCGAGGTCGCGCTCGCGGCGCTCGACGCGGGCAAGCACCTGTTCGTCGAAAAGCCGCTCGCGCTGACGGTCGATGAGTGCGACGAGATGGCGCGGCGCGCGCGCGCGTCGGGGCGCGTGGCCGTCGTCGGCTTCAATATGCGCTGGCACGCGCACGTCCGTGAGGCGCGGCGGCGCGTGGCGCGCGGCGAGTTGGGGAGGGTGAAGCTCGCGCGGACGGTTCTGACGAGCGGCGTCCGCTTCGGGCGCGAGTTCCCGGCGTGGCGCGCGCGGCGCGAGGAGGGCGGCGGCGCGGTCTTCGAGTTGGGCGTCCACCACTTCGACCTCCTGCGCTACGTTCTGGGGAGCGAGGCGCGCGAGGTCTTCGCCGACTGGACGGAGGACGAGACGGCGACCGTCGCCGCGCGGATGAGCGACGGGGCGCAAGTCCTCGCGGCCTTCTGCGAGGGGACGGTCGAGAGTCACGAGCTTGAGATTTTCGGCGAGCGCGGGCGCGTGCGCGTCTCGTGCTACCGGGCCGACGGGTTTGAGAGTTTCGGCGCGGGCGACTACGACGGCTCGCCGCGCGTGCGACTGCGCGGCCTCGCGCGCGCGACGCGCGCGCTCCCGCGTATGCTCGCGGCGGCGCGGACGGGCGGCGAGTACGTCGCCACCTACGCGGCCGAGTGGCGTCACTTCGTCGCGGCCGTCCGCGGCGAGGCGAGGCCCGAGCCGACGCTCGAAGACGGGCGTCGCGCGCTGGAAATCGCGCTCGCGGCGCGCGAGTCGAGCCGCCTGCGGCGCGCGGTGAGTTTGACGGAAGAGCTCTTTGACGACGGCGGTCGTGACGGGCGGGGCGGAGCGCAGTTTGAAGTCTCGAATCTGAAATCCGAGGTTTGAAATTTGAAATCACAAATCTCAAGTCGAGAGAATTGACGGGAGTGGCCGGCCGAGACGAAGGCGCGCGCCCGGCGATGTCCGTGCTGATTGTGACGCCGGACGACTACGGGGCGATACGCAAGACCGTGCGCCATCTGGCCGCGCAGACGGCGCGCGACAGACTCGAACTCGTCATCGTCGCGCCGTCGCGCGAGCGGCTCGGCGCGGCCGACTCGGAGTTGAGAGAGTTTCACTCGCACCGCGTCGTCGAGGTCGGGGAGGTCGTCTTGATGGCGCGCGCGAAGATGGCGGGGTTGCGCGCGACGAGTGCGCCCGTCGTCGCCTTCGCGGAGGATCACTGCTTCCCGTCGCCGACGTGGGCCGAGGCCCTGATTGAGCGGCACGCGGGCGAGTGGGCGGCGGTCGGGCCGGCGATGCGCAACGCCAACCCCGCGACGATGACGAGTTGGGCCGGCATCTTTCTCCACTACGGCTGCTGCATGGAGCCGGCGAGCGCCGGGCGGGCCGAGCACCTGCCGTGGCACAACATCGCCTACAAGCGCGACCTCCTGCTCGCGCGCGGCGAGGAGCTTCGGCACCTGCTCGCCGTCGAGGGCGTGCTTCTGGACGAGCTGCGCGCGCGCGGGCACGCGCTCTACTTCGAGACGCGCGCGCACACTTATCATGTGCAGATAACGCGGCTGCGGTCGTGGGTCAGTCATTCGTTCTGGGGCGGTCGCCTGTTCGGCGCGGTGCGCGCGCGCAGACAGCGGTGGACGGTGTGGCGTCGTCTGCTCTACGTCGGCGGCGGGCCGCTCATCCCTCTGGTCAAGCTGCGGCGGACGCTGCCGAAAATCCGCCGCGCGGGGCTCGCGCGCCGGCTCCTGCCGCGCGTGTTGCCGGCGATGGTGGCCGGGCTCGTCCCGCACGCGATAGGCGAGATGGTGGGCTACGCCCTCGGGCTCGGCGACGCCGAGCGGCGCTACTCTTACTTCGAGATGCGGCGCACCCGACACGTCACCGAGACGGACAGGCGGCACATCGAGGCGGTGGACTTTTTCGACGCTGACGGAGGCCGGGAAGTTGATGGATAAGCGCGGGCCTGAGATGTCGGTCGTGGTCGTCACGCCCGATTGTTACGAGACGGTGCGCAAGACCGTGCGCCACCTGCGCGCGCAGCGCGTGCGCGAACATTTGGAGATCATCTTGGTCGCGCCCTCGCGCGAGTCGCTCGCTTTGGACGAAGAGGAGCTCGGCGAGTTTCACTCGCACCGCGTCGTCGAGGTCGGCGGGTTCGACTCGACGGCGCGCGCCCGCGCCGAGGGCGTGCGCGCCGCGCGTGCGCCAATCGTCGCGCTCGTCGAGGATCACGCGTTCCCGGCGCCGGGTTGGGCCGAGGCGTTGATTGAGAGGCACGGGGAGGGGTGGGCGGCCGTCGGGCCGGCGATGGCGAACGCCAACCCGCGCAGCGCGACGAGTTGGGCCAACCTGCTCATCGAGTACGCGCCGTGGGTCGAGCCGCAGACGGCCGGAGAGCGCGAGCACCTGCCCGGACACAACGGCTCTTACAAGCGCGACGTGCTCATCTCTTACGGCGACGCGCTCGAAGCGATGCTCGACGCCGAGAGCGTACTGCATTGGGACTTGCGCGCGCGCGGGCATCGACTTTACTTGGAGCCGCGGGCGCGAACCTTTCATCAGAATTTTTCGGTGGCCGCGGCGTCCGTCCCCTTGCGTTTTAACGGCGGGCGTCTGTTCGCGGCCTCGCGCGCGCGGGGGTGGCCGGCGTGGCGAAGGTTCCTGTTCGCCGCCGCCGGCCCGCTCATCCCGGCGGTGCGGTTCGCGCGCATCGCGAGAGAGGTTCTGAAGCCGGGCCGCCCGCGTCGCGCGTGGGCGCGCTCGCTGCCGGCGCTCGCGGCCGGACTCGTGTGCGACGGGGCGGGCGAGATGGTCGGCTACGCGTTCGGGCCGGGGCGCTCGATGGCGCGTCTGACGGACATGGAGTTTCACCGCCGCCGCTACCTCGCGCCGCACGACCTGCGCGGCGGGCCGGCCGGAGAGTAGGGCGAGCAAGGGAGGGGAGAGATACCGTCACCTCGTTCCGACCAATCGCGGGCGGTTGATGAGAGTCCTGAGCGCGTGAGGCTGCTAAGACTCGCCTCGGAGCTCGGGGTGGCGGGCGACATGGAGATGACGGGCCACCTCGCGGCCGACGAGCTAGAGCGCGCGCTCGCCGGGGCGTGGGTGCAGGCCGCGCCTTCGTTCGCCGAGCAGTTCGGGCTCTCGGCGGTCGAGGCGGCGATGCGCGGGACGGCGACGGTCGCGAGCCGCGTCGGCGGTCTGCCCGAGGTGGTGCGCGACGGGCGCACGGGCTTCCTCTTCACGGCCGGCGACCACGAGGCTCTGGCCGCGCGCCTCGTCGCGCTTCTGAGAGACCGCGGGCGCGCCGAGCGGATGGGGCGGGAGGCGCGCGCCGACGCCCTCGCGCGCTTCTCGATGTCGGCCTGCGCCGAACGCTTCGAAAGGCTCTACGAGCGCGTCCGCGCCGCGCGGAATTGAGATTCGAGTTGCGAAGTTAAGACGCGAGTGATGACAAGCGCGCTGAATGAGATGGGCGGGGCGCGTCCCGCAAGGCAGTTGATGTCGGGGACGCTGCGCGTCTTCGCGGCCGAGGCGCTGATCGTGCCGACGGGGATTTTGACGGCCGTCTTTTTGAGTCGCCGCTTCGGCCCCGAAGGCTACGGGCTTCTGACGCTGGCCGGCGTCGTCATCGCGTGGGTCGAGTCGAACGTCGCGACGGCCCTCTCGCGCCCCGTCGTCAAACTCGTCGCCGACTCGAAGGACTGGCGCGCCGTAGCGTCCGCGTCTCTGCGACTCTACTTGGCGTGCGGGGTCGCGCTCGCCGCGCTGCTCGCGGCCGTCGCGGAGCCGGTCGCGCTCTCTCTCGGCGAAGGGCCGCAGCTCGCGTTCTACCTGCGTCTTTACGCGCTCGAAATTCCGGTCTTCTGCGCGGCGCAGGCGCACCGCTCGGTGCTCGTCGGCTTGGGACGTTTCCGCGAGCGCGCGTGGGCCACGGCCGCGCGCTGGACGGCGCGGCTCGCGCTCGTCGTCGCACTCGTCATCTTCACGGGCTCAATTGCCGCCGCCATCTGCGCGAGCGTCCTCGCGTCCGTCGTCGAGCTTCTGTTCTGCCGCGCGCGCTTGCGCGTGAGTCTGTTCGGCGCGGGCGGCGCGCGCAGGCTCGGCGGCTACGCGCTGCCGCTCGTCGCGTCGGCGCTCTGCCTGAGTCTGTTCGGTCGGCTCGACCTGCTACTGCTCAAGGCGCTCGGCGGGACGGCGGCCGACGCCGGGCTCTACGGCGTCGCGCAGAACCTCGCGCTGCTGCCGACGCTCTTCTCGTTCGCGTTCGCGCCGACGCTGCTTTCGACTCTCGGCCGCGCCGCGCGCGAGGGCGACGCGGAGGGCGCGCGCGAGGTCGCCGCGACGGCGTTGCGTGCGCCGCTCGTGCTCGCGCCGTTCGCGGCTTGCGTCGCCGGCGCGTCGGGCGAGGTCGTGCGGCTCCTGTTCGGCGCGCAGTTCGCGGGGGCGGCGACGCCGCTCGGCCTGCTCCTCTTCGCCTCGCTCGCGCTCGTCCTCGTCTCGGCGGCGGCGAGCATGATGACGGCGGCCGGGCGCGCGTCTTGGACTCTGCACGCGGCGTGGCCGCCGCTGGTCGTGGCGGCGGCGCTGCACGCCTACGCGATTCCGCGCGCGGGCGCGGCGGGCGCGGCGGCGGTGACGGCGGGCGTCGCCT
>DASQDT010000123.1:0-19111 GCA_035634035.1 Pyrinomonadaceae bacterium | reverse complement strand
GGCCCAGAGGCGGCAGACCTTGAGGCGGTATTCGATCAGCTCGCGGCTGACGTTGAAGTGGCGGGCCATCTCGATGGAAGACTTGCCGCGGCGCATCAGCGCGCGCAGCCCCGAGTAGGGGACGAGCGCCGCCGCGCCGACGGCGTAGGCCGCCTCCTCGTCGGCCTCGTTGTAGTCGCGCGCGACCGTCTTGCCCTGCTTGTTCTGCGCGACGATGGAGAGTCGGTTGGCCTTGTGTCCGAGGAAGACGTGACAGACTTCTTCCATCAGCGTCGCGTTGTTGCGCGAGCGGCCGTGGCGGGGGTTGAGGATGACGAGCCGCCAGCCGTTCGGCAGGGGGCGCGAGCACGTCCCGCCCGACCAAGCGTCCGTGCCAGAGCCGAGCAGGTGCTCGCGCGTCTCGTCCGACAGCCCCTCTATCTGCTCGAAGTCAACCACCATCAGCTTCGCGAAGTAGGCCAGCTCGAACGGGTCGAGCGGCTCGTCGTCGCGGCGCAGGCCCGCGAAGTCGCGCAGACCCATCGCGCGCACCTCGTACTGTCTCCCCTTGAAACTCGGCGGCAGCACCTTCTCGTCCATTGTCGGGAATTATAACCTGTCGGGGCGGGCCGTTTCATCACCGAAGGGCCGCGATAGAGGGCGGGCGAAGAGGAAGCGGCCCGCCCTCTATCGCGGGCTTGAGTTTACGTCGCTCAGCCGGCCGTGCCCGCCGCCTCGGCGTACTTCGCCAGCTCCGCGTCGCCGCGCCTCTTAATCTCTTCGAGCGAGAGGTCTTCGACGTGCGTGGCGATGTACCAGACGTGTCCGAAGGGGTCTTCGACGCCGCCGGTGCGGTCGCCGTAGAACTCGTCCTTGACGGGCCGCGTCAGCTTCGCGCCGGCCGCCACCGCCTGCTCGACGCGCGCGTCGACGTCCTCGACGTAAATCATGAAGGTGGACGAAGGGCCGCCGAGCGTCCGCGGGCTGCGGAAGTTGATTTCGGGGAACTCGTCGGCGAGCATGACGATGGAGTCGCCGATCTTGACTTCGGCGTGCCCGATCTTCCCGCCGGGCGCTTCCATGCGCATGATCTCGGTCGCGCCGAACGCCTCCTTGTAGAACTCGATGGCGCGCGCCGCGTCGTCGACGCACAGGTAAGGCGTCACGCTGTGGAAGCCCTCGGGGATGGGTTTCGTTTTGTCGGTCATGTTCTCTCCTTTACAGGTCAGGTCTGATTCGGGAGTTCAGATAGCCGCCGGGTTAACGAATGTCGTCCCGGCCCGAAGCGAGGAGTAGAAAAACTTAACAAACGAAAAGGCGCTCAACCCGTCTGAGTTGAGCGCCTTATAGATTTCAGGACGGAGTCTCTCTTAAAAACTTACTTCCGTCCCTTGCGCCCGCGGCTGTCAGAGCCGGGGGCCGAGAACTGCGTGTAGGCGACTCGGAAGAGTTCGGAGAGCGCTTTGGCCGTCTCGGGCGTCAGGTTGCGGTCGGCGCGCAGGTGCGCCTCGACGATGTCGGGCGTCGCCTCTTGCGGGAAGTAGACGACGGCCGACTCCTCGCCGTCGGCGGCCCGCGTGCCCATCACGCGCTCCATCGGCATGTGGAGCCAATTCGTCAGACGCGCGATGTTGTCGGCGTCGGGCTTGCCCGTGCCGTTTTCGATGCGCGAAAGCGTCGAGGCCGAGACGCCCGTCTCGTCCGCCACGTCTCGCAGGCTGAGGCCCGCCTCCTCGCGCTTGCGCCTGATGGCGCGCCCCAATTCCACCGTATTTACTAGACTTTTCGCGTTTTCTGCCATTTCCGTGGCCTCCTTCGAGGCGTCCGGGCAGCCCACAGGGCCGAGCCCCGGCTCGCCTTCGACCCCGAACATAACACAACTTAAATCCCTCGCGCAAGACTTTGTTTTATGCTTGCAACAGACCGGAACCCGTGGTACACTGTTTCACGTATGAAACAGAGCGGCCCGCTGACAGTGGCCGCCAGCGCCGGAAAGGACGGGTGAGGCAGGGTGAGCGAGCACATCTGGGAGACATTCGACAGCCTTTTCAAGACCGTCCACCGGCAGGGCCGGCGGGTCGAGGAGCTCGAAGCGCGCATCGTCGATTTGGAGCGCCTCCTGCGCGAGCGCGACGCGGCGACGGCGACGGCCGAGCAGAGACCGAACGAGCGCCTCGCGGAGATGCCCGTCGAGCGCGCGGCCTAGAAGATTTTAGAGACCGGGCGAGTAAGAGTTTTTCGGAGGATTTAAGGCAATGGCAGCCGTACTCGACAAGAAAACGATCATGCGTGACAAGCGCGCGCAGGGCATCGCCGCGATGGGCCTCGTCAACCGCGAGGGCGACCGCTTCCGCGTCACCACGCCGACCCTGCGCGGCAAGCGCCAGAGCTACGAGGTGTGGCGCGACGAGTCGGGCAAGGTGCGCTGCTCGTGCTTGGAGTTCGAGGAGCAGACGGCCACGGAGCCGGCGTTCCGCTGCGAGCACGTCCTCGCCGTCAAACACTCGCTCCTGAACAAGAGTTCCGAGGCTGTCACCAAGCAGCCCGCGAAGAGGCCGCAAGCCCCGGCGGCGGCGGCCGTGACAGTGAAGGCGGAGACGCCCAACAACGTAGACCAGAACGCATCCGAGAAGCTCGACGAGGCGGCCGAGGCGACCTTGAAGTCGCCCGCGCGCCGCGCGCCGCGCTTCGTACGGGAGCAGAACGACTCCGCAGAGCAGGACGCCCCCGAGGCCCCGCAGGGCCGCGAGGACGCGATGCTGCTGACGGGTTCGCTCGCGAAACACGAGACAGAAGAGGAGCATCAGGAAATGGCTAAGAGAGCAACCGCTAACACGTCCGCAGAGGACAACGAGTTTCTGACCGCCGAGGAGCACGAGGCGGCCGAGGCGAGCGCGCCCGTCGTGCCGCTGGCCTTCACCAACACTTTGCGCGTCCTGCGCCAGCCCATCGACCCGAAGTTCGTCAAGACGCGCGAGGGCTGGACTGACCGCAACGGCAACCGCCACATGGTCGAGTACGTCGAGTGGCACACCGTCGCCGACCTCCTCGACCGCGTCGCCCCGACTTGGTCGCACTCCGTGCGCGGCATCGTCCAGATCGGCGACATGGTCGCCGTCACCTGCGCCATCACGATCGACGGCGTCACGCGCGAGGGCGTCGGGACGGGGACGGCCGACAACGAGACCGGCATCAAGAAGGCCGAGCACGACGCCTTGAAGCGCGCGGCCATCAAGTTCGGCATCGCGCGCGAGCTCTACCAGCGCGAGTCGGACGTGATCGAGGAGCGCGGCGCGGGGCCGCAGACGGGCGAGTTCCCGCGCGACCCGCTGGCGAAGTCGATGGCCGACCTCGTCACGCCGAAGCAGCTCGGCATGATCCGCGCCCTCGCCCGCGAGGCCGGCGTGGACGTCGAGGAGGAGTGCCAGACGGCTCTCCGCTGCCGCACCGAGGAGTTGTCGAAGCGCGCCGCGTCGAGCTTCATCGACCACCTCAAGGGGCTTCAGCAGCAGGAGGCGGCCGGCGGTATGCGCCGCGCGAGCTAACGGGTGGTGAGACGTCAGGCGGCGGGCGGCGAGACACGGAAACGCGAGCCGCCCGCCCGCCACTCTCCCGCGGCTTGCGAGTCAAGGAGGTTTTAAGGAAATGACGACCGAAGAGCTTATCAAGGAGCACGACGCGCGCCCGCTCTCGCTCGAACTCGAATACGCGGACGAGCCGCGCGAGCGCGCCGCGGCGGTCGGGGGCGAGGAGCGCATCGAGCTTCCCTTCTCGAAGAAGGATCAGATTCTCGACCTCTACGAGTCGGGCACGACAGACGTGGCCGAGATCGTGCGCAAGGTCAAGGCGCGGCCCTCCTACGTCGCGCAGGTCTTGCAGACGGCCGGGCACCTGACCGGCTACTTCGACCTCTACACGACGACGGGCGCGGAGCAGAACGTCTACACGCGCTTCTTCCGCAACGTCCTCAGTTTCAAATCGGTCGAGGCGGCGCGCGAGTCCGTCGAGCGCATCGACCGCCTCTACAACTACTTCGAGAGATTGGGCGACCGCGCCGGACAGCATCAGGCGATGGTCATCGCGCTCACCGGCAAGAACCGCGCCCGTTGGAGCGGGAAGGCCGAGGAGGCAAAGATTTTCAGTGAGTGGCTCGCCGCGCACTAAACGTCGCGCGCACTAAGAGCCGGCCAAGTTTAAGAAGGAACACATACAGGCCCTCGCAAGCGAACGAGCAAGGGGCGGGTTGAAAGGTGAGTCATCTTTGTGAGGGGGCTCACCTTTCTTTTATCCCTAATCCAAACCACCGAAAAGGAGTCTTTTGCGATGCCTGAGCACCAAATACCGCCGCACGGCACTTTCTGCTGGAACGAGCTGAGCACGAAGAACGCCGAGGCGGCCAAGAAATTCTACTCCGAGCTTCTCGGCTGGCAACTCGTCCAGTCGGGCGCGACCGGGATGCCCTACACGGAGATCGTCGCCGGCGGCGAGCACGTCGGCGGCATCTACGAGATGACCGAGGAGTGCGGCGCGTCGGCCGATATGCCCTCGCACTGGATGTCCTACGTCGCCGTCGATGACGTCGACGCGACGGCCGCGCGCGTCGAATCCTTAGGCGGCAAGGTCTGCGTGCCGCCGACCGACATCCCCAACGTCGGGCGCTTCACCGTCATCACAGACCCCACCGGGGCCAACATCTCGCTCATCCGACTCAACGGCGCGGCCTCGTAAACGCGCGCCCCGGGAGTCGCGGCGCGCCGTGCGCCCGCCGCAGCGTTACGCACAAACTTACCTCGCCCCGCAGTTTCTTGAGCCGGGAGGCCCGGCCCCTTCGGGCCTCCCCTTCGGCAAAGGAGCGCTGACGTGAAAATCCGTCTCTCCCTCGTCCTCGCGGTCGCCCTTCTGTTCGCGGCCGCGTGGGGCGCCGCCCTCTACTTCGAGATCAACCACCACGCCGCCTCGCCCGCGCAAAGGAGCGAATCCCGATGACGAAGCTCAACCACTTGGCGGTGCTCTTGTCGGCCGCACTCTACTGGCTCCTCGGCGGCCTCTGGTACGCACTCTTCAGCGCGCCGTTCGTCCGCCTCATGCGCTGGACGCCGGAAGACCTCGCGCGCGTCGAGCAGCAGAGCCACGCGCGCGAGTTGGGCGTCGCCTTCGCCGTCTCGCTTCTGACGGCCTACGTGCTCGCGCACTTCGTCCGCCTCGCGGGGGCGCGCAGCGTCTTCGACGGCGTGCGGACGGGCCTTCTGGCCTTCGTCGGCTTCGTCCTGACGACGAACCTGAGCACGGTGCTCTTCGAGTCGCGCCCGCTCGGGCTCTACCTCATCAACAGCGGCTACCACCTCGTCGCCTTCCTGCTGATGGGCGCTCTGCTCGCCGCGTGGCGCCGGCAGGAGGTCAACAGTTTGGCATATCAAAACTGACACTCCACCCTACTTGATATGCCACGGGCGGCGCGACGCGGCCTCTCCCCGCAAGCGCCGTCCGAAAGCCCGCCTCGACAGGGGTGAGGGACGGAAGACGGAGAAGGCCACTAACGCACAGAAGACGATCAGACGGCACGACTCCCGTCACATCCGCTTCCGTCCTCATCCCCCCGCCACCGAATCGGTGACAAGCGACGAGTGACGAGTTAAAGAACGCCCGTCACTTTCCACTTCCCCTTTGCCTTCGCTCTCGCGTCGGGGCATAATTTCACTTCCCCCTTTTCGAACGACACAGCCGAGGGACTTTGACGGATGCCCGCCAAGAACGAAGACCTGCACGGCAACGTGCCGGACAAGGCCGAGGTCGCGCTGCTCCTCATCGACGTGATTAACGATCTGGAGTTCGACAGCGGGCGTGAGCTGCTCGAACACGCGCTGCCGATGTCGGGGCGGCTGGCCGCCTTGAAGCGCCGCTGCAAGGAGGCCGGCGTCCCCGTCATCTACGTCAACGACAACTTCGGCAAGTGGCAGTCGGACTTCAACAAAATCCTCTCCCACTGCATCGACGACGACACCGTGGGCCGCCCCGTCGTCGAGCGCCTGCGCCCCGACGACGACGACTACTTCGTCCTCAAGCCCAAGCACTCCGGCTTCTTCTCCACCACGCTCGACATCCTCCTCGACTACCTCCAAGTCAAGACGCTCATCCTCACGGGCCTGACCGGCGACATCTGCGTGCTGTTCACGGCCAACGACGCCTATATGCGCGACTTCCACCTCGTCATCCCCGCCGACTGCGTCGCCTCGAACGACCCCGAAGAGAACGAGCACGCGCTGCGCAAGATGGCCGAGCTTTTGAAGGCCGACACGACTCCCTCCGACCGCCTCGACCTCGAACAATTAAAGCGCGCCGCCGCCTCCGAGGAGGCGGAAGCCAAGCCGCAGCCGCAGCCCGCCCCGCACGCGAAAGACGACGCGAAGCGCGCGGGCAAGTGAACCGTCACGCGCCGCGCGAGCGCGGGCAGCCCGCCCGTTTGTCAGCCGCCGGGCGGAGGCTTCGCGCGTCCGCGCAGGGACTTCCACGAAAGGTCTCGCCGACCTCTGCAAAAAGAGGTAGGCGGCCGCGCCGTTCGTACGGCCGCGGACGGACGGCGCGCGCCTCGCGCCTGTAGCATCGACGCGCGACGAAATTTCGGACACGGGGCGGCGGGCGTTGCGGAGAGTCATCGACAAGTACAGGCGGCTTCACGAGACGGACTTGGGGTGTCTGCTCGTGGCGTCGGGCTTCTTCCTCTTGGCGGTCGTCGTCATCACGCTGATTCTCTACAACGGCTAACAGCGCCGCGCACGCACCCCTCGCGACGCGCACGCGCCCCGCGCTAGAATCAAGCCGCATTTAATAGCAAGGCCGCGCTCCACTACTTTCCGCCGAAGGGGGTTTTTGTGCCGTGCGTCGCTTCCTTTACGAGAACGGCCTCTCGGTCGTCCTCCTCCTCCTGTTTCTCGTCGCGCTCGCCGGTCAGAGTGTGACGGGATGGTACGAGTACAACGAAGACCAGCGTGAGCACCGCCAGCCGGCGGTCGGCTTCGGCGAGTACCTCACGACCGGCCACTTCATCGAGGCCACGTTCGAGAACTGGGAGAGCGAGTTTCTCCAGATGGCCGCCTTCGTCGTCTTCACCGTCTTCCTCTACCAGAAGGGCTCCTCCGAGTCGAAGGCGCCGGGCCGCGTCGAGGAGGTGGACATCGTCCTGCCGCGCTCGCAAATCCCCGAGGACGCGCCGTGGCCCGTGCGGCGCGGCGGGTGGGTGCTCAAGCTCTACGAGAACTCGCTCGGCCTCACCTTCCTGCTGCTCTTCATCGCCTCGCTTTTGCTGCACGCGTACGGCGGCGCCGAGGAGTACAACCAAGACCAATCCGCGCACGGGCAAGGGGGGCCGGCGCTGACGACCTTCGGGTACATGACGACTTCGCGCTTCTGGTTCGAGTCGTTTCAGAACTGGCAGAGCGAGTTTCTGTCGGTCGCCGCGATGGTCATCCTGACGATCTTCCTCAGGCAGCGCGGCTCGCCGGAGTCGAAGCCCGTCTACTCGCCGACCACCGAGACGGAGAGGTGAGAGACGACGGCCGGGGCGAAGCGTGACTCTTTAAAGGCGCGACGCGCGCGCTTAAAAACTCGAAGGGCGTCGGGCGAGTCACTCGCCCGACGCCCTTCGTCTTGTCCGTCCTGCGCGCGGAGTCTTTTACTCCTCGTCGTTGGCGCGCTCCTTCTGGCTGCGGCTGCGCTGCTGCGCGGTCGCGGCGAGGTCGCGGGCGCGGGGCAGAAGCTCGATGGCCTTCGACACCTGCGGGTCTTCGCCGATGAGCACCTGCGTGGCCTTGACCGTGCCGAAGGCGGCGGTGGCGAGGTCGTAGCGGAGCTGGCGCGTGATGAACTCGCGCTGCTTGTCGAGCTGCGCCTCGGTGAGCTTGTAGATAGTCGCCTTCGACGCGACGAACGCCTTGAACGCGTTGTAGACCTTTTCGTCCACCACGAAGTCGGTCGGCTGAAGGTTGTGCTCGAAGTCGATCCCCTTCTGCACCTTGAACGATTCGTGGCCCGTGATGCGCCCGTTCACCAGCTCGCGCGCGAAGGCGAAGACGGGGTCTAGGAGGCGCTGCTGCGGCGCGTTGATGAGGCGCGGCTTGACGGCCTCGTCCGGCGCTATTCCGCCGCCGCCGTAAATCTTGCGGCCCGTGTCGGTCAGACTCTCCGGCCCTTTCGGCGCGGCGTTGGCGTCGGCCTGCCCCGACTCGTCGGCCTCGTCCTGACGGCCGATGCCGCCGCGCGAGATGTAGTCGTAGTAGGTCGTGTTCGAGTAGTCGCGCTGCAGGAGGCGGCCCGAAGGCGTGTAGTACTTCGTCGTCGTCAGGGTCAAAGCCGTCCCGTAGTCGAGCGGCATGATGGACTGGACGAGGCCCTTGCCGAACGAGGTCTCGCCGATGATGAGCGCGCGGTCGTGATCCTGCAAAGCGCCGGCGACGATCTCGGAGGCCGAGGCCGTCCCGCGGTTGATGAGGACGACGAGCGTCGAGTTATCCGGCGAAGGGTTCTCCGACTTGTACTCGCGCTCGGCCACGCCGCCGCGCCGCCCGCGCCCCTTCTGCGTCAAGATGGGCTGGTCTTTGGCGAGGAACTGCTCGGCGACTTTGACGGCTTGGTCGAGCAGGCCGCCGCCGTTGCCGCGCAGGTCGATGACGAGCGAGGTCGCGCCCTTCGCCTTCAGGCGCTGGAGCGCGAGGGCGAACTCCTCGGCCGTGTCGTAGTTGAAGCCGCGCGTCATGTCGATGTAGCCGACGCCGGGGCGGATGATGTAGGCGTCGGGGACGGTCGACTGGTGGACGGCGTCGCGCGTGATTTCGACCGTCTCCTTGTTGCCGTTCGAGGCGCGCTCGACCGTGATGCGCACCGTGGAGCCGCGCGGGCCGCGCAGGCGGTCGCGCACCTCGCCCGAGGGCTTGCCCTTCATCGGCTGCCCGTCGACCTCGACGATCTTGTCGCCGAAGCGGAGGCCGGCGCGCCACGCCGGGGTCTCCTCGAAGGTCGCGAGGATGTAGGTGTCGGTCGTCTCGCCGACGCGCCGGTCGCCGATGGTCGCGCCGATGCCGTAGTACTCTGAGCGCCAGTCGGCGCGCAGCTCCTCGAACTCCTTCGCGTCGTAGAAATTCGAGTGCGGGTCGAGCGACCGCAGCATACCGATGATCGACGACTTGAAGACGTTGTTGTAGTCGATCTTCGCGCCGTCGACGTAGTTCTCCTCGATGACGGTGAGCGCCTCGGCCACGTCGGCCTCGATGCCCTCGGTGGCGGTCGAAGGCTCGAACCGCGGGCGCGTGTTGCGCGCGCCGCGCCCGGCCGTCGAGGGGTTCGACGAGGCGGACGTGCCGCCCTCGCGGCGCGGGGGCGCGGGCTGCTGCTGCGCGATGACGAATGTCGGGATCGAGAGGGCGAGTATGACGAGCGAGGCGAGCGCCGACGCGGTAAATCTTTTCTTCACGAGTTACCTCTTTAGACCTTTGATAAAACAGACAGGCCCGGCGTGCCCGACGAGCGGCTTGACCGACCGGCCTGTCTACTCTTGCGACCGCCGACCGAGGCGGCTTGGCGTAGTTTAATTGATGAGCCGGGGGGCGGCAAGGTTGCGCGCCGGAAGCCCCCGAAAATTTTACAACTGCGATACATGACGGCTCTCGGCCGCGCCCGCGGGTAGCGGCTTGCGCGGCCGACGCGCGCGCCCGTAGAATGCACGCAACTGCTTTTCGCCAAACAAACGTCGGCGCGCGCGCGTAGAAACGTGGGCCGGGCCTTAACTTTTAGCGCGCCGAAGGAGGTTCACCGAAGCCTTATGAGCAGCAACTCTTTTGACCCGAAAGACCCGCTCGCGCCCGGCGCGCCGGGCGACCCGACCGAGCCTCTGGACGACCTCGTCCTGCGCGACGACGAGTTCGACGAGGGGCCGCACCGCGAGCGCAACTCCTCGACCATGCGCGAGACGCTGAACCGCATCCCCGAGTCGCTCTCGTCGATCGGCCGCGACATCAGCCGCACCATCGAGCGCGCCATCTCGGCGAAGGACGAGTACGTCGTCGCCGTCCGCGTCTCGCACGAGGCGCAGGACAAGCTCGACCAGCTCGTTCTGGCCGGCGTCTTCCGCAGCCGCGCCGAGGCCGCCGCCTTCCTCATCGACGAGGGCATCAAGTCGCAGGAGCCGCTTTTCGGCCGCGTCGAGCAGAAGCTCTCCGAGATCGAGCGCCTGCGGGCGGAGCTCCGCGGGATGATTAACCGGACGGAATAGAGAACGGAGCACAACTTGTCGGCAACTCTCACCGCGCCGCGCGTCGCCGTCGAGCAGTTCACGCTCGCCAACGGCCTGCGCGTCATCCTCAGCGAAGACCACTCCGTCCCCGTCGTCTCGGTGGCCGTCTACTACGACGTCGGCTCGCGCAACGAGCGCGAGGGCCGCACGGGCTTCGCCCACCTCTTCGAGCACATGATGTTTCAGGGCTCCGAGAACGTGCCGAAGGCCGGCCACTTCCAGTACATCTTCAACAACGGCGGGACGATGAACGGGACGACCTCCTCGGAGCGCACCAACTACTTCGAGACGCTCCCCTCTCACCAACTCCCGCTCGCGCTCTGGCTCGAATCCGACCGGATGCGCTCTCTGCGCGTCACGCAGGAGAACCTCGACAACCAGCGCGAGGCCGTCAAGGAGGAGAAGCGGCTCAACTACGACAACCGCCCCTACTCGAACGCCTTCCTCCGCCTCAACGAACTCGTCTACAAGAACCCGGCCAACGCGCACTCGACCATCGGCTCGATGGAAGACCTCGACGCCGCGACCATCGACGACGTGCGCGAGTTCTTCCGCGTCTACTACGCGCCGAACAACGCCGTCCTCTCCATCGTCGGCGACTTCGACCCGGCCGAGGCACGCGCGCTCGTCGAGAAATACTTCGCCTCCATACCGGCGCAGACCGAGCCGCCGCCCGTCGACGTTTCCGAGCCCGAGGGCGTCGCCGGCCGGCACGAGATTTACCGCGACCGCTTCGCGCAGCTCCCCGCCCTCATGCTCGGCTGGAAAGCGCCCGCGCGCCGCACGCCCGACTACTACGCGCTCTCGCTCGCGAGCGACCTCCTCTTGGAAGGCGACAGCTCGCGCCTCTATCAGCGACTCGTCAAGGGCGAGGAGTCGGTCGTCGGCATACAGGGCGGCATCGGCGAGCGGCGCGGCCCTTCGTCCTTCTACGTCTTCGCCATCCCGAAGCCGGGCCACGACGCCGACCAGATTCGCGCGACGCTCACCGAAGAGATTCGCCGACTCGCCGAGGAGGGGCCGACGCCCGGCGAGATGGAGAAGCTGCGCAACAACCTCCTGAACGACTTCACGCGCGGCTGCCAGTCGTCGCTCTACCGCGCGCAGCGCCTCGCCGAGTACGCGCTCTACGACGGCGACCCGGCGCTCTTCAACACCGAGATCGAGCGCTACCTCGCCGTCACGCCCGCCCGGATTCGCGAGGCGACGGCGCGCTACCTTCTGACGGAAGACCACACCCTGATCGAAGTCGTGCCCGCGCCCCCGGCCGCCGAGGAGCCGGCCGCGGCCGTCGCCACGGCCGCGCCCGAGGTCGCGCCCGAGGATGTCGGCGCGCCGCCGCCGCAAGTCCCGCCCGCACCCCCGACCGACGCTCCCTCGACCGCCGAGCCGCCCCGCCCGGCCGCCGACGCCTCGCCCTCCCCCAAGCCCGAACAGCAGCCGGCCGGGCCGACCGAGCCGCCGGCCGCGAAGTAGAGACAGACGGTAGACATAAATGGATCAGACCCACACGGACACCTTCCGGCGCGAGCCTCCCGCGCCGCTCGCCCCGCGGCCGCTCAACACGCCCGTCCCCGTCGAGGCGACGCTCGCCAACGGGCTGCGCGTCGTCGTCGTCGAGCAGTCGCGCCTTCCGCTCGTCAGCTTCCGCCTCGTCTTCCGCAAGGGCGACGCCTACGACCCGCCCGCGCTCCCCGGCCTCACCGACATCATGACGCACATGCTGGCGGAGGGGACGGAGACGCGCACGAGCCGCGAGATAGCCGACGAGGTCGCGCGCCTCGGCGCGTCCCTGAACGCGGGCGCGACCTCCGATTACACGACCGTCGCCGCCTCGGCCCTCTCGACCTACTCCGACGACATCCTCGGGCTCCTCGCCGACATCGCGCTGCGCCCCTCGTTCCCCGAGGACGAGCTTGAGCTGACGAAGCAGAACGCGCACCAGAACCTCATCGCGCAGCGCGCGCAGGCCTCCTTCCTCGCCACCGAGACGCTCGCGCGCGCGCTGTTCGGCGAGCACCCGTACGCGGTCGTCTCGCCGACGCACGAGTCCATCGACGCGCTCACGCGCGAGGAGCTGGCCGGCTTCCACGCCGCCAACTTCACGGCCGGCGGCGCGGTGCTCTTCGCCGTCGGCGCGGTCAAGGCCGAGCAGGTCGTCGCGCGCGCCACCGAGCTCTTCGGCGGCTGGACGGGCGACGCGCCCGCCGAGCAGCAGTTCCCCGCGCCGCCCTCGCTCGCCGAGCGCGTCGCCTACGTCGTCGACCGCCCCGGCTCGGCGCAGTCGAACATCGTCATCGCCAACCTCGGCATCACGCGCACGCACGCGGAGTACTTCCCCGCCCTCGTCATGCACACGATTCTGGGCGCGACCGCCTCGGCGCGGCTCTTCATGAATTTGCGCGAGGAGAAGGGCTACACCTACGGCGCTTACACGTCGCTCGACTCGCGGCGGCTCGCGGGAAGCTTCCGCGCCACGGCCGAGGTGCGCACGGCCGTCACCGGCGACTCGCTCAAAGAGTTCTTCTACGAGCTCGGGCGCATACGCGACGAGGACGTGACGGAGACGGAGCTCCGCAACGCGAAGTCTTATCTGGCGGGCGTCTTCTCCATCAGGCTTGAGACGCAGGAGGGGCTCATCGAGCAGCTCGCGCAGTCGAAGATGTACGACCTCCCGGCCGACTACCTGCGCACCTACCGCGACCGCATCGAGGCCGTGACGCGCGAGGACGTGCGCCGCGTCGCCCGCCTGCTCGTGACGCCGGACGCGGCGGCCGTCGTCATCGTCGGCGACGCGGACGAGGTCGTCGCGCAGGTCAGCCCCTACGCGGAGCGCGTCGAGGTCTACGACAGCTCGGGCAGGCGCAAGGACGAGGGGCGCGGGGCCGTGACGAAGTAGAACGGACAAAAGGGGGAAACCATTTTGGCGATTGAGGGCATCTGGAATCTAGAGGTGGCGACGCCGTTCGGCAAACACCCGGCGACGCTCGTCATCGAGCGCAACGGCGGCTCGCTCGGCGGCCGCATCGACTCGCGGCTCGGCAGCATCCCGCTCGAAGACGCCTCGGCGTCGGGCGAGGACGAGTTCGAGGCCGGCGTCTCCTACGAGGTGCGCGGGCAGACCTATCGCGCGCGCATCAGCGGCCGCTCCGAGGGCGACCGCATCGAGGGGAAGATAAAAGTGAACCTCCCCATCGCGCCGCCCGCCCGCTACACGGGCACGCGCGGCTCCTGACCGCAGAAGGCAACGCGCCCGACGCCCGACGACGATGAGACTCAAACGCACGCTCGCAGCCGCCCTCTCGCTCGCCGCCCTTTTCTTCGCGTGCGAGCGGGCCGCGCTCGCGTGCAGCTGCGTGCCGCCGGGCGCGCCGCGCGACGAGGCCGCGCGCGCCCGCGCCGTTTTTGTCGGGGAGGTCGTCGAGGTCGCGCCCGCGGGCGAGGCCGCCAAGAAGTCGGGCGGGAAGTGCGCGCAGGAGACGGGCTGGCATTTGGCCGTCCCGAACGAGGGCGGCGTGCGCGTCCGTTTCAAAGTCAGCCGCGTCTGGAAGAACGTGGCGGGCGGCGAGGTCGTCATCAAGACGCCGGCCAGCTCCGCCGCCTGCGGCTACGCGTTCCGCAAGGGCGAGTCCTACGTCGTCTACGCCTACGGCGGCGACGACGCGCTCGGCCAGCTCACGACCGGCCTCTGCTCGCGCACGCGCCCCGTCTCGGCGGCCGAAGAGGACTTGCGCGACCTCGGCGCGGGCGAGCCGCCTTCGGCCTCGGCCGTCGCCTCGCCCGCCGCGACGGTGAAGACCACCGCCAATCCCGCCGCGTCTAAGACCCGCCGCACGCATCGGCGGCGCGTCCGCCGGCGCACCTAAGAAAATCCCGAAAGACAAAAAAAAACCGCCCGGCGCGTGTCGGACGCCGGGCGGGAGTCACAGGAGAACCATCGGTTACCCCGCCGCTTCCCCATGGCGGCTCTTAACGGGTAACTCGCTATGCAAACCCTGAGATGGCTCGCGCGCCGCGCGCGGTTGCCTCATCTTTCGTACTGCAAAACGAGCCCGTCCGCGCCGACCGCCCAGCAGTTGTTCTTGTCGACGAAAAGCGCGTAGATGTTCTGGCGCGTCTTGCTCTCCTGCTGAAGCCACGTCTGGCCGCCGTCGCCCGAGCGCAGGATCGTCCCGCCGCGCCCGACGGCCCACCCGTCCGAGTCGTTGGCGAAGCGCACGCCCAAGAGCGTCGACTTGACGGGCGACTGCGTCGCCGCCCACGTCTCGCCGCCGTCCCCCGTCAGCAGAATCGTGCCGCGCTGGCCGACGGCCCAGCCCTCCTTCTCGTTGCGGAAGTCGACGTTGTAGAGGTCGGCCGTCGTCCCAGACCTTTGCAGCGTCCACGTCTGCCCGCCGTCGCGCGTGTGCAGGACGGTGCCCGACGCGCCGACTATCCAGCCGCGCTTGTCGCCCGAGAAGTCGAGGTTGACGAGCTCGCTCCGCGTCGGCACGCGCTGGCGCTGCCAAGACGTGCCGCCGTCCTCCGTGTAGAGGACGAGGCTGTCCTCGACGCGCTCGCGGCGGCTGAGCGAGCCGACGATCCAGCCGCGCTTCTTGCTCGTGAAGCGGACGCTGTAGAGCTCGGGCTCCGCGCCGCCGAAGGTCTCGGCGTGAAAGCGCGCGGACTCGCGCCACGTCTCGCCGCCGTCCTCGGTCGTGAAGATGCGCGCCCCGGCCAGAAGATAGCCGTCGGTCTTGTCGCGGAAGTAGAGGTCGTTGACGGCGTCCGTCGTCTGGACGGTCTGCCGCGCCCACGTCCGTCCGCTGTCCTCCGTGTGGATGACGAGGCCGCCGTCGCCGGCCGCCCAGCCGCGCTTCGAGTCGACGAAGAAGACCGTGTTCAAGTCCTTGCCGGCCTCGCCTCGCCGCTCGGCCGCCCAGCCCGCCGACAGAGCCACCTGCGACGCGGCCGACGCGACGGCCGACGCGAGACACGCGGCCGAGGCGAGCGCGGCGAGCGCCGCCGCCCGCCGCCCGGCCATCAGGATTTTTCGCGCGAAAGTCACTCTCATACAGGACTTCATTGTGTACGAAGCCGTACGGGAGAGACAAGTGGAAAAGTCGAAGGACGAAGGACGAAGGACGAAGGCGGAAGGATGAAAGTCGGGCCGCGCCAGCCGAAAGATTCGACTCGCGGAGCCCGACTTTCATCCTTCCGCCTTGCAGCCTTCACCCTTTGACGCGGTAGACGCGCCCCTTGAAGACGACGACGACGCGCTCGCCGAGCGCGAGGTACTTGGCGAGCTGCGGCTCGCGCCGGACGAGGTCGAAGTACTCCTCGCTCGCGAAGACGAGCGTCGTCTCGGGCAGGCGCGCCTCCGCCTTAAACTCGGCGTCCGTCCACACGCCCTCGCGCAGGTAGAAGGTCTTGTCGCCGACCTTGCGCACGGCGTCGCGGCCGGCCGCCCCCTCGTCCGACTCGGAGCCGTCGATCACGCGCAACGCGTCCTGCTGCGCGCGCGTCTGCCGACTCATCTGCACGGCGTCGGCACCCGTCGTCGCCTTCGCGCGCGCGTCGGCGGCCGGGCGCGGCGCCGACATCGTGAACCCGCCGCTGCGACCCGCACCCGCCCCGCGTCGCTCGGCCTCGCGGCGCGCGCCGCCCGTCACGGTGACCTCGTTGGCGGGCGCGGCCCCGGGTTCGAGCGCGAGGTAGGAGGTGTAGGGCGTGACGATGCCGTAGCGCGTGCCGAGGTCGACTATCTCGTCGCGCAGCTCCTGCGATTCGCCGTTCGTGCGTATCTGCTCCATCAGCCAGCCGACGCGCCGCGTCGCCCACAGGCGCGGCAGAAAGTCGTTCTGCGTTTCGTTCAGGGGGAAGTTCAGGTTCGTGTAGGTGAACGCGCGCTCGTCGCCGCCGGCGCGGCCCATGAGTCGCAGGGTCGTCGCGCGCAGGTCGTACTCGTTGCGGTAGCGGCCCAAGAGGGTTATCTGCGTGCCGCGGAAGAGGTCGGGCAGCTCGCGCGGGTAGACGAGGTCGGTCTCGACCGCGCCCATGTCGAGGCGGATGTCGGTCAAGACGGGGTAGTTGACCTTGTTGAAGAAGTTCGAGATTTTGACCTCGATGTCCTCCTTCGGCTCGACGTAGTCGGCGACGCCGCCGTTGTCCGAGGCCAGCTTGTCGAGCAGCGGCGCGTTCACGTCGTAGCCGACGCCGAAGGTGAAGACGCGCGCGCCGGGCACGCGCGCGGCCCGCGCGTTCTCGACGATGCGCTGCGGGTTCGTCTCGCCGACGGTCGGCAGCCCGTCCGTCATGAAGACGACCATGCGCGGGCGTTCCGACTGGCGGAACTGGTTGAGCGCGGCGCGCAACGCGTCGTTGATGTTCGTCCCGCCGACCGGCCGCAGGGCCTTGACGAACTCCTCGCCGCGCGCCCGTCCGGCCGCGTCCGCCTGAATCAGCGCGGCCGACATCAGGTGCTCTTCGCCCGCGAAGTTGATGACGTTGAAGCGGTCGCCGTCGCGCAAGGTGCGGACGCCGAACAGGAGCGCCGCCCGCGCCTTCTCCATCTTGCCGGCCTCGGCCATCGAGCCCGACGTGTCGAGGACGAAGACCACGTCCTTCTCCGCGTACTCGCGCTCGGTGAACTCCTCCTTCGGCGAGACCGTCAGCAGGAAGTAGCCCTGCTTGCCCGGCTCGCGGTGCGTCAAAAGCGTGAGCCCGAAGTCGTCCTTCGAGCCGCCGTAGAAGAGTTGGAAGTCGCGCGGCTCCTCGCCCGCCTTCGACTCGAACGAGACGGTCGTGTGTTTGGGGCCGCGCGCCGGCGTCACGCTCACCTCGTGCGAAGGCGAGTAGACGTTGCGCACTACCTGCTCGGAGGCGATTTCGACGCGGCCCGAGACCGTCCCCGTGATGGGCGCGACGTTGCGGCCCGTCCCCAGAGGGTAGCGGTAGGCGACCGTGCCCGACTCGGCCTTGAGAATCTGCGTGTAGGTGATTTCGAGCTTCTTGTCGGAGCGCGGGGGGATGGGGAAGACGCTGGCTTGGAAGAGGTCGCGGCCGGCGTATTCGAGGAGGCCGGGGTCGCGCTGGCGGCGGACGATCTCGTCGTAGATGCGCCGCGCCTCCTCGCGCGAGCGCACCTCGCCGACCAGACGCCGGTCGCCCTCCCAGATGGCGAACTCCGAGATCGAGGCCGTCTCCGGAATCGGGAAGAAGTAAGTCCCTTCGAGCACCATGTCGGTGTCGTTGCGGAAGACCTGCTCGACGTGCGTCGTGGCGACCTGATTGGCGATGCGCGTCTCGATCTTCACCGACTTGACGGGCAGCGCGTTCGGCAGCGGCACGGGCCGCGGCAGCGGCGGGCGCGGCGGGCAGCGGCGGCACGGGCCGGGCACGATGACGCCTTGCGCCTGCGCCCCCGCGGCCGCGAGCAAAACGACGAAGGCGGCCAAGACTAGCCGCGCGACTGTGACTCTAATATTTCGCATCATTCTTCCCCCGACTCTCTCGGCTTGCCGCCGGCGCGCCGGGCGCAAAAACGCCCCCGCGCCGCGCGTGTGAACTGACCCTAGAACGCCCGCCCCGCCCGTTCTTGCGCCCGCCCCGAGCGCCCTCAGGAATCCGCCCGCCCCCCTCCCGCCGTATGTGTAGGCGTCGTGCAAAGACGCGATTCTTCCCTTCAACTAAAAGCCCCTCGGAGGTGGGCGACTGAGATGAGAAAAACTCCCTTCCTGCTTTCCGTCATCTGCCTGTTTTTGTTCGCGCCGGCGGCCGCCGCGCAGGCGCCGCCGAAGGTGTTGGTCTTCGACCGCGAGGAGATCAAGCCCGGCAAGTTCCGCGACCACGTCAGAGAGTCGAACCACTTCGCGAGGGTCTTGGCGAAGGCCGAGGAGACGGGCCAGCCCGCCTACCACCGCGTCGGCATGTCGCCGATTGCCGGCAACACCAACGAGGCCGCCTACGTCTGGTTCTTCGACTCGCTCGACGCGTGGGCGCGCAGCCAGCAGGACATCGAGCGCTGGCTCTCGACGCCCGGCCCCGTCCAGACCTACTTCGAGCAGTTGACCGGGCCCCTGCGCGGCCGCGAAGACCTCCACACCTCGCAGCGCTCGACGGTCGGCGTCCTCCACGCGCCGCTCAGCTACAACGCGGGCCGCGACGTGACGAAGGCGCGCTACATCACCGTCACCACGTTCCGCGTCAAGCCGGGCCACGTCGGCGACTTCATGCGGGTCGCGCAGACCTACATCGGCGCGATGCGCAAGATGAAGAGCGACCACCACTGGGCGATGTACGAGGTGGTCGGCGGCGGGCGCGACAGCGTCTATCTGGCCGTCACGCCGATGGAGTCGCTCGCCGAGATGGACAAGCTGGTCACGTCCGGCGGCGAGTTCGTCAAGGCGATGGGCGAAGACCTCGACGACTTCGAGGAGTTAATCGCGAAGACGATTGACCCGTCCGAGACGACCATCTACGCCATCAACCCGCACATGAGCTTCGTCCCGAAACGCTTCCACGAGGCCGACCGCGCCTTCTGGGGGCGGCCGCTCCCGCCCGACGACGCGCCCGCCGCGACGACCGCCTCGCGCGCGCACAGAACCGCCGGCCGTCGCCGCGCGCAGCGCTGAGCGCCGTCGACCTCAAAACCTCCCGCGCCCTCCGTGGCGTGAGGGGCGCGGGAGTTTTTTGCAGGTCAGCGCACCTCGATTTCGAGCAGACGCGTGTTGGTCAGGGCGACGAGCGCGGTGAAGACGGCGATGACCGCGCCGCTCGCCGCGAGCGTGACGGGCGCGCCGAAGCGCTCGGCCGCCAAGCCCGCCGAGAAGTTGCCGACCGGCATCGTCCCGACGAAAGTCAGGAGCCACA
>DASQDT010000122.1:0-7425 GCA_035634035.1 Pyrinomonadaceae bacterium | reverse complement strand
GCCCGCCGCCGCGCCGCCCGCGGCCTTCGCCGCCGCGGCCTCCTTGACGGCCGCCGCGCGCGCCTTCGCCTCCGCGACGAGACGCGCCTTCTTCTCCTCGGCCGTCTCTGCCTTCTCTTCGGTCTTCGCTTCCGCCTTCTCGGCGGCGCTTACGGACTGTATCTGTTCGCTCGGAGAGTTGGCTGCCGGACTACCGGGCGCGGCGTCGGCGGCCGAGGGCGCGGCGGGCGTTGTCGTGCCGGTGGCGGAGCTTCCCGAAGGCGCTTTCGGGGCGGCCTCGGCCTGACTCTCGGGCGTCGGGCGCGGCCCGCTCTCGTCGGGCGCGGGGAGCCGTCCGGCGTCGTCGGGAGTCTGCGGTTTGTTGGGGTCGTCCGTCATCGCATCCTACAGTCTGCCGCGTGGGCGAGCCGTCGAAAGCGGCGCGTCGGCAAGTCTTTGAAACTGCGGATTAGGCGCTTGCCAAGATGCTACAAAAAGGCGTGACAGCCGAGTTTGTAACACGCGTTTTGAGCCGCTGTCAACAAACAATTCCGCGCCCGCCCGCCGGCCGCCGCGCCCGCGAAAACCCTTGCAAACTTGACGCTTGCGGCCGCCGGCAAGTATCATGACTTTTTCGTCGCGGGCCCGCGGGCCCGCCTACGGGGAGGGAGTCAAAAATGAAGCAAGGAATTCATCCGGACTACAAAGAGATTAAGGTTCACTGCGCCTGCGGCGAGGAGTGGACGACGCGCTCGACGCGCAAGGAAGACTTGCAGGTCGAAATCTGCTCGGCCTGCCACCCGTTCTTCACGGGCAAGCAGAAGCTCGTTGACACGGCCGGCCGCGTCGACCGCTTCAACAAGCGCTACGGCAAGAAGACGGCCGCCGCCGCCGAAGCCCCGGCCGAGGGCGCGGCCGTCGCCCAGTAAGACTTTCGAGAGACTTATGACGAGCGTCCAGCGCCGTCAGTATTAGCCACCCAAAAACGCACGCCGACGCGCTCCATCGGCGGTCAACACCTCTGCGCCCGCGAGCCGCGCGCAGACGAGACCGCGGCCACGGAAGCGTCGGCGTTTTCACTTGCCGGGCACCCCAAACCATTCGACGAGGTAGAACGTGAGCGCAAGCGAGAGAGATTTAATCGTCGGCGGGCAGGCCGTCATCGAGGGCGTGATGATGCGGACGCCGAACGCCTACGCCGTCGCCGTCCGCCGCGCCGACGGCACCATCGCGCACACCGGCGCGCCGCTCCCGAAGTGGAGCGACCGCCTCCCGCTGCTCAAGCTCCCCGTCCTGCGCGGCGGCGCGGTGCTCATCCAGTCGATGGCGCTCGGCATCAAGGCGCTTAACTACTCGGCGGCCGAGGCGTTCGACGACGCCGACGAGAAGGAAGTGAAGGTCGCGCTCAAGCCCGCGGTCGTCGAGGGCGAGGGCGACTTCGCCGGCCTGACGGGAGGCGTGCCGGGGCTGTTCCCCGTCCCGACCGAGGAGCGCCCCGAGGACGAGCTGAAGCGCGGGGGGACGGCCGCCGCCGCCGGCTCAATCGTCTTCGCGCTCTTCTTCAACGTCATGCTCTTCATCGTCGCGCCGCTCCTGCTCACCAACGCCATCTTCATCGCCGCCGGTTGGGCCACACCCTCCGCGCAGACGACCCCGGACGCGACGCCCGCCGCGCAGACTCAAGCCGCGAACGCCGCGACTCCGGGCGACGCGGCGACGGCGACCGGCGGCGCGCAGACGCCCGCCGCCGCGCCGTGGTATGCGCGCGCCTACGACTCGGCGCGCACGTACCTGCGGCCCGTCCGCCCGTCCGTCGCCTTCAACCTCCTCGACGGCCTCATCCGCATGGTCTTCTTCCTCGTGATGATCTTCAGCTTCTCTCTGATGAAGGACATCCGCCGCGTCTTCGAGTACCACGGCGCGGAGCACAAGACGGTCTTCACTTGGGAGGCGGGCCTGCCCCTGACGGTCGAGAACGCGCGCCGTCAGCCGCGCCAGCACCCGCGCTGCGGGACGAGCTTCCTGATGGTCGTCATGCTCGTCTCCATCGTGCTGTTCTCCGTGATTAAGTTCGACTCGCTGCTCTACAATATGCTCGTCCGCATCGCGCTCATCCCCGTCGTCGCCGGCCTCTCCTACGAGATCATCCGTCTGTCGGCGAAGAAGGAGGGCGGGCTCATCTTCAAACTTCTGACGATGCCCGGCGTCTGGCTGCAAAACATCACGACCAAAGAGCCCGACGACAAACAACTCGAAGTCGCCATCTTCGCGCTCGAAGAGTCCCTGAAGTTCGAGCCGCGGCCCGCTGAGGCGGCGCTCGCGCCGCTGTCGTAAAAAGCCATGCTAGAAAAACTCGAACAGATCGAAGCACGATACGAGGAGCTGACCGGCGAACTCTCGTCGCCCGACATCTTCTCCGACGCCGCGAACTACGCGAAGCTCAGCAAGCAGCACCGCTCTCTGGGCGAGGTCGTCAAGAAGTACCGCGAGTGGCGGCAGGTCAAAACGGAATTGTCGGGCGCGAAGGAGCTTTTCGACACGACCGACGACGAGGAGATGCGCGAGATGGCGCGCGCCGAGATGGCGGAGCTCGAAGAGCGTCTCGCGCGGAGCGAGGACGAGTTGCGCCTCCTTCTGCTGCCGCGCGACCCGAACGACGAGAAGAACGTCATCGTCGAAATCCGCGCCGGCACGGGCGGCGACGAGGCCACGCTCTTCGCCGCCGAGATGCTCCGCCTCTACGGCCGCTACGCCGAGCGTCAGGGCTGGCGCATGGAAATCCTCGACCTCTCGGAGTCAGGCATCGGCGGCGTCAAAGAGGCCATCGCGATGATCGAGGGCGACAAGGTCTTCTCGAAGTTGAAATACGAGTCGGGCGTCCACCGCGTCCAGCGCGTGCCGCAGACCGAGACCGCCGGCCGCATACACACGTCGGCCATCACCGTCGCCGTCTTGCCCGAGGCCGAAGAGGTGGACGTGAAGATCGACCCGAAGGACTTGCGCATCGACACCTTCTGCTCGTCGGGGCCGGGCGGACAGAGTGTGAACACGACCTACTCGGCCGTCCGCATCACGCACCAGCCGACGGGGCTCGTCGTCTCGATGCAGGACGAGAAGTCGCAGATTAAGAACCGCGAGAAGGCGATGAGGGTCTTGCGCGCGCGCCTGCAGGAGCTGGAGGAGCAGAAGCAGCACGAGGCGCAGGCGAGCGAGCGCCGCTCGATGGTCGGCTCGGGCGACCGCTCCGAGAAGATACGCACCTACAACTTCAAAGAGAACCGCGTCACAGACCACCGCATCGGCCTCACCATCCACCAGCTCGACCTCGTCATGGAGGGCCACATCGACGCCATCATCGACGCCCTCGTCGCTCACTACCAGACCGAGAAGCTGAAGGCCGAGACGGTCGCGGCCTGAAGGCAGTGACGAGTGACGAGTGACGAGTGACGAGCAAAGGCGGCGGGCGAGTCGATGCGTAAGACGCCTTATTTGATGCTCGCGCACGGAGCCGCCCGCGCGCTCGTGTTCGCCGTCGTGCTCGTGTCCGCGTGCGTCGCTTCTCCGGCCGCCGCGCGGAAGACTCAGAAGCCGAGGCGTGACTCTGTCGCGCAGAAGCCTCTGAACGAGTCGCTAAGGCAAGAACTTCTGCGGATGTACGAGGCCGAGCAGGCCGCGCGCGCGACGATGGAGGACGGCGACTGGGCGGACGAGGCCGAGTCGCGCAGGATTCAGTCGATCGACGACGCGAACACGAAGCGCCTGACCCAAATCGTCAGACGCCACGGCTTCCCGAGCGTCCGCCTCGTCGGCCGAGACGGCGCGAACGCGGCCTTCGTCATCATGCTTCACAGCCCCTCGCTCGCGCTCAAGAAAAAGTCGCTTCCTTACATCCGAAGCGCCGCGCGCCGCGGCGAGATTCCGAACGAGGCGTTCGCCTCCCTGACCGACACCATCCTGCGCGCCGAGGGCAAGCCGCAAATCTACGGCACGCGCTTCGACCTCGTCGAAGGCAAGCGATTCGTCATCGCGCCGACGCGCGACCCCGCGCGCCTCGACGCGCGCCGCGCCGCGCTCGGCCTCCCGCCGATTGCCGAGTACGCGAAGGGCCTCTCCGAGATGTACAAGATGCCCGTCGACGCCACCCTGCCCCCGCGTTAAAAATCCCCGCCATGCAGAGAACGACTCACGTCCTACTCGTCCGCCACGGGCAGTCCGAAGGGAACGCCGAGCGGCGCTTCGGCGGCCACTCGGCCACGCCCCTCTCCCCGCTCGGACGCGCGCAGGCCGAGGCGACGGCCCGCGCGCTCGTCGCCGACGGTGTGATGGCCATCCATTCGAGCGACCTGCGCCGCGCCGTCGCGACGGCCGAGCCTCTGGCCCGTCTCGCGGGTCTGGAAATAAATCTGTCGAACGCTTTTCGAGAGCGGAGCGTCGGGCGGATGGAGGGCTTGACGTTCGAGGAGGCGGCGCGCGAGTACCCGGACGAGTACGCGGCCCTGCTGCGGCGCGACTTCGAGCGCGTCCTCCTCGGCGGCGAGAGCTACCGACAGATGCTCGACCGCGCGGCGGCCGCGCTCGACTCGGCCATCGACGCCAACCGCGGCGGCACCGTCGCCGTCTTCTCACACACCGGAACCATCTGCGTCCTCGCCCTCCACCTCATCGGCGCGCTCGACGCGCCCCACCTCCGGCCCGTCTGGATAGCGTCGTCCAACTGCGGCGTCACGCGCTTCTCCATCAACGACGACGGCTTCACGCGCGTCCGCGCAGTCAACGACACGCGCCACCTCGTCGGCCTTTAATCGCCGCCCGCGTTCGGTAATCTTCCGAGTTGCCCGCGGCGAACGGCGGCGGGTTCAAAGTCAAAGGCCGCGCCCTTCGAATGGGCGCGGCCTGTTCGTTTCGTAAACTGTCGTCCCGACTCAGCCGACGAGGTCGGTCATCCCCACATCGATTTTGTCGCCGGCCGCGACGACGGGCTCGTCGTCGTCGAGCTGACGCTGGCGGCGCACCGTGCCGTCCGACTCGAAGATGTAGGCGGCCGGGGCCTCGCGCATGATGATGTCTTGCAGGCGCATCAGCCCGTAGAGCAGAGCCTCGGGGCGCGGCGGGCAGCCCGGTATGTACACGTCGACGGGGATGGTGCGGTCGACGCCCTGCATCGTCGAGTAGGAGTCGAAGGGCCCGCCCGTCGAGGCGCACGCGCCCATCGCGATGACCCACTTCGGCTCGGGCATCTGGTCGTAGACGCGGCGCACGACCGGCCCCATCTTCAGCGTCACCGTCCCGGCGACGATGATGAGGTCGCTCTGGCGGGGCGACGGGCGAAAGACGCCCGCGCCGAAGCGGTCGATGTCGAAGCGGCCCGCGCCCGTCGCAATCATCTCGATGGCGCAGCACGCGAGCCCGAACGTCATCGGCCAGAGCGCGGACTTGCGCCCCCAGTTGACGATGTCGCGCACGGGCTTGGCGTTCATCACGGGAGCGCCCACGCCGCGCCGCAAGGCGTTGAAAATCGAATCGACCGTCGTCAGGACGATGCCTTCTGGATGCTCAGCCATAAAATGAAAACCGCCTCACGCCCATTCGAGCGCGCCCTTGCGCCACGCGTAGTAGTAGCCGACGACGAGGATGCCGATGAAGACGAACATCTCGACGAGCGCGAACTTGGTGAAGCTGAAGTCGTCGCCCATGAAGATGATGGCCCACGGCAGCAGGAAGATGGTCTCCACGTCGAAGATGAGGAAGAGCATGGCGACGATGTAGTAGCGCACGGTGAAGCGGTCGTGCGCCTCGGTCGTCGGGTCGATGCCGCACTCGTAGGGGCGCGCCTTCGCCTTCTGGTAGAGACTCGGCCTGACGAGTCGGCCCAAGACGATGGGCAAGACCGGGAAGATGATGGCGAAGACGAAGAAGATCATCACCGGCCAGTAGGCCGTGACGGGGCCGCCGACCTCGGAGAGCGAGGGCGGGGCGGTCGCCGCTTGTAGGAGAATCGCGCTCGGCATGTATCAGGAAGACCCTTCGCGCGTCGGATGTCTGAGACGGGAGTGATTCTAGGCGTCGGCCCGCGGGGTTGTCAAAACTTTTCTGCGGCCGGCCGTCTTAAGACTCTTCGTGCCCGCCGCCGGCGAGCTGCGAGACGGCGTGCGCGAGCACGGGCCGGACGACGGCGAAGCACTCGCGCACCG
Organism: Pyrinomonadaceae bacterium; assembly: GCA_035634035.1. Taxonomy (GTDB): domain Bacteria; phylum Acidobacteriota; class Blastocatellia; order Pyrinomonadales; family Pyrinomonadaceae; genus DASQDT01. Next base: position 1,255 of record DASQDT010000122.1, on the reverse strand, counting down.
CTTTGGGCGAGCCGGGGAGGTTGAGGATGAGCGCGCCCGCGCGCACGCCGCAGACGGCGCGCGAGAGCATCGCCGTCGGCGTCCGCGCGAGAGACGCGGCGCGCATCGCCTCGGCCACGCCCGGCACTTCCCTCTCGACCGCCGCGCGCGTCGCCTCGGGCGTGTTGTCGCGCGGGCTGAGTCCCGTCCCGCCGGTCGTCAAGACTAGATTCACGTCCGCGCGCCCGGCCCACTCGCGCAAGCGTTCGGCCAGCGGCTCAAGGTCGTCCGCGACGACCTCCTTCGCGACCACCTGCGCGCCCGCCTCCGCCAGCAGCCCGGCCAAAACCTCGCCCGACTCGTCCGCCCGCTCCCCGCGCGCCGAACGGTCGCTGACCGTGATGACAACCGCGCGCAACTCAATCATCTCGACCCTCAGCGGCCCGTGGCGGCCGCGGCGTGGAGTTCCTGTAGGGGGACGACGGAGACTTCGGTGTGCTCGCGGGCGGAGATGGCTTCGACGACGGCCTGCGCGCCGGTCATCGTCGTCACGCAGGGGACGCCGTGCGTGAGCGCGGCGCGGCGGATGGCCTGCTCGTCGTAGTGCGAGGCGCGGCCCAACGGAGTGTTGATGACGAGCGCGATCTCGCCCTGCTTAATCTTGTCGGCGATGTTCGGCCGCCCCTCGTTGACCTTGAAGACCGTCTCGACTTCGAGGCCGACCTCGCGCAGGCGCGCCGACGTGCCGTAGGTCGCCATCAGCTTAAAGCCGAGCCGCGTCAGGCGGCGCGCGACGACGACGGCCTGCCCCTTGTCCGAGTCGTTGACGCTGATGAAGGCCGTGCCCTCGCGCGGCAGCTCAAGGCCCGCGCCCGTCATCGCCTTCAGGTAGGCCTCGCCGAAGGTCGAGCCGACGCCCATCACCTCGCCCGTCGAGTGCATCTCCGGCGAGAGAATCGGGTCGACGCCGGGGAACTTGACGAACGGGAAGACCGGCGACTTGATGAAGAAGCGGCTGACCGAAAGCTCGTCCGGCAGGTTGAACTCTTTGAGCGCGCGCCCCGCCATCACCAGCGCCGCGACGCGCGCGAGCGCGACGCCCGTCGCCTTCGAGACGAACGGGACGGTGCGCGACGCGCGCGGGTTGACTTCGAGGACGTAGACGCGGTCGTCCTTGATGGCGAACTGGATGTTGAGCAGCCCGCGCACCTTGAGCGCGCGCGCCATCACGCGCGTGTAGTGGCGCATCGTCTCAAGGTGCTCCTCGGCCACGCGC